>JAGBFT010000028.1 GCA_017936345.1 Spirochaetaceae bacterium
AACCGGCGGCAAGATTCCCGCCATGGTGGAGGCTGCCAAAATGCTGTCGCAAATGGACGGCATTGGAGTGGACATCAACATGGGCTGCTGTGCCCCTGACATTGTTAGAGCCGGGGCGGGAATCGCCTGGATGCTGAAGGAGCGGAGGGAGACGGAGGAGCTGGTGGAACAGGTGGGAGCGGTGGTTCGTGGAGCCGGCAAGCGGTTCAGCGTGAAGCTGAGATTGGGAGATGAGGATTTTACCACAGAGGGTTTCTTCTCCTTTGTTGATATGTTGGCCCAAAGAGGTGTTCAACAAATTGCCCTTCATCCACGCACAAAAAAGGAAAAATATCGTAATCCACCTAGATTGGAATATGTAAAAAAATTGGTTGATTATATCGGAGAAAAAGGATATTCTATCCAAGTGGTGCTGAACGGAGGAGTTTCAGATGGAGCCAGCGCAAAAAAAGCCCAGGAACAAGGCTCCGGTATCAGTGGCATTATGATTGGCAGGGCTGCGGCACAAAAACCATGGGTTTTCAAGCAGATTGCCGACTACAGAGCCACAGGGCAACAAGTCTCCTCAGGAGAATTCACGGTGGATTTGCTGGAGACAGCCCGTAACTTTATTGAGCAGCTGCAGCATTTTCAACCCCAAGAGTTTTATAAAACCCGGCTACAGCGTTTTTTTGCCTTTTATAGTGACAATGTGCAGTTCGCCCACCACCTGAGAACGAGGCTCCATAATCACCCTACTCCAGAAGGCTGTCTCCAACAGCTGGAGGAATATTTTGCCGCAGCACCGGCAGAACGAGCAAGAAAAGTGTTTGCTCGATAAAATTCAAGGAGAAGCAAGGCGTGGGAAATATAAAGCAGTATTTAATCCTGGGTATTCCCTTTGTTGTTCTTATCGTCGCCTTATTGTGGATTGAGAGGGTGGCTTCGGACGAAACTACAGTAGAGCAGTCTCCCTTGGTCCAGGCTCTTGATGCATTTTATGAGAACAAGGGCACTTGGCAGGCTCCAGAAAATCTAGACTACAAAGAGAACTCCAAGGAAGAGTATTTTCTTAGAGGAATGGACTGCTTGAATGAAAAAAATTATGAGCAGGCACAGGAGTTTTTTACAAAAAGCCTAATCAATCCCAAGGCAGACCCCGCCCTTTCCATCTACACATATTTTTTTATCAATTCCTGCACTGAAAAAATGACAGGAACGGGAGATGTTTCAGCCATTACAAACGCCCTGGTTTTTTTGACAGGATATCCGCCCATGGCAAACAAGACAGTTTTTTTGTGGGAAATGGTTTCAACCTTGATTTCGACACCTGAAGGAAAAAAGGAAGCCATCTCCCTTATGGAGAACTATCTTGAGGCTACCCCCAGCCTGGAAACCTATACAAAGGTATGGATTTTAAATACCATTGCCATGCTTGAGTATAATGGTGAGGACTATGTCAGAAGCATCCGCAGACTCTACGATGTGGAAATTCTGCTGGCAAACCAGCCTCTTACCCCTGAGATGGAATACGAGCTCTTGTTTGCACAGGAGTATATCGCAAATATCCATCTGCTTTTGGAAAATTATGAAAGTGCCGTTGAAATGTACGAGGAGCTCATTGACCGGAAGCAGGAGGAGTTTTACAATTACATTTTCTACCTGCAATTAGCTGAGTCTTATCTTAAGCTGGGAAAACATCAGAAGGCACGGGCAATCATATTAGAATTGCAAGGTTTGCTTCCTAAAATCAATGAAAACGAGGTGAGGGAGGTTGAGGCAAGTATTCACGATATTTTGGCAAATGTATTCATGATGGAAGGAAATCTTCATCAAGCTCAGTTGCACTTGAAACAGGCTGCGGATTTTTATGAGGAAAATGATGATAACTTTATTATTGGAGGCGAGCAGGCTGCAACCATTACCCACTGCAACTACCTCTTGCATACTGGTGAGTTTCAAAAAGCTCAGGAGATTCTTGAAAACCTACTGAATTCGAAGGGGAGCTACGAGCCGACCTTTGAAAAGGAGGCGCTGGTTCTTCTGGAAAAAATATACAAGGAAACAAATCAACAGGAAAAACTGATACAAGTTTACCAAGACATGCTTGCCATTAACAAGGAATTTACCCAAATTCTTCAAAGGGCTTATCTGGAATTTTCTGAGTATTATCGGGAAAACAGCTATTTGCGTCAGGACAATTCCCGCCTGAAACAAATAAACTTGATGGCAGTTCTTGTCATTGTCGTGGTTACCTGTAGCCTTACCATTATTCTCATCCTGTTCCGATTGCTTAGCACAAAAAATCTTACCGACCAGCTCACGGGAGTCAACAACCGCAAGAAATTGAACCAACTTGCAGGTTTGTATAGGAGAAAGGGCACTCCAGAGTTTTTTGGAGTTCTTATGATTGACATTGACTTCTTCAAACTATACAACGACAGCTACGGTCACATGGCCGGAGACCAAGTCCTCAAACAGGTGGCCCAAATGCTGCTGGATTCTGTGAGAAGCAACGACATTGTAATTCGATATGGAGGAGAAGAATTTCTGGTACTATTAAACAAGGTAACAGACCCCATAGCCCAGTCTATCTGCAGCCATATTCTTCAGAAACTGGAAAAACTACAGATTCCTCACAAGGCATCTAAAATCTCTGACCACATAACAGTGAGCATTGGTATGTGCTACCAAGAGGAAAAAAACACCTTCTCCCTGGACAAGTTGATTCAGCAGGCCGACAGGGCCTTGTATCAGTCGAAGGAAGGCGGCAGGAACAGAACCACCGTCTGGAAAGAGGAGGACTGAGAACTGTCAGTCCCTTTTTCCAAGTTCTTGCTCTAGAATAGCCGCACACTGACCTACCAGGATGTCGCAAGGACGCTTCCTGTAGTAGTCTGCGGTCCTTTCTTCGGGAACAGGAGAATCGGGACCGGGCCTTGTAAGACCCAAAAGCTCCCGGCAGACGATGGAGCCGTTTTTTTCCCGAAACTTGTTCGCCATCTTTTGAATCCGCTCATAGTGGGCAGCCTTTTCACTGCTTGCCCTTGGGTCAGTGTAGCCCCTTGCCAAGCCAGCTGCCATAGCCATCCCACTAACAGCCCCGCAAACCTCGCGCATACGGCCAATGCCACCTCCAAAAGATGAGGACAGCATCAAAGCCTGCTGTTCATCCAGTCCCAAATCCTTGCAGAAGGCGACCAGGACCGCCTGGGCACAGTTGTACCCCTGGCGGAACAAGTCCATAGCCTCCCTTGCTTTTGGAGACTGCCGGATCAAGGATTCTCGCTCCTCATCTGGTTCTAGTGGCTGCATCTACAACCTTCAAGAGTATCAACGGCCCTGTCCATGGCAGACACATCAACATTCTCTATTCCACCTGCATCTACAGCAGAGGCTACAGCAGGGTCAATGGGGAGGCGGGCCAGCACAGGAATGTTGTAAGATGCAGCAACGGCATCAACCTTGCTTTCACCAAAAATCCTGATTTCCTTGCCGCAGTCGGGACACTTGACGTAGCTCATGTTCTCCACCAGCCCAACCACGGGAATGCTCATCATGCTGGCCATCTTCACGGCCTTCTCCACAATCATTCCCACCAGTTCCTGGGGCGTTGCCACCACGATGATGCCGCAGATGTCCAGTGACTGGAATACTGTAAGGGGAACGTCACCTGTCCCGGGGGGCATATCCACAAACATATAGTCCACATTATCCCACACCACGTCGGACCAGAACTGCTTTACAGCCCCTGCGATGATTGGACCACGCCACACCACCGGATCCGTCTCGTTCTCCAGCAGGAAGTTGATGGACATCACCTGCACACCGTCACGGCTCACCATGGGATAAATCTCATTTTCTTCCCCAGTAACCCGCCCCTTGAGACCGAAGGCCTTGGGGATGGACGGCCCGGTGATGTCAGCGTCAAGGATGGCGGCCCGCTTTCCCCGCTGGGTCATGGCCACCGCCAGCATGGATGTGACCAGAGACTTTCCTACACCACCCTTTCCACTCACTACACCAATAACCTTTTTGATGCGGCTTTTGGGATTTAACCTTTCATGAACGTCACGGGCAGAACAATCCTGTCCGCAGCTTCCGCAATTATGATCACAACTCATAAAAAAACTCCTTTACTGCTTATATGATGAGTATAATTCACCTGTCAAATTTTTATCTCAGCGAGACAAAACATGGAGCGACCATGCCCTGTCAGACTTGGCGATGTGGTTTAGCAGCCATTTCAAAAGATACTCGTAGAGAACTAGTCCGTCCTGCTGATGGGGATCGGTCAACTTCTTCACCTGAGCATTGATTTGAGAAATGAACTGGTCGTGCTGCATCTTGTGGAAGTCAATCTGGGGATAACCCTTTGACCGCAAAAAATCCTCCTCAAACTTGAGGTGATAATCTGTATAGTCAACCAGTTTTTTTAGGGCAGCAAAGATTCCCTTTTTGTATTCCTCCTTGTCTCCATTGGCCAAGTCATACAACTCATTGGCAATCACCACCAACTGCTGATGCTGACTGTCAATTGTTGCCACATCAAGATTATAGGAATCCTTCCACTCAATTCTTTCAAACATGCAAAACCTCCTGCATCCTAGATATTTTCAGGTAAAATATCCTATGGTTTAAAGTACACAAAAAAACACAATTCGTCAAAGTCCTGCTAGAATAATCCACTGATATTTCCATTCTCATCAACATCCATGGAATAGGCAGCAGGAATTTTAGGCAAACCGGGCATGGTCATAATGTCACCAGCCAGGGCAACCACAAAGCCAGCCCCTGCATAGAGCTGAACGTCCCGCACCGGGAAGGTGTAGCCACAAGGCGCTCCCGACCACGAGGGATTGTGGGAGATGGAGTTCTGAGTCTTTGCCATGCACACCGGCAGGTTGCCGTAGCCAGCCTGCTCATAACGCCGAATTTTCTTCAAGGCGACAGGACTAATTTCCACATCCCCGGCACGGTAGATTTCCCGGGCCAGCACCCCAATCTTTTCTGCCAAGGGCAGCTCACTGGGATAGAGGAAGCGGAAGCCCTGGCCACTGGCCTGGTCATCGCACATCTGTGCCACCGCCCGTGCCAGCTCCTGCCCCCCCTGGCTTCCCTTCTCCCACACCTGGCAGAGGATTGCCCTTGCTCCAGCCCCTTGACAGAGACTTTGGAGACAGGCAATCTCCTCCTGGGTGTCGCTGACAAACTGGTTCACCGCCACCACCGTGGGCAATCCGAATTTCGCCAGGTTCTCCAGATGCAGCCTCAGGTTGGCAAAGCCCAGCTCCACGGCCTTTACATTTGGCTGGGAAAGGCCTGCCTTTTCCACTCCACCATGCATCTTCAGTGCGCGGATGGTGGCCACCACCACCACGGCACTGGGCTTCAGTCCACCGATGCGGCACTTGATATCAAGGAACTTCTCCGCTCCCAAGTCCGCGGCAAAGCCTGCCTCCGTAACAACATAGTCCCCCAAGGCAAGGGCACTGAGGGTGGCATTGAGACTGTTGCAGCCGTGGGCGATGTTGGCAAAGGGACCGCCGTGGACAAAGGCGGGATTTTTTTCCAAGGTCTGCACTAGGTTGGGGCGGATGGCATCCTTCATCAGGGCGGCACAGGCTCCCACTCCACCCAGTTCTCTCAGCTGAACCATACGTCCCCCATAGGTGCTGGCAATAATTACATTTCCCAGCCTTTCCTTCAGCTCAGCGATTGAGCGGGAAAGGCAGAGGATGGCCATAATCTCGCTGGCAACGGCGATGGTAAAGCCGTCCTCCCTGGGAATTCCATTGGGAGTGCCGCCAAGCCCCACCACCACCTTTCGCAGCTCCCGGTCGTTCAGGTCAAGGCAGCGTCTCCAGCTGATGGTGCGGGGGTCGATTCCCAGCTCATTTCCCTGATGGATGTGGTTGTCGATGAGAGAGGCGATGAGGTTCGTGGTGATGGACACAGCGTGGATGTCGCCGGTAAAATGGAGGTTGATGTCCTCCATGGGGACAATCTGGGCATGGCCGCCGCCGCAGGCTCCACCCTTCACCCCAAAGCAGGGACCAAGGGATGGCTCCCGCAGGGCAAGTACCGTCCTCTTGCCGATGCTGTTGAGGCTGTCTGCCAGGCCCACAGAAACAGTAGACTTTCCTTCGCCCGCAGAAGTGGGAGTGATGGCAGTCACCAGCACCAGCCTTGCCGGGTTGACGGCGGCCTTTTGCTGCAATGACTTGAGGGTACTGAGAGTTAGCTTGGCCTTGTAGCTGCCGTACAAGTCCAAATCCTTGGAGACAAGACCAAGCCTGCAGGCAATCTCTGTCACCGGCTCCATCACATTCTGCTGGGCAATCTCGATATCTGAAAGCATGCAACCTCCTGCGGGGAACTCCTCCTGCCTAAGCAGACATCCGCAATCCCCAACAACTCATAGTGACAACAGTATACACCATGGGAAAAAACTATGCAAAGGGAGAAAGATGAGGGACAAACCACGGTTCAATTTAAAAAAAACGACAAAATTGCAAAAAAATGTTTGACAAATTAGAGATTCCGTGTGAAAATACTCTTGTATACCACTTCTGGTATACAAGAAACATTTCCTTGGAGGTTTTGATGAGCCGATTGCATTTGAATCATTCAAATTTCAGGGCTGAAACAGTCCTGAGAACCGCACCGTCAAATACCCCCCCCCCTATGTTTTAAAGCGGGCTGAGGGGGATGTTGCCGCCACCATCCTAAAGGTGGCCCTACCCCTGCTGCTGATCCTGCTGCTTGCAGGATGCCCCCACAACAACAGTATTGAGACCCGCACATTAAGCTACGACGCAAACCTGCCAGAGGGTCACAGCCTTTCCAGTGGAACCCTGCCCGGGACAAAGGTCTATATGAAAGGTGCCAAGGTAGTTGTGGCTGCGGCTGGCGGGCTTGCCACGGATGCCGGTGGCGTGGGCACGGGCTGGAACACCCAGCCGGACGGAAGCGGAGCAGACTACTATGAGGGTGATGAACTTGTACTGGATGCCGACACCATCCTCTATGCCACCTGGGCACTGCCTGTGCGTGTCCTTGACAGCACCGAAGCGGCACAGGCCATTGAGGAATTGGAGGATGGTGAGTCTGTAAAGATTGAGATTGAAGGTGCAGTTGATTTTGAGAAGCTCAAGACAGCGCTTGCCGCCACCAAGGGAAAGGTTGAGTTGGACTTGTCACAGGCAGATGAATTTACTTCCATCGATAGTGGTGCATTTCAGGATGCCGCAGGCTTGACTTCCCTAGTTCTTCCCGGCACCGTCACCTCCATTGGAAGCAGTGCCTTTGCAAACAGCGGACTGACAAGTCTGATTATAAGAGATGATGCAAGTCAAATCACTATAGAAACAGATGCAATTCCAGAAGGAACTAAAATACTTGTGCCTGAAGGAAGTTTGGAAGATTGTCTGAACAATAATCCAGGTCTCCAAGGCAAAATTTTCCCCAGCACTGTGACCATTACCGTAGAATGGACGGGAGCAGGAACAAGTGGAGAGAGCTTTAAGTCTGAATATGTGGGAGATTATGGTACACCAACAGGTATCCCCCAAACTCCTGAAACTCCCGCCAACTTCACCTTCAAGGGATGGGTGAATGATAGTGGTCAGGCCATAACCCTTCCTGCAACTTTTGAAGAATCAAAAGAAATCCAAGCCAACGCCACCTTTGTAAACGCCGCAGGCTACCCCGTGTACCCGGCCTACCTGACGGTGCAGCACACCAGCTATACGGCGGCAGAAAACGACGACGTGGGACAGGAAAAGCCTAGCTGGGCGGAAAAAATCTACTCCCAGCAGCTGGTGAAGCGCCCCATCAGTGATCCTGTATTTACTGATGTATTTAAATTTGGGGATGGCTCTAAACAGAGTCCAGAAAGAGGCAGCTTTACGGTTACAACAGGGGATGAGGGCGGAGAGCAGACCGGCTCTAAAAATAATGACGGCAAGGGAGGCTCCTTCCGTAT
This sequence comes from Spirochaetaceae bacterium, assembly GCA_017936345.1. Lineage (GTDB taxonomy): Bacteria > Spirochaetota > Spirochaetia > Treponematales > Treponemataceae > Treponema_F. Next base: position 7,967 of record JAGBFT010000028.1, read on the forward strand.
CCCCGCCATGACCAGCATTCAAGTCCCCGGTGTTGGAAGACGTATCTTTGCCGCCATGGATATGCGGTACCGAGGAAGGGAGGATGGCAACGGAGACTGCGGAACAGACTTTGGTGCCTCTGACTTTCTTGTGATGTATTCTGATGATGCCGGTGCCACATGGACAAAGAAGGTGATTGACGTAAACAACACCTGGAGCGAAACAGGGCAATCAAATCCCATGACCCGCAAGACAGACATCGGAGATCCAGCTCTGTGGACAGTAGGCACCGATGTCTACGTAGGAGGAGTTGGAGGTTCAGCAATATCTGGTGGAAGGTATAATGGCCAGGAATCCACTACCCGCATATTTAAGTCCAGTGACTATGGGGAGACTTGGGTGGAAAGCACAGACATTTCCCAAAACCGCAAAACCTATGCCTACCTATGGAACACCATGGATGGCAGCCTGACCAATCCTGGCGATAGTGATGGTTATGCGAACCTACCCTGTCCTGGTCATGGAATTGTGCTGACCAAGGACGTACCAGGAACACCTATGAAAGCCGGTATGACAGCTGTTCCCATGCAGGGAGGAAAGAGTACCTTCGCAGCCTACATTGCCTATGGAACGGGAGACCCAAGTAGTTGGAGCAATAGAGGAAGCCTGCAAATCCCAAATTCTGCTGTTGGCGAGTGGCAGATATGCCAGATGGATGATGGCACCATCTTAGCACTGGGCAAAAGCGATGGCGGTTCAATCCACATGAGACGGTATAGAGATAATGGCTGGTACACCGTAAATGGTGACCCATGGGGTGGAGGTAACCGCGGTGCTAGCCAGACCTCCATCCTCAAGGTTGCCGACGGAGATGGCAGCAAAAAGGGAGTGGTTGCCTTCGCCAGTCCCAAAGCAGGAGGTGCCAACAACGCAACAGATTTCTCAAACATAGGACGTAACCAAGTCACCGTCAGTTTTGCCGCAGATGAGTCCGAAAGTGCAGGTGCTATCAATAATTCCCCATTGAGTAGCAACCGCTACTACGTACAGATTCGCAAGATGGGACAGCGGTACTTTGGTTACACCGACATGGTGATGGTGGACGATGAGGTCATCGGAATCTTGTACGAGTGCTTTGACAAGACCAACAACAATCTGGATGGAATGAGGTTCATCATGATAGATGCCTCCGAGGTCATCAAAAGGCTTTCAACAAAGTAATGATGATTTTTTGCGACAAGGATGGAACATTCCATCCTTGTCTACCTGATTTTTATGGAGATTTATAGAACATGAAGAAGATACTTTTTACAATTATATTTATCTGCTCGATGGTTAGTGTCATCGCCCAGCCAGCCACTCCACTAAAGGACTCCACCGTGGGACTGTTTTCCAGCGACTTGGACAATGTGGTCAGCGTCACTGGCTGGAGCGGAATAGATTTCAGCAATGTGCTGGTGGGGGCTTCCTACGGCTATGTCAGCGAGGGTTTGTTCAATGGACTGCCAGGTACCTCATTTAACGCCAATGTAGTGAACACTGGCGGAATCTTTGAGACCGGTCCTGTCCGGGTTGGAGTGGCATACACAGGTTCACTGGGCAGTGCCAGTTATTTTACCACCACTACGGACGAGACTGCAAACACAAGGTCAAAAACCTCAAAGAAAATCAACGACCACACTGCCTATGTGCTGGTTGGTCTTCCCCTTGGTGACTTGAACCTTGGACTACGGGCTGGAGTCAACGTCTCTGGAACCCGGGAGGATGCAGAAGAGGAGTCAAAGCAAACCAAAGACGAGCGGACCATGTCCATACGCCCCTCAATTATGGCAGGAACAAGCCTGGCGTTTTCCAATGGCTGGGCAATCACCCCAACAGTCAATTTTGGCTTTACCATTGCGGACGCATGGAGAACATACGCCACTGTAGCAGGCTCCTTCTACTCCACTGACCTTCCAGAAGAAATCCGTTCCCACAAGGCGTACATTCCCTCTGGAGAGCTGGGAATTGGCGTGACCTTCCCCACGGAAAAGTTCGCATGGTCAGGGCAGCTTACCTACGGTTTTGAGTATGGCTTTATGCCGGAAAAATTGTACCAGAAGGTAAACCCAGACCAGACAGCAGATGAACATATCTACCGCACGGACGAAAGGATAAAGAATACCATAACCCTTCACACCACAGGGCGCAAGGTGTTTATGGACAAACTCACTCTGGCAGCCCGTGCCTACATCCAGACTTCCATCGACAAGTGGATAAGCGGAGGTACACAGAGGGTTGCCGGCAACCAGGAGCCAAGCCAAACCATGGAGCAAACAGACATTGTGGTTCTTCCCCGCCTGTACCTTGCCGGAACCTACCAGCTGAACGAAAAGCTCAGCATGAACGCAGGTCTTAGCTTTGATCCAGCAACATATTTGTATAGCCAAACTGAGAACTACGACGAGGACGTTGCAACCGGAAAGCCAAAGACAACAAGCTCATCCCATGCCTTCAATGCACCATCTCTTTCAAATCTCGGATTCGGCATGACATTCACCCCTATCCAAGAGTTCTCTGTTCAGCTGGGAGTGACATTACAGGCTCCCAAAAGCTGGATTGATGTACTTAACGGCAACATCCGCCTGTCCGCCACCTGGAAAAAATAAGGCGATTCTTTTCCCTCCTTTTTGTTTTGCGTCCCGGCTCTGCTCCCGCAGGGTCGGGGCGTGTTTTTTGGTGAGTCTCATGGGGTGTCGCCCTTTATCAACTCGCCTATAAACAACAGTCCGTGAATCACCCCAAAGATAAAGTATCCTGCATAGAACACGGACAGTAGGGATTCTGTAAGTCTTTCTGCAAAGGATAAATAGGGCCAGGAGTTCATTCCATATACCATCAAGATGAGGCCAAGTGGAATGAGACTCAAAGAAGCCAATGTGCTGATTTCCTGCTGGGCATTTACCAGGATAACAGAAGTGGCAATGGCAATGGAGCCAAAAACTATGCCGGGAAGTATTTCATAGGCTATGCCCATCATAATCCAAGAATAAAAGCCTGCCGCAAGACCAAACAGACAATTTATGCCTTGTTGAAAAGCAGGTTTTCTAAAGTCTAACTTAATCATACGTATCTCCTATCCATCAAATTTCAAAAACAATTCCTATGGCTTTAGGAAAACTGTTTGTCCAATTGTCCCCTTTCTTGCTGCCAGACTTTGCCCTCCAGGTGTCTTATCCTTGAAAACCATGGGTCACATTCCTCTGGAAGACCATAAGCAAGACCTCCTGCAACCAAGCCTGTAGCACAATCCTCTACAAAATTGACGTATACCTCTTCCAGTACGCCTTTTCCCCGTTTGCCGGAGGGGAGGACTTCGTGATTTTTCCAATTGCCGGAATTTTCTTCCTCAGCAGTCAAAACAGCCTTTCCCACAGAAATGACCTTCCGTCTACCTATGGTGATGGCAGTATGGGGAATGGTTTGCCTGTAGGGAGAGGGCTTTGGCTTGTGGGGGAAAAGGCTCCAACAGGCGAATTCAGCTGCCTTTTCCCCTTGTTCCAGGGCGGCAGGAACGATTCCCCAGCTCAGTCCCTGGAATTCGGCGCAATCCCCCGCAGCATAAATGCATTGACCGCTGGTAGCCATGGTCTCATCAACCACAATACCCTTGCTGCAGGTTAGCCCCGCCTCTTGGGCTAGCTGGAACTGACTTCTAACACCCATGGCATAAAGCAATGTTCCAACCCCATCTCCACATATGGGCCGTAAAACCTCCTCCAGTGTCCGACTCTTCAAATCCTTGGTCTCCACCTGAGCGCCGGTGTGAATCCTTAGCCCCTCCTGCTTTTCCAAATACATTCTCAGCATTTCCGAGGCGGTTCTATTCAGCTGACGGTTCAAAAGGTAGCCAGAAGCCTCCAGCACGTGCACTTCACCCACACCTGTGGATTTAAGAGCGCGCGCAAGCTCCAGCCCCAAAAGTCCACCGCCAAGGATGGCAGCCTTTTTTCTGTTCATGGTCAGGTGCTGGCGGATTTCTTGTACATCTGCCATGGTTCTGAGAGAAAATACTGTTCCCGCTGCGGGACTATGTGCATCAGGAATTACAGGGGCAAATGCCCTTGAGCCAGTTGCCAAAATCAAGGCATCGTAGGCAAGGGATTCTTTCGGGAAAGATGAGCCTGTAAAATAAATATTCTTTTCAGCGGAATCAATTCTTGTTACCTGAACAGGATACATAAGGTCAATTTGACGGCCTTGAAAATAGTTGTCCGTTGGAAAAACCATGTCCTCTTCTCGGATGTCCCCCGCCAACAACTCCGTAAGACGAGGACGAAAATAACAAGGAGGTTTTTCCCCGGTGACAATGGTTATGGCCAATTCCTCTGGAGAACAGAGACTGCGGGCCTTTTTTGCTGCGGCTACTCCTGCCGGTCCTCCTCCAACAATCACTAGACGCTTCATCTATCATACCTCCTTGACTAAAGTTCCGGGTAAATTTATCCTTGTGGAATGCGCTTTGAATTTCTTGGAACGGGAACCAGTCACGGCATTCCGGTAATTGGATGTAATTGCGACTGCTGTCGTTCCTCTGATAGCAGGGATAAACGATTTCGTTCCAGTGTGTGGATTACCGAAGGTGATGTCTGTTCCCCATCTACTTCAATTCTAATTGACATGGGGCCGGACTTCCGTAGCCAGGCTCTAAAATCTAGTATAAATCGCCTTGATGCCCTTCTTCTGACTCATGGTCATGCCGATCATCTCAACGGCTTGGATGACATTCGCATCTTTTCCCACACTGCTTCCCATGCCCCTTCTTCTGCAGGAAAGGTGCGGGTTTATCCTGAAACCAAGGGTGAGGGGCTTCCTGTCTACGGGAACAAGTGGACTTTGCAGGATGTACACCAGAGGTTTTCCTATATCTTTGTGCCAGTGGCAGAAGGTGGGGGAAAGCCCAAGTTAAAAACCATAGACTGCAAGATTTACCATGAGGACAATCCCCTGGTGATTGGGGGGCTCTCCATTATTCCAGTTCCCCTCCTTCATGGGCACTTGGAAACCTCCGGTTGGCTGATTTTTAAAAACTATAGGATGGAAGGTGAAATTGGAATTGCCTATCTCACAGATTGCAACCAAATTCCTGATGCAAGCCTGGAGCTTTTGAAAGGATTTAAATCAAGTCTGCAACATCTCGTCATTGATGGATTGCGGGTGGCCCCCCACTCCACCCACTTTGCTTTTTCTGAGGCACTGGCCATGGCAATGCAAATTGGAGCAAGGCAGAGCTGGCTCACCCATCTATGCCACGACATGACTCACACCCAAGCCCAGGAATATCTGAAGAACGGAATTTCCTCGGATTCCAGGGCCTGTGGTTTTCACTGTGAGCCAGCCTACGATGGCCTTGTTCTTACTATATGATTCCCTCATACACCAGCAGCTGGCTTCCGTCAATGGTGACCATAAGACCGGATTCCAGATTGGTGGTGGCTCCAGACACATTGGTGAGCCATACCAGATTGGGATTTACCAGAGCCAGCATTGCGTCGCTCACTTCGGAGCCATTTTCTGCAATCACTCCATCTACAAGGCGCAGCAGGGGAATGTAATCCTGGGTGATAGTAGGACAAACAATAATTCCTCCGTTTTGCTGCTGAAGCTGGGCCAGGGCATCCAGGGCATTTTTAGAGCGAATGATGCGTCCTGTGGTTTTAGTTTTTTCCTGACTGGAGCTTCCTCCACCGTTGCCCCGGGCCAAAACATTTCCCACCAGCAATACTTTCACCGTATTAAGCATCAGGGAGCTAAAGAGGGGAATTCCTGCAGCCAGCACTGCCCTGTCTGAAATATTGACCACACCCGCATCCAAGGCTACCTTGATGGCATTTTGAATCATTTCATCTGATTCGCTGGCCATTTGCGTGTGCAAGGGAACCACACCCCAAAACAGGAGCAATTGCCTTGCCACCACTGGGTCAGGGGTTACAGCGATAATGGATTGCTCTGGACGGAACTTGCTGATCATACGGGAAGTGTGGCCAGAAAGGGTGGGAGTGATAATTACCATGGCCTTTACGTCCCTGGCGGTAGTATAGGCATTGCGAGCCATAATCATGCCGATGTTGCCACTAGGCAAAAAGCTGGAGGATGTATCTGCAACCCGCATTTTCTGGCAAAACTCCGGGGAATCTTCCACCGAAAGGGCAATTTTGGCCATGGTTTCCACCGCAGCCACAGGGTAGGCACCGTTTGCTGTCTCACCGGAAAGCATGACGGCATCCGTTCCGTCAAAGATGGCATTTGCCACATCAGTCAATTCTGCCCGGGTTGGCCGGGGATTTACCACCATGGATTCCAGCATCTGGGTGGCAGTAATAACCGGCTTTCCCATCTGGCGGCAAATGCCAATGATATGTTTTTGCACCAAGGGAATCTTTTCCGTAGGCAGCTGAACCCCCAAATCACCCCGGGCAATCATAATTCCATCAGCAGCCTCGGCAATTTCTTCTATGTTTGCCACTCCCTCCTCATTTTCAATCTTGGCAATAATCTTTGCCTTGCTATGAAGGGAATCCAGGTAGCGGCGTATCTCATAAATCTCAGAAGCAAAGCTTACAAAGCTGGCGGCAATAAAATCCACCTCCTGCTGAACACCAAAGGCAATGTCCGCCTTGTCCTGCTCTCCCAAAATGGGAAGCATGGCATGCAGTCCCACCAGATTTACATTTTTTTTACTTCCGATAGTTCCTGTATTCTTGGCAACACAAGTTACCTTGTTGCCATCACTTTCAATTACCTCCAGTTCCAAGAGCCCGTCTGCAATGAGGATTCTCACCCCTGCGACTGCTCTTTTGGGCAGCTCCTTCCATGAGACGGAAAGAAGGGCTGGCTTTTCTGTTCCCTGCCCTCCACCTTCCATTTTCCCTGGAGCCTGTGTTTTTTGACCATCGCTGGTAACAATAACCTTGTCACCAGCCTTGATGGTCACGGTTCCACCGTCAACAGTGTCCCCCGTCCTGATTTCCGGCCCCTTGGTATCCAGCAGCAAGGCCACGGGCTTTCCCACCTTTTTTGCAGCTCGACGAACCCTCTCCATTGCCTCTTGATGGGACTGATGGGTTCCATGGGAAAAATTAAAGCGGGCTATATTCATGCCTGCCACCAACAACTGCTCCACAACCTCGTCATTGGCCGTGGCCGGCCCCATGGAGCATACAATCTTTGTCTTTCTCGTAAACATACCTTAGAAGTATGTGAATTCCTATAAAAAAAGCAAGATTTTACGAAAAAAAATACGAAAAATTAATTTTTCAATGAATTTTGAGACTTTGTTCACCCCTTTGGATTCCGCCAAGAGGCATTCCTCCCTATCTATGGTGAAAGAAATTGGAAAACAACTTCTTGTTATGGGAAACAGCCTCAACCTTCTTCTCCACATAGCTGTGAATCGCTCCATCGGTACCAGCCGCCAGCAAA
>JAGBFT010000029.1 GCA_017936345.1 Spirochaetaceae bacterium
CAACTAAGGTTGGCTGGCTCTAGCGGAAGTTATTGTACAGGTGGCTCACGCCACCTGCGAGTCCAGTTCTAAATAAAATTTTAAAAAGCCCTACGGGCTAGAACCAAAATTACGGAACCGCCGGTCCGCCTAAAGCGGACCGCAAGGCGTTGGAGTATTTTGGTTCTAAAAAATGGATTTAATTTGCAAGGATGTAAATTAATATAAATGGGGAGGGGCTATAAAGTGGACATGGCTTTGGTTGAACAAAGTTTCGAATACTTTTCAATTACACTGTTTTTGATTGCTTGTTAAAAAGGAGAGGTAGTCTTCCTGATGGTTTAGGTTGAACTGAAAGTTGGCATCGGGACATTCCACATAGATGGTGTTTAGCTGCTTGAAAAAATCCATGAGCCTTCGCTTGTCCTGTTCCAACAGGATTTGGGCTGCAGGAAGGGCTACGGGGCGGTAAAGGACAGAAAAAAGAGGCTCTGTTTTGCCGCTGTGAATGGGTAGAGCCCCCTGAACTCCATCCTTGATTTTACCCAGGAGTTTTTGTGCCAAATCTATATTAAAAAGGGGCATGTCGCAGGCAGTAAAAAAAACTGTGTCGTACTGTGCTTCTTGAAGTCCTGCATGGAAGCCACCCAGAGGCCCCTTCTCCTTAAAAAAATCAGAAATCTCCCTAACTCCGTCTATGGCAAATTTATTCTGTTGGTTGCTAATTATGAGAACCTCTTGGGCAATTTTTTTGCATTCTTCTACCAGATGATGGATTATAAGGCTATTTCCCCATGGTAACAGGGTTTTGTCAGCTCCAAACCGGCTGCTTTTTCCTCCAGCTAAAATTACGGCGGTGACTTCAGGGGATTTCATGGAATCAAGTATATAGGATTTTAACCTTGTAGAAAAGTAATTTGTCTGTAAAATATAATTCCCAAAATTAAACTTGACAAGTGAGAATGTAGGTGGTATCCTGCTCTTTAGACAGATTTCCGTGCCCGTAGTTTCTAAAGCCTTGTGCCATGAACTAGGGCCTGACCCCTGGAGGTCACGGGGTTGTGCTGGAAACGGCACCGCCTTCCACTGTGAGAAGGAAACGCTTGATACTCGTCTTTACCCCTAGGGGTGCTTGTAGGCTTGGTCTCTCTGTGTTTTTTTCGTAGACTTGTCTGTTTGGAGCAACCTTGGGTATGAAAAAACAATTATCCCCAACAACTGTTTTTTTTCTCTTATTGGCGGTGCTGATTGGTTCAATTCTCCTTTCCGTATCTATCGGTCGGTATCCCATTCAGATAGGGGAACTGCTTGGTATTCTTTTTTCAAAGATATTTCCCATAGAACCATTTTGGACTCCAGTCCAAGAATCCCTTTTGCTTCAACACCGTCTTCCTAGAATTATTTTAGCCTGTCTTGTAGGTTGTAGTCTTTCTGTAGCGGGGGCAGCTTATCAAGGGGTGTTTCAAAATCCCATGGCGGCACCTGATATTCTGGGAGCCTCTTCCGGGGCAGCCTTTGGAGCGGCTTTAGCTATTTTATTCGATTTGGGAAAAACCATGATTGTGGTTTTTGCCTTTGGGTTTAGCATACTTTCTGTGGTACTGGTAATGTATATGGGAACTAGGACCAGGGGCAAACGGTATTTGGGCTTGATTTTAGCTGGTATTATGGTGGGTTCCCTGGCTTCTTCCGGCACTTCTTTTATTAAAATGGTGGCAGACCCAGAGGACCAGCTTCCCGCTATTACCTATTGGCTTATGGGGAGTTTGAATGGCTCCAAGCCCTCCGATGTTGTTTTTGCCCTAGTCCCCATGACATTGGGGCTAATTCCTTTGATTTTGTTGCGGTGGCGGATAAATCTTCTTACTCTGGGAGAAGATGAGGCAAAAACCATGGGGATAAATGTGCCGCATCTCCGTTCTGTGGTGATTGTTTGTGCCACCTTGATTACTGCTGCCAGCGTGGCGGTGAGTGGTGTAATTGGTTGGGTGGGATTGGTAATTCCCCATTTGAGCCGCCGTCTGGTGGGTAATAATTATCGTTATCTCTTGCCCACCGCCATGGTAATGGGTGGAATATTCTTGCTGGTGGTGGACTCCATGTCTCGCAATCTTTTGACTACAGAAATACCCATTGGAATATTAACTTCATTTATTGGAATACCTTTTTTTATGTACTTGATTTTAGGAGAGGGGGAACGTCATTGATTACCGTTAAAAACCTCTGCTTTTCTTATAATCATCGTGAGGTATTGCGAGACATTAGCTTTTCTACCGGTAATGGGGAATTTTTGTCCGTTTTGGGTCCCAATGGAGTTGGAAAAAGTACCCTGTTTCGCTGTCTTTTGGGCTTATTGCAGCCTAGTTCTGGAAGCATACTTCTGGACGGAGAATCCATCCAGTCATTTACCTCAGCACAGTTGGCTCGCCACATTGCATATATACCCCAGTCTCATAACCCCGTGTTCAATTTTAGCGTGCAGGACATGGTGTTCATGGGAACAACCGCCCAAATGGGAAAGTTTTCCATGCCAGGACAGGCTCAGCAAAGACTGGTGGATTCTGCCTTGGAACTCCTTGGAATTACCCATTTGCGTGATAGGGGGTATAGCTCTATCAGTGGTGGCGAGCGTCAACTGGCTTTAATTGCACGGGGAATTGCCCAGCAGGCCAAGGTTTTAATCCTGGATGAGCCTTGCGCCAATCTGGATTTTGGTAATCGAATCCGTGTAATGGAAACCTTGCGAAACTTGGTTCAGGATGGATACTGTGTGGTGCAGTCTACCCACGACCCGGATCAGGCCTTCCTGTATTCCACTCATATCCTTGCACTTCAGGGAGGAAGGGTTTTGGCCTGTGGTGAGCCAAGAGAAGTGTATGTTTCTGAGCTTGTTTCCTCCCTGTATGGGGTGGATGTAAAGGTGTGTAATTTAGGAGAGGTGAGGGTTTGTGTTCCTACAAAACAGCTGGAGAAAAAGAATGATGGCTAGGATGATAAGGAAGATTTTGGTTTGTGTATTGTGCGTTTGTCTTGTTCTTTCCTGTCTTTCTTGTAGCAAGAGGAAAGAAATGGGTGAGACTGTGGAACCTCAACTGGAATTTACTGCAGAAAAATCTGCTGCAGGAGAAGGGGCTGGAGTGGAAGCTGGGGGAAGCTATCTATTTACCGATCATGTGGGACGGCAGGTTCAGGTTCCAAAGGAAATAAAGAAGATTTTACCTGCAGGTCCCTTGGCTCAAATTATTCTCTATTCCATAGCTCCTGAATTGTTTGTGGGGCTTGCTGACCCATGGAAGGAGGAGGCGAGGGGATTTATTCCGAACTACCAGTTTGAATTACCTTATTTGGGTAAATTGTATGGTTCTGCCTCCTTGAATGTGGAGGGATTAGCCTTTGCTGCTCCTGATTGCATTATTGATATTGGACAGGAAAATAAATCTACGGTAGAGGATTTGGATACCCTGCAGAACCAGACGGGGATTCCTTCCGTTTTTTTCTCTGCTTCAATTAAATCCATGGCAGAAACCTATCGTATTCTGGGGAAATTTCTTGGTCGGCAGGAACGTGGAGAAGAATTAGCCTGTTTTTGTGAGGAAACTTACGCAAGAACCCTAAAAATTATGGAAAAAGTGGGGGATAAAAAGGTGCGTTCCCTCTATGTTTTGGGTGAAGAAGGGCTCAATGTTATAGCGGCTAATTCTTATCATTCAGAATTGCTGGATATGCTTACAGAAAATGTGGCGGTGGTAGATAATCCTCTGGCAAAGGGAACAGGTAACGAGGTTAGCATGGAGCAAATTGCCCTGTGGAATCCAGATTTTGTAATCTTTGATGCCGGAAGTATTTATCACGAAGTAAAAAATAAGGGTGCTTGGAATAGCATCTCTGGTGTTGCATCTGGTCGTTATGTAGAGGTTCCTGCTGTTCCCCACAACTGGATGGGATTGCCCCCTTCTGTGCAGCGGTATTTGGCAATGATTTGGCTTCCTGCAATCTTGTACCCGCAATATTGTGATTATGCTGTAAAAACAGAGATTTGTAGGTTCTATCAACTGTTTTATGGACATGAACTTACAGATAGTGAGTATGAAAACCTCACTCAAAGGGCCTTTTTCTAGTTAGGGAGACTTTGAAGACTATGTACGCAGTGATTGTAGGTGAACAGGGAGTGGGAAAAAGTTCTCTTGTAAATAGGGTGGCAAAAGAATTGTCCTTGCCCGTGTGGGGGTTTTTTACAAAAAAAGGAGCTGCTTTTTCCAAGGAGATGGGAGGCTTTCCTGTGTACCTACATCAGGTAAGGGAGGCTCCCAAGGATGGGGTGCAGGAAGGGGAATTCAAAGAGAGAGTAAATGAAGGGGAAAAACATCTTGTGGCATATTGCAACAATCGGCTGCTGCAGGTGAACAAGGAAGTCTTTGACAACTTTGCAATTAAACTAAAGGAGCCAATTCCTGAAGGGCATCTTGTAATGATGGATGAACTGGGTATTATGGAAAAAAATTCTTTGGATTTTTGTAATGCGGTTCTTGAGGTGTTGCAGCAGCCCCGCCTAGGTGTAATTGTGGTAAAACACAAGGATTCCTCCTTTTTGAATCAGGTAAGAAGTCATAAAAACTGCCGCTGCTTTAGACTTACACAAGAAAATCGAGAGGAAGTTTTTTGCCAGATAATGGACTTTGTAAAAGGAGAGCTCCATGGGAAAGGGAGGGAAAGAAATGCTGGACAATGCCACTCCTGCTGAGGCGGGGGCCACGGACCTTCCTCTGATTCCAAAATCCGGGCTTGAGTCTTCTAGAAAAACCTTGATTATTTTTGCTTCTCCCCGTCCCCAGGGAAATACAGCCATGCTTGTGGAAAAACTAAAGGGAGAGCTAGAGGGACCAGTGGTGGAACTTTCCGTTTTTCATTCTAGGATTGCTCCCTGCACCGATTGCCGGGGCTGCTGGAAAAAGGCTCGTTGTGTGGTGCGTGATGAAATGGACACCATCTACAATGACGACTTTGACAACGTGGTTATTGCTTCTCCCATATATTTTGGAACAATGCCCGGCTCCATGCTGTCGGTAATGAGTCGAATGCAACCCTGGCATGTGGCAACCTTCTTTTTAAAAAAGCCGCTGGTACAACGACCAAAAAAGGCGGCGGCAATTTTAACTGCTGGGGGCAAGGGAAACTGGGGAGCTGTTCGTCATCATCTGGGAGCCTTTTTTCGTATGCTGAATGCCCAGGGCTGGTCAGAAAACCTGGTTTGCTCTACCAATACAGATGCAATTCCTTCTAGTGAGGATATTGCCGCCTTGGAAGGTGTCTCCAAGCTTGCCTCATGGCTTAACAGTCCAGATGATGGAAGCCTAAAGAATAAGAGTGACTGGGAATTTTAGTTTATAGCACAAGCCACAGGGTGAACAGGAGTCCCAACAATCCGTTCAACTGGGCTATGTTTTTCATGGCTCTGGGGCGGCAGGGTGGGTTCAGGTCGAATTTCAATTGGCGGCTTAGGGAAACAAGGCTTGCTGCTGCTAGAAAAACACAGACCAACAGGACAATCCAGGGTTGGGGGTCTGAAATTGGGAACCTAAAGATAAAATATCCCAGCAACAGTAAAATCCAACTTACTAAAAGCAATCTATAGATGGTTCGTGAAGTTGGCCGCCCCAATAGAATTGGAAGGGTGGTGCGGTGTACCCGCAAGTCACGTTCAATGTCACAGGTGTTGTTTGTCATCATCATAAGGCTAATGCCCAAGGTGACGGGAATAGAGTCAATTAGAATTGGCAGGTACAAGTCCCCGACAAGGGCTGTAACACAAGCAAGAGGGATAAAGGCTCCCATGGTAATTCCAGAGGCAAGTTCTCCTACAGGAAGACTGGACAGGGGAGTTGAACCAGCTGAATAGGCTAATAAAACAAGTCCACCCATTACCCCAATGGCTAAAACCAGGGGGCCTCCCATCATAACCGGGTAAATGGCGAGAAGCAGGGCTACAAACAGGGTTCCTATTCCCAGTATGAGAGCTTGTTTTGGAGGGATTCGATTGTACACAAGAACAGAATCCTCCGGTTCAACACAGTCTTCTTTTGTATCTGTTCCCCGCAAAAGGTCAAAATAATCGTTAAAAATATTGGCGGCACTTTGCATCAAGATACTAATGAGAATTAGGGGAATCCACGTTGAAAGAATTAGCTCTCCTGTAATGCGGTACACAAGGGCTCCGGAAAAAAGTACAGGTATAACTGAGGCTGGCCACGTGTGGGGAGCCGCCATTTGGATTGACAATGGAAGGTTAAGGTTTTTTTGCTCTTGATTCATCTTGCTATATTCCTGTACCATCATTCCAGATTTTCCCTTTCACCATTCTTTCTCTTGCTAAATCCAATTAAAACCGCAATTAAACAGGCTGAAAGCAACTTGAAGCCGTAGGCTGGAAAAAAGCTGTAGCGTATTACAAGGGCAATTACCAGCTGATAAATAATGGCTCCTACAACTACAGCAAGGAGCTTGAGGGAAAATCTGACCTTGGGAAAAATTGTTTCTCCTAGAATAAGCCCGCTCAATCCAATTAAAAGAGTGCCGGTTCCACTGTTAATGTCGCTATAACCTTGATATTGACTGGCAAGGCATCCTGCAAAGGCAATGCATCCGTTAGAAAGCATAAGGGTAAGAGTTTTTGCCAGTCCCACATTAATACCCTGAGCCCTTGCCATGTTGGGGTTTGTGCCAACACAACGAATTTCCAGTCCCTTTTCTGTGTGTAAAAACAAGGTTAAAACAAGGACTGCCACAAGGCAGCACAGAAGGGGCCAAAGGAATTTGCTTTCTTTACGGGACAAAAAAGAAAAAAAACTGAAGATAGTTTTTTCTCTAAGCAGAGAAAGGTTTGGAACTCCTCCCTGTACTGCCAGGTTTACAGTGTAAAGTCCAGACATGGTAAGAATTCCAGCTAAAATGGGTAAAACCCGCATTTTCACCTGTAAAAAGGCTGTAACAAAACCGGCACAACAACCTGCAATAATAGATGCAGGAAGGGCTAAGAGAGGCTGTTTTGCGAGAATGAGACTGGCACCAATGGAGCCACCCAGGGTAAAAGCTCCGTCTGCGGTTAAGTCTGGAATACGAAGGATACGAAAACTCAAGAATACTCCCATAGAAACAATTCCATAAAAACATCCTTGCTGTATGGCTCCAAATAAAAGACTCATTTACTTTGCCCTGCCAGTGTTTACAAGTTCTACTGTTTTTACTAAGTTTGCACTTAGGCTGAGACCTAGAGCCTTGGCGGTTTCTTGATTCACCGTATGTACAAAAGAATCCACCACATGGGCTGGAATTTGATTTATTGGGATGCCTTGGAGGTATTTGTCAGCCAATTGGGCGGTTTGCCGTCCAGTCTCCCATTCACTAACGCTTACACTGGCCAAGGCTCCTGATGTTACCATGGAGGGTGCACTGCCATATATTGGTTTCTTTGCCTGTAAAGCAATGTCGATTATCTGGGGAATTGCACTAAGAATGGTAGAGTCTATAGGCAAATAGATGGCGTCTGTGATGCCCACCAAGGTTTGGGTGGCAGATTGAATTTCTGAGGAATTGGTCACGGTGCATTCAGCTACTACAAAACCTGTCTTACCAAGATATTCCTTTGCCCTGTTTACTGTAATTACAGAATTCGGCAAACTTGGGTCATAGAGGATTCCCACGGAACGAATATCTGGAGTAAGCTCCTTTGCCAGCTGAAACAGTTCCTCCATGGGAACAACATTACAAGTTCCCGTGGCATTCCTATCTGGATTCTGGAGACTAGCCATAATGCCTGCTTCTACAGGGTCGGTAACAGAGATAAAGACAATGGGTGTGGACAATTCCTTGCTGACAGCTGCCTGGGTAACAGAGGTAACCAAGGTTACCAATAAATCAAAGCCTTTCCCTTCTACAGAATTCAAGATGGTATGCAGGGTTGAAATATTACCACCAGCGTCATACTGAACATATTCCACGGTTTCTTCTGTATAACCCAACTCGTTCATACCAGCAACAAATCCTTCTTTCATGTCCGTAAAAGACTGATTTTGACTTAACTGAATAATTGCAATTTTTGTCAGCTCTTGAGTCTGTCTAGAACTGGCTGAAGTTGATGCTGTCTTGTTTTGACCAGGGGTGCATCCCCACAGTAAAAAAATAATGGCAAGAGAGCCAAGCCATTGCCTGTATATATCGGCTCCTTTCCAGTGAAAAATGTTGGTCAGATTTCTTCCTCCTTTTTCCTTGGGCGTACAAGACGGGAAAGGAGAATGCTTATTTCAAATAGCACCAGCAGGGGCAGGGCTAACATTATTTGGGAAATTATATCTGGGGGAGTAAGGATTGCCGCAACGACAAAGATTGCAAAAATTATGAATTTACGAGCCTTACCCAAAAGTTTTGGGGTTACAATGCCAATTCTTGTAAGAACAAGGACTGCAATGGGGGTTTCAAACATCACGCCAAAGGGCAGCAAGAAGGAAAACAAAAAGGAGACATATCTTTCCAGGGAAACCATGGGAGTTGCAATATTTTCACCGGAAACGATAAAAAAGTTCACTGCCAGACGAAATACCATAAAGTAGGCAAAAACTACTCCTGTTACAAAGAGAAGCAATGCAAGGATGGTCATAAAACCAAAGACCACTCGCTCTTCCTTGTACAGGGCTGGTCTGATAAAGAGCCAGATTGCTATAAAAACAACGGGACTGGCTACCACCGCACCTGCAATAAGGGATAGTTTTAATTGGGAGGTAAAGGCCTCCGATATATCAATGTAAATAATGTCGATATTCATATCTACAATGGGTTGGGAAATCCACTGCACCAAATCCTTGGACAGGAGGGCAAAGATTATGAGAAAAGCGACAAGAATTACACCGAGACAAAAAAACAACAATCTACGTAAATCCCGTAGATGCTCCAACAGGGGTTTTGCTTCAAGCTGATATGGTTCCTTGTCTTTTGACTTGAGCTTTTTAGGAACTCCGTTTTTTTTCACTCGGTTGTTCCGCTGGAATCAGAGGCATCTTTCTTTGCCTCAGTTTTGTCCTCTTTATTTTCACCCTTCATTTCCTGGCGAAATTCTTTTATCCCTTTGCCCAAGGATTTACCCAATCCTGCCAGACGAGTGCCTCCAAAAAGCAAAATGGCCAAGGCCAAGATAAGAAGCAATTCAGTTGTTCCAATTCTCATACACTTACCTCCGAATTACGGGAAAATCCCGCCTGTTTCCCAGTTTTACTAGGACTTTGCTGCATCATTTTGAAATGAGTTTACACTCTTTTGTATGCTTGTCAATTCTTCCTGTACATCACCCAGGGGATTAAGAGAAGCCAACTCCTTTTTCACCATGACAACGGGGTTTGCCTCTTCAATGGTAGTCTTTGTTTCGGCTATACCTTGGGCAATATCCTTGATATAAGATTCCTCGTCCTTTAAATCCACGGAATCCTTTAAATCCCCCATGAATTTACGCAACTCCCGCAAGCCCTTGGCCAAGGTTCGGCCAATTTTAGGTAAATCCTTGGGACCTACAACTAAAAATCCTATCAAGAGTATAAGAACAAGCTCCCCGAAACCAATGTTAAACATATTGACTCCATTCCCAAAAAAAAGAATGTGCCAGAGTATACCATAAAAAAACGGTTGACTCCAGCACATTCAAATTTATTGGTTACATTCGGACAATAGTTCCAAAGAACAGGCTGCGGCCAATAAATTCTGCCACAATAAGAATAGCGGCAAGAATTACCAGTGTGTTAATTGAATAGGCTGTCTTGTCCTTAGCCTTGACAACAGTAACACTGGCGAACAGTGAAACTACAGCCAAGAGACCTAGGCGTCCCCAGAACAAGCCATTGCTCATCAAAAGGTGTGCGCTTCCTGCTCCAGCTGGAACGCTGGCGGCCAATGTGGTTACGTGAACAAGGGTTGTTGCCAGGGCTACAAAGGCAAAGGCAGAAACAAGTCTTGCTCCCTCCTGGGCCAGCTCATTTGCCTTGGAAATATAGATTCCCAAAGGAATGCCAATCATCAGTGCTGTGAGGGCAAAGGAGATGGGAGTATTGGCACTATTCCATGCCACGATGGAAGGAATGGTGTAAATCATGCTGGTTACAAAAACAGCGCAGACACCACAAATCGACGCAACAATTCCAATGGGCTTAAGGAGACCTTCCTTGCTCAGCTTGCAGAACAAAATGTACAGGAAGGCACATCCCAAAAAGCCGCCATAGAAGAGAACTTCACGGGAAAGCCAGGAGCGACCAAGGTTAAAGAAGGCGTGCATAGCATGCAGTGGCTGACCAAGATGGAGAATCATTGCTCCAATTCCTAATACACCGACAACAAAGGCTGTTACAATGGCCTTGAAGGCATCCTTAGGGTCTGCTTTTTTAAGAAGGTGGGTTGCCACAAAGCTTGTGATAAATGTACCAATAGCAATTTGGGACAATACTGTTCCCAAAATCAAACTCAAATCACCCATGGGTTACCTCCTTACTTGCTTTACTGACAAGGGTAGCTTCATGCGGATATTTGCATCTGTAATGCTGCCCTGTGGGAAACCAGCCACATCTTTTACCAATGTTGATTCATCCAATGTATCCATTTCTACCAATTCCAATGCTTCCATAGGGCAGCATGAGACACAGATTGGCAATTCACCCTGGTCCAGGCGTTCCTGACACATATCACACTTGTCCATTTTTTTTGTGACATTGTTGAATGTGGGAGCATTGTAAGGACATGCCCACTGACACATCTTGCAACCAATGCAAACCTTGCGGTTGTGAAGGACAATTCCATCCTCTCTCTTGCTGTAGGCACTGGTAGGACAGGCCTCCATACAAGCAGGATTCTCACAGTGCTGGCAAGAAGCAGAAAGATAGGCTCTTACGGGGCTGCCAACAAGATTTTCATCCAATTCACGAACCTTACGGCGCTTCATGTCGGGTTCAAGGCCGTGGTATGATTTACAAGCTATTACACAGGCATTGCAACCTACGCAACGCTCCATATTTGAAACAAAGCCAAGTCGCTTACTCATTTTCATTCCTCCTGAAATCAACTGATTTTCTCATTTGCAAGACCTTATACCTTTTCCACGCTTACAAAGGTGTCGTGGAAGGAAACACCGGGTTTGCCTGTGGCATAAACACCCATGTCGGCAGGAATTGCCTTGACAATGTAGTTTACATTGAAAGGATTATCCTTGTACCAGGCTTCATAGATAACAACTTCGTCCTTGGGAACATTGGCAGTAACTCTTGCCTTTAGTACCAAGTGACCAATGGAGCTGGCAACCTTTACTGCATCTCCATCCTGGATACCCTTTTGTGCTGCCAAAACTGGGTTCATTTCCACAAAGGGCTCATTGTGGAGGTCTGCCATCCAGTCCAGGTTCTGGAACTGAGAATGAAGACCATACTTCCAGTGAGGAGTCATGGCACGGATATTGTAAACAGGGTCGTTGTTCTGGAGGGCCTCACGATATACAGGCAACAGATGGTTGCCAGTGGATGCAGCCAGCTGTGAGTAGAATTCGTACTTTCCAGATGGAGTGCGGAACTTGCCGTCTGCCCAGGCTGCATCGTAACCCTTGACCTTAACAGTTCCCTTCTTGAAGATTTCCTTCCAGTCGCTGAAACCGAATTTTTGCATAAAGGCTGACGACATTTCACGTGCACACCACTCCTCCATGGTACGGTCGCTGATATAGGTACAGGAATCGGGCTGAATGGAGTTCATCTTCTTGGACAAGCCCATGGCAATTTCCACGTCACACTTGGATTCGTACATTTGCTCAATGGCAGGCTCGTTTCCGTTCATCCAGTAATGCCAGTAGCTGGCGTGGAGTCCCCAAGTCTCAAAGATTGTACAGGCAGGGAGTACAATGTCAGACATTTCTACAGACTTGTTGAAGAACTGGTCAACAGTAACAACTAGTTCCACAGACTTGTATGCCTTTTCTACCAGGCCGGCCTCCGGATCCTGGCTCATGGGGTTACGACAAGCTACCCACAATAGCTTGACGGGGGGATTCTTCGTGTTGTTGTTAATGTCCAACAGGTCGGCGGCAAAGTTGTTGATGTTGATAAAGCGATCCGAAGCCACATTGTCTGGGTTGGCAGGTGAGTCTACCTGGGCAGCATAGTTAAATCCCCAGCTGTCCAACTGAGCGTAGTTTGCACCAGCTCCCAATTTACCCACGTTACCACAGAGGGCTGCCAAGGCATCAATGGCACGGACGTTTGCTCCACCATTGGCGTGACGCTGCATTCCGTATCCAATCCAAATGGCGGCAGGCTGTGTGGTGGCATACTCATGGGCCAGGCGCTCAATAACCTTGGCGGGAATGCCGGTTTTTTCTGCTGCCCACTCCACGGTGATGTTCTTGTTTACATAGTCAATGAAGTCCTTGTAACCAATAGAATTGGCTTCCAGCCAGGCATCGTCCTGCAGGTTGTGGTCCAGTATGTAGCGACACATACCCAGGGCAAGAGCGCCGTCGGTGCTGGTTTTAATCTCGATGAATTCATCTGCCTTGGAGGCTGAAGCTGTCATTACAGGGTCAATGAAAACAACCTTGCAGCCGTTTTCCTTGGCCTTCTGAATAATGTGCATGGAATGAACTGAACACCAGGCTGGGTTGGCTCCCCACACAATAATCATCTTGGAGAGGGCAAAGCTTTCTGGATCAGAGTTGAGGATGGTTCCCATGTCAAAGGTTTGGCTGTCAATACCAGCAGGCCAACAGGGGGTTCCCTGACAGCGGGTGGTGTGACCAAAACTAGCCATCATTCCCTCAATACCATAGGTCAATACATTAAAGTTTCCGCTGTACTTGTTGAGACAAACACCAAGGGTATTGCCGTACTCATTGCGGATATCAATGATTTTCCTGCCGATGATTTCAAAGGCCTCGTCCCAAGTGATTTGCTCCCACTTGCCGCTGCCCTTTGCAGTTTGTTTCATGGGATACTTTACACGGTCTGGAGAGTAAACCCGCCGTGGGTAGGTATAACCTTTGACACAGAGACGACCGTTGGTGTAGGTGTTTTCCGGGTTTCCGGTTACAAATTTAATGACACCATCTTCAACTGTGGTGATGACTGAACATGTGTCATAACAGTTGCGCGGACAGCAGTTGTATACCTGCTTTACGTTCTTGCTTCCACTATCGGCAGATGTAGTGGCAAAGGAAGAGGCTGTAACTCCTCCCAAGCCCGCCAACACACCTGTAGCAGCGGCACCTTTCAGAAATGTTCTTCTCGTAATTTCAGCGTGCATTATTCTCAATCCTCCTAGACTTGATTGATACTAGTGTTGAAATATTCCATGATTCCTTCCATTATCAAAGCTATACCCAAGCAAACTGGATGTTGGGAATTGCTTCTGATATCCTCCAAATGTGGCTTGTACCACACAAACAGGTGGTTCTCCAAAAATTGTGGAATAAGACTGTGGTGTGACTCCTGGTCACTACTGATTAGGAACAACAAGAATTCCAATTCAAAACCCATAAAGTCATCTGGCTCCACATTTTTGTGTGAAATTTCCAGACCCGCTTCCTTGTATTTTGAGCGGACACGTAGAGTTTCTGCCTGCATCAGGATTCTTTCTGGGTTGAGATAACAGGATTCATAGGGGGGAGCCTGGAGTTTGTCTGGTCCAATGAACAGGCGATTGAAGTCATACTTCATGTCTTGCCTTGTCCTTGAATCAGTCCCCAGCAGGAGATTCATACCCTCCTGGATTTTAGGCAAAGAAGAAGTTGGCTCTGCCTTTAGTGCCTGAATCACCTTGTCCCAAGTTTCGTTATCCAAGTTGCACAGATGACCCTGATAGTACTTTTGCAGGAGCAAAAGCCAAGGAGTTGCCTCTTGTCGGATTTTTTCAATGGATATGTTCATGGAAGCTCTTTGCATTCTTCGATTAGATACCAGACTGCAGAACCCGGTCTACTCCCAGTCCATTTTCAATGATGTCCTGCATTTCGGCACCGTATCGCTGTGCCTCTTCTGCTGACTGCAAGTAGTTTGCATCCAAAGTGGGGTTTACCACACCTGTGTAGCTTTCAACTACACCAACCTGGGTTTCCACAGTCGCTTCAGTGGCCTTTTTTGCTGCTTGAATACCCTTTTCATTAACGGTACAAGCCGTTATTGAAATGAGAACAAGCAGAGCAAAAATGGGGGGAACAAGAGACAAATGTTTTCCCGATTTTTTCATCTTCATACTCCTTCATAGGTAAATGTATCTTCAAACGCAAAGCACCCTGATAGAACAGTTCTGCAAGGCATTCGACATAAAAAAGATGTGATTCAGATACAAAAGCGAGAGGTTAGCCCATGTATAGAATACAAAATATTGAAACATCGGGGGAGAGGTATAAATCCTCTGCACAGTCCAAATGTCAATCTGCAATTTAGAGAAAAGGTACAAAAAAAGGAAAACTAAATCTCAGACCGTATGTCTAATTATAAGAGGGAAAAATCCAGTTGTCAAGAAAAATAAATAATTATTTATAAAATAAGTAATTAAAGTTAACTTTAACTTCTGTTTGTTGCGGCGCATTCCATGCAGAGACTTTGGCTGCTGTGACAGGGAGCCTTGCATTTGATACAGGGCTTGGCTTCTGTAAGGGTAACAAAGGGTTTGTCTGCCTTTTCCATTGCCACAAGACCAAATTCCTTTATGTTTTTCCAAGGACACACTGCGGCGCAGATTCCGCAGCCTTGGCATTTCCAGCCAAAGTGAGCCATGTAAAAATGGTTGTCGTTGGCTGCCACCACTTGGAGGGCTTTGTTGGGACAGGTTTTTTCGCAAATTCCGCAGGCTCTGCAATCTGGTTCTATGATTGGGGCAATCCAGTGGGCCACAATTTTTTGCTGGAAAGAAGCCTCCCTGAACGCAGGTGTCTGGGATGAGTCTTGCGAGGCAAGGCGGTGAAGAAGAATTTTTCTCCAGAGTTTTGGATCCTGGGCTCCTCGTAATTCTTCCGGTAAAAGGCTGGTGGCAGAACGTCGACCCTGGCGAAAAAGTGTATTGAAGGCTTCCCGGCGGCTTTGGAGGCGGGGTGTTTTATCTGGGGAAAGGATTTTTAGATAAATTTCTGTACCCAAAAAAGATTCCAACTGGGAAAGACTTCTGTCAAAGAGAGGCATCTGTTGGCGGTGATGACAATTTTGGCAGTCCCCGGAAAGAAAAGCAAGTTGGTTTCCAGTAATGGCAAGGCTGGCAAAAACTTCCCATGGGAAGGCAGCCAGACAGGAAAGTGAGCAGTCACCAGGGTTGTCTGATTGGTGGCAACTGAGGATGAGTTGGGAATCCTTGTTTTCCAGCAATTCCAAAAGTTTTTGGGTAAAACTGCGGGAGGCTCCAATGGCATTTGTTGGGCAATGAGCCATGCAAATGCCACAGTTGTCGCATTTAGTAAAATCTGGCTGGGCAATTTTGTCTAGGGCCTGCACGTGGCAACTCATCTTACAAATTGAACAAGGTCTCTTCCTTTGGATTTCATTGATGCAGCAGGTGGTGTCAATACCGGGATGCTCCCCTTCCGCCAATTGTCTTGTGAGTCGTCCCACAATTCCTCTGGTAACCATAACGTCAATTGTTGAGGGAAATTGATGGGGATGCAGCAGTATTCTGCTTGGCAGCAATCAGCTTGCCAAGGTCGTCAGGGGAAGGGGTAAGCGCATCGTTTCCCAGTGCTGGGGCTAGAGCATAAAATCCTGTCACGGGAATCAGCTCTGACGAGGGCTCCCCTTTTGGAGCGCTGGTGAGAGGAACCCCGCATTTTGTTGGGGGAGCTTGAGATACAGCGGCTTGTCGTAACAACTGGCCTTCGCTGTCCACGTGGAGGTTGCCGCCTTCATCTTTGGAAAGGAAGGCTACCATAGATGCTACTTCAGGTTTCTGTGGGTTGTCAGCCAAAATCACCGTGTTGCATCGAATTGTCATGGGAAGTTTTTCGTGGAGGCCATTCACACCTCTAATGGCTCCGTCAGTTGTCATAAGAATGCTTTGGGCCAATCCTGTTGGAAGAAAGGTGAGTTGAGGATGGGCGGAAATTGTGTCGTCTGTTACCATCTGGCCGTTGCCCAGTATCATCACCGACTGGCAGCCATGCTTAATCGCACTGTCGGCCACCTTTAGCGACTCTTCGCCCATACCGATGACGACAACTTGAGCCTGGTATTCTTTCTTTTCAGAAGCTGTCTTTTCTGATGATAATATTGTGTCTTGTGGTGATTCCTGCTGTGATGCATTTTCTGCCTTGGGAGAGCAGGAAAAAACGAGTGCCGTCAGGATGAGAGCAAGCCCTAAAAAGACATTTCCTTTCATAGCGAACCTCCCCACGATGAAGTGCTTTCCCTCATTATATCAGGATTTGCGTACGTGGTAAACTGCCGTGTCCGTTCCCTCGGCGTTGATGATGTCGGGAAGGCTGCCCGTGTCAAGGCTTCCTCCACATTGTTCACCGCCGCCTTCAACAATCACAGAGGTTTTTTCCATGGTGTCAGTCCCTTTGTCCCACAAACACCTCCCGCACCTCCAGCTCCCTGTCCAGCAGCACCAGGTCGGCACGGCGGCCCACTTCTATGGCACCCCGGTCGGTGAGTCCCAGGACACGGGCGGGATTGATGCTGGCGATGCGGAAAAAGCCTGCCACGTCGATGAGTCCTGCCTCTACTAGCTGGCGGCCGGTGTCGTGAATCAGCATGGCGGAGCCGATGAGGATGTTGCCCTCCTTGTAGCGGCTCACCCTACCGTCACAGATAACCTGCCGCCCTAGGTACACGGACTCGCCGGGTCCCATTCCCGCTGCCGCCATGGCATCCGAGATGAGGCAAAGTCGCTCTGTGCCCAGGCTGCGGATTAAAAATTCCATGGTGAGCTGGTTCACGTGGACGGTGTCGGCGATAAGCTCATAGGTGGCATCCTGAAATTGCTGGAGGAAGGGGACTATGGCAAGTCCTGGGCGGCGGTGGTCGATTCCGTTCATGGCGTTGAACAGGTGGGTCAGGTGAACCCCAGCACGTGGTGGAAGCTCG
>JAGBFT010000030.1 GCA_017936345.1 Spirochaetaceae bacterium
CTGGCAACCGGGCGTGAGGAAGGTCGAGAAGAAGGCATCTCCATCGGGCTGGAACGTGGAGCCTACCAGACCAAGCTGGAGACGGCGAGGAATCTCCTGTCCGAGGGACTGGCTCCGGCCATGGTTGCCCGCTGCACGGACTTGCCCCTAGAAACGGTGCTGGAGTTGGAGAAAGAACTGTAGTTTCATTTACTCCACACCACATGACATAGACACTCCGTACCCATTGATTAAACCGTGGGTAACGCTAGCTGCGGACATTGACCCTTTTACTTTTATCTTCCCTGTGCTATACTGCAATCCATGGATGCATTCACTGAAAATGTCCTCACGGTTTCAGAACTTACCGCCAACATCAAGGATTTGCTGGAGGGTAGATTTTCCCGCATTACCATAGAGGGAGAAATCTCAAACTGCAAGCCGGCCAGTACGGGTCATCTGTATTTTTATCTCAAAGACGAAAATGCTCTTATCTCTGCTGTTATGTTCAAGGGTAGAATGCGGGGCTTAAACTTTACCCCTGCCGACGGAACCTTGGTTCGGGCTCGGGGCTCAATTTCTGTGTATGCACCACGGGGAAATTACCAAATCATTATAGAATCCATGGAACTGGCAGGCACTGGCAATATTTTGCTGATGCTGGAGGAACGGAAGCGGAAACTAGCAGAGGAAGGTTTATTTAACCAGGATAGAAAGCGTGATCTTCCCTACTTTCCCCAGCGAGTGGCAGTTGTTACAAGTCCCACAGGAGCCGCCCTACGAGATATTCTTCAAATTATGGGACGAAGAAATCCAAAGGTTTCTGTTACAGTGCTTCCCTGTCAAGTTCAAGGTGCTGATGCGGCTCCAGCCATTGCCAATATGATACAAGTTGCCAATGCCTATAGGATGGCAGATGTATTGATTGTGGGAAGAGGAGGCGGTTCTCTGGAAGACCTTCTGCCCTTTAGCGAGGAGGTGGTGGTTCGGGCAGTGGCAAATTCCCAGATACCGGTTGTTTCCGCCGTAGGCCATGAAATTGACTGGGCACTTTCCGACTTTGCCGCCGACGTGAGAGCCCCAACCCCTTCTGCCGCCGCAGAACTGGTTACTCCCCTGCTTTCAGAGGTTAGCCAGCAGATGGAATTTTGGAGGCGGGACTTTTACGAAAGCATTTCCACCCGGTTGGAACGGATGCGGCTCTTGGTGAAATCATTTACACCGGACTCAATGGAGCTGCGTTTTCGTACCATTCAGCAACCACTTTTGACCCGTTTTGACATGGCAAAGGAGCTCATTCTTTCCGCCATGGAAGAAAAGTGCAAGGATGCCCGCCGTCGCATAGAAAACAGCCTGCGAGACCTGGAGGGAGCAAATCCCTCTGCCATTTTAGCCAGAGGCTACTCCATGGTAACGGACAAGGCCACCGGTAAGGTTATCCGCAATCCTCAGGATACCAAGGTGGGACAGGTGCTTGAAATTCGACCTGCGGCGGGCATTATCCAAACACAGGTAATAGCAATGGAGGAAAATAAATGAAAAGCTTTGAGCAGCAACTACAACGATTGGAGCAGCTGGGAAACGACATCAAACGAAACGATGTTACCCTGGAAGAAGCCTTAAAATACTTTGAAGAGGGAATTACCCTTGCTCGTGGCATGGAAAAGGAATTGGACAAAATCGAAGGGAAAATTCAAATTCTTATGAACCAGCCGAATCCACAGGATAAAACAGGAGCGGCTCCGGTTCTTGACTTGTTTTCTGTCTCAGGAGAAGAGCTATAAATGCCAGGCCAGCAGTCCCTTTCTGAAAGAGCAAATTCAGTTTTCCGCCGTCCAGTGAGGAGTCTTCCGCCAGAGGTTGCAAGAAAGATTGCCGCTGGAGAGGTGATCGATAGGCCCAATGCCATTCTGCGGGAATTGCTGGACAATGCAGTGGACTCAGGTGCGGACTGGATTCAAGTAGAAATTGAAGGGGGCGGCATAGAAAAGATTCGTGTAGTGGACAATGGCATCGGCATGACCAAGGAGGACTTGGAAAACTGTGCCCGCCCCCATGCCACCAGCAAGATTACAGCGGAAACAGATTTAATGAACCTTTCTACCCTAGGATTCCGGGGAGAGGCCCTTTCTTCCATTGCCGCTGTCACTCGTCTTCAAATTACCTCTGCCACCCAGGACGAAAAGGGCAATTCCAGCGCTTGGAGACTAACCGCCTCAGTTACCCAAGACCATCACATTGTTCCCGCCAACCTAAACCAAGGAACCATTGTTCAGTCAGAGGCCCTTTTCGAAAATTTTCCAGCCAGAAGAACTTTCCTAAAGCGACCGGCGGCAGAAACCACCATGTGCCGGCAAACCTTTGTAGAAAAGGCCCTGCCCCGCACCGACATTTCCTTCCGCCTCCTTATTGACGGAAAACAACGACTGGATTTACCTAGGGGACAAAGTCTTGCCCAGCGCTTTACCGAGGCACTGGGTCTCAGGGAGTCACCCGACCTTTTTTACGAGATTCATAGCAATGCTGCCACGGATTTTAAGTTCACCATTATCATTGGAGAGCCGGCCGTGGCCCGCAACGACAAGAAACTCATCTACATCTATGTCAATGGGCGAAAAATCAACGAATACAGTTTAATGCAGGCCATAGATTATGGAGCTACAGGATATTTTCCAAACGGCTCCCATCCTGTGGCAGCCATTTTTTTAGAAGTCAATCCTGCCCTGGTGGACTTTAACATTCACCCGGCAAAACGAGAGGCCCGCTTCAAAGACCTTTCTCCCATTCATAAAAGTATCAGTCAGGCGGTGAGAGGCTTTTTTAGGAACTATTCTGTTTCCAAGCTTTCAACCCGGGCTGTTGACAGCATTTTTGAGGATGATATTTTTTCTCAAAGTCCTTGGTCACAACAACCCTTTTCAAATCACAGTTCTTTTGGTTCAAAGTCTAGCCTTCAAGGGAATTCTGAAAAAAACTCTTCCAACAAGGGGCAGCAAAACATTCGAACCAGATTTTTTAATGACTGCTATGCCCAGGATTTTTCCCCATCAGAAAGTCATGTTTCCAACCCTGAGCCAGACTACACCACAGAAAGAGAGCCTCCCAAACGTGGGGCTTTACAGCAAGATTTTTCTCAAAAATACCAAGAAAGTAAAATACATCAAGAAAAGCCAAAATTTTTGGAAACTACAAATAGTCAAAATCATACTGAATACAAAGAAACTGAAGAAACGACAGGGCAAGAAATTTATACAAAACCACAAGTTTTATTTCACTCCCAAGAAAAAGCTTCTGCCGCAATTCAAAATATTGAAAAAAAATTCCGCTACCTGGGAACAACCCAGGGGGTTTATCTTGTTGTGGAGCTGGGAGACAGTCTCTATTTAATCGACCAACACGCCGCCCACGAAAGGCTTCTATACAATAAATTCATTGCTGCTGCCGGCCAGCGGCAAAACCTTTTGATTCCCTACGTGGTAGAAACTTCCAGTCAGTCAGAGGATGAATACCTACGGGGCTTGCAAGAACGCTTGGAAAGGGCTGGATTCGAATTAAAGGAATGTGGTGAGGGCCGCTGGGAATTTTATTCAATCCCAATTCAATGGAAGGGAACAGCGGTGGATTTAGAACAGGACCTGCTCAACAAAAGAATTGCCCCGGAAGAGCTGGTAGCCAGCCTTGCTGCCACCAATGCCTGCCGCCAAGCTGTAATGGACGGCACAATTTTGGACCCTGATACAGCCCGACAACTGGCTCTGGATACACTGGCTTTGGAGGATCCCCACTGCCCCCACGGCCGCCCCCTGTGGATACAAATAAGCAGGGAGGATATGGACCGGGGAGTCAAGAGAACATAAGCGGGCTCGAAGACTCGGAGTCAAGAGGACATAAGCGGGTTCGAAGACTCGGAGTCAAGAGAATATAGGCGGGCTCGAAGACTCGGTAAAACTACACGTAGATATCGTCGCTGCGCCCTTGGATAATGAGACTTCCATCCTCCCAAGCCCTACGAAGGACACTAAAGAACCGAGCAGTAACCTCGTCGCAATCCCTACGACGCATGGGACGGCGCAAAACCTCTTCTTCCAGAATAATATCTCCCCGGTTCTTTGACACATTGGTAAGAATCTTTTGCCGGAAGGATTCTGGTTTTCCTGCAATTAACAGGGCAATTTCTCCTTCGGTCATGGCATGAAGCTTTTTCTGCAAGAACCGGTCATCTGCCATAATAATATCGTCAATGGTAAAGAGTCGTTCTCGAATATCATTGCTCAATTCAGGATCCTGCTGTGCCAAGGAGGTGAGAATATCCTTTTCTGCGGTTGGGCTCATCCGCTTCAAGATTTCCGTCAAGGCTCCCCTTCCATCCATGGAGTCTGCGGCGGAGGTGTTCATCATCAGAACCTTATCATGCATAGCCCTGTCTACCCGACGGAGAATCTCTGGATCCATGGGAGTGAGCTTTGCCAAACGTCGGATCACTTCTTTTTTTTGGTCGTTTTCCAGTTGATTGATTACTTCCGCCGCCACCGCTGGTTTTAGTCTGGAAAGAACCAGGGTTTGCACAGGAGGTGGCTCATCCTTTAGCAAGAGAAACACCCTCTGTCCGTCCATTTCCTGCAAGTAGTCAAAGGGAACACCTTCTGGAAAGGGTACAGCCTTAGAGATAAACTCTTCGGCACGGTCAGGTCCAAAGGCCTTTTCCAAAATATTCCTGGCCGTGGTAACTCCACCCTGTTGCCGCGCGTTTTCCAGCAAGGACTTGAATTCCTCTAGAATTATGGCAGCCTCGTCCGGGTCAACCCGCCGAATAGATGCAATTTCCGGAATAATTTGTTCTGTTTGGGCAGGAGACAAGTGGGAAATTACCTTTGCCGCCTCGTCAGTACCAATGAGAAGAAGGAATTTTGCCACCCGCCGGTAAATATTTTCCCTGCCATCTGGGTCACGGGGGGCAACAGGAACCTTAATCAAACCGTGACGCATTACATCCTTGTTTCCCAAGGGCTGGGAAGCGGCAGGGGGTAGTCCACTGCCAAGGGATTGAGCCGGATTCCTTCCATTAGTCCGATTGCTATTTCCAGAAACACCGGATGAATAGGCTACTGCCCCCTGTCTTGGAGAACCTTGCCCTGTGCCACCAGCAGGAACAGCCCCCCCTAGACCTTGGGGTGCAAAGCCTGCCGCATGGGGAGAATTATTTCCAGAAAAAGAGCTTGACTGGGAATCAGAACCCTCCCGCTGGACTCTTTGTCCAGAACCGGGCTGCTGATAAGAGGTTTTCCAAGTAGAAGGGTCAGCTTTACCTAGGGCTGTTGCAAGAAGGTTTTGAATACTCCACTTTTCCGCTACCGTTGACCTTTGCTTTTTTTCATTCTTTGAAAGGGACACAGAATCAATGGAAGAAGCGGCACCTCCGCCAAAAACCTGCCCATTAACCATCCCACGAATACTCTCACCATTGTTGATTGAAGAACGCACTAAATCTGCTGCTACATTGGGAGAAAAAGACCCCTGCTCATCTGCAGAAGCTTCAGGAGATGTCATCTCAGCCACCCTTTTATATGCTTGAATACGATAATCCTCGCTAGCCATGGTTTTATTCTATCACGAGGATAATAATGATGACAATAGTCCTGAATTACTAAGAGTCCACAGAATTATTCTTGTTTTTTACCTCTTGCATTGCTATAATGGGAAGGAATCAGCAATTTAACCATATCAGGAGGAATTATGGACTATAGTGAAATTCTCCAGAGAGCAAAAGATTATATTGCTCAGGAACAGGATGAAGGCTTTTGCAAGGAAGTACAGGATTTAATGGCTGCAGACAATAAGGCAGAGCTTGAAGACCGGTTTTACCAGAATTTGGAATTTGGAACCGGTGGCTTGAGAGGTGTTATTGGTGGCGGAACAAACAGAATGAACACCTGGGTCATTAACAATGCAACCCAGGGCTTGGCCAACTACCTCATTAAAACCTTCCCGGAAAAGGCACAGGCAGGCCAGCTTTCCGCCGTTGTAGCCTACGATTCACGCCGTTTCTCCGATGTTTTTGCCCAGGCCACAGCCTGCATCTTTGCTGCGAACGGGTTCAAGACCTATCTGTTTACCAGTCTTCGCCCTACTCCAGAATTATCCTATGCCATCCGTACCCTTGGTTGCGATACAGGAGTTGTAGTTACAGCTTCCCACAATCCTCCCCAATACAACGGTTATAAGGCTTACTGGAATGATGGAGCGCAGGTTACTGAACCCCACGACCAGGGCATTATTGACGAGGTAAACGCTGTTACAAAGGTAAAGACCATCTCCAAGGAAGAGGCCATCAAGGCTGGTTCTTTGATTATGATTGACAAGGAAATCGATGAAAAATACTGGTCCATGGTAAAGGCCCAACTTTTCCGTCCAGACCTAATTAAAGAAAAGGCTGGAGAGGTAAAAATTGTCTACACACCCCTTCACGGAACTGGAGCCATGCACGTGGAAAAGGTTCTGGGAGATTTAGGTCTCACCGTTATTACTGTTCCAGAACAGCGGGAACCAGACGGAAACTTTTCCACTGTAGAAAAACCAAATCCAGAGGAAGCTCCGGCATTAAAGATGGCTCTTGAGCTGGCTAAAAAGGAAAGGGCTGACGTAGTTATGGCCACAGACCCCGATGCAGACCGCTTTGGTGGAGCTGTTCCCGATGCAAACGGGGACTATGTCCTTATTACAGGAAACCAAATGGGCGCACTCTTGTGTGACTACATTCTCACCAGCCGCACAGAATTGGGAAAAATGCCTGCAAACCCAGCTGTCATTCGTTCCATCGTGACATCCACCTTCGCAGACAAGATTTGCGCCCAGCATGGTGTCCATTTGGCAGAATGCCTTACTGGATTCAAGTGGATTGCCTCTGTTATGGCAGACTTTGAAAAATCCGGTGACTACAACTACGTCTTTGGCTTTGAAGAAAGCTACGGCTACAATGTAGAGACAGATGTCCGTGACAAGGATGGTGTTTCTGCCGCCGCAATGTGCGCGGAAATGACCCTGTACTGGAGAGCCAAGGGAAAGTCCTTGCTCCAGAGACTGGAAGAACTGTTCTTGCAGTTCGGCTACTTTGAGGACCGTTCCATCTCCAAAAACTTTGCGGGCGCTGCCGGGGTGGCGACAATGAGGGGAATTATGGCAAGGCTGCGGGAGGAGGGACTTAAAACATTGGGTGGTCAAAGGGTAGCATCCATTCGTGATATTCAAACTAGCACCTGCTATGACCCGGCAAATCCCTCAGACAAAAAGCCTGTTGATTTGCCCAAGAGCAACGTATTGCAGTTCTTCTTGGAAAATGGAACTGTTGTCAGTGCCCGCCCCTCTGGAACGGAGCCAAAGATTAAGTTCTATATCAATAGCATGGTTCCACCTGCCGCCAGCTTGGAAGCTGCAAAGCTTGCCTCCGCCAAACTCTGCGATGCCATTGAAGCTGAAATCAACGGAATCCTAGATGCCGCAAAATAAGCACCTCAAGCAGGTTTTGGAATTGCTCCGTCTCTTTGAGGGCGGGGCAATTCTTGCAGCCATCGATACAGAAACCACAGGTTTGAATCCCGCCACAGACCGTCTCCTGGAAGTTGGGGCGGTAAGGTTTTCAAAGGATGGAGTGATTGATACCTTCAATCAACTTATTAACCCTGGTTGCAGCATTCCCTACAATGCAACTCGTATCAACCACATCACTGAAGATATGGTTCAGGATTGTCCCACAGAAAAGGAAATATTACCAGACCTTGTCAAATTTGTATCCAACAGCATTTTAGTGGCCCACAATGCAAATTTTGACCTAAAATTTATAAATACAGCCCTGGTTCGCTGTGGTCACAAGTCCCTTTCAAATAGAGTGGAGGATACGGTTAAGATTTCTCGATCAATCTTTCCAAGCCTAGAAAGCCACAGGCTGCAATTTCTTGCCCAACATTTTAATATTGATCCCGGGAATGCCCACAGGGCTCAAGATGATGCTCGAGTTTGTATGGAATTGCTTTTAATTTGTCTTCAACAAGTTTCAGAGGGTTAGAAGTAGAAGTGGAGAAAACTTCTACCTCTAACCAGCAGCGTATAACAAGCCAAAATCAACGCAATTCGTTGAAGGCTATCAGCTCCTTTCTTTCCTTTAATTTTTCCAGCATTTTTTCTTGAATCTGTCGTACTCGCTCACGAGTGATACCCAATACCCTGCCTGTTTCAGATAGGGTCATGGGGGTTCTGCCATCAAGACCGAATCTCAGTTTGATTATAGCCATTTCACGCTCGGAAAAGTCCTTTAAAACTGAATTGATGGTTTCTGTCAGCATGGCGGAAAAAACATTCTCCTCCTGCTGTTCGGCCTCATCTGTTGTAAGTAAATCTCCCAGCACAGAAGGGCTGCTTTCGTCAATGGTGGTGTCCAAGCTGGATGTTTCTTGGGCTAGCTTCATGTACTCTTCAATTTTTTCTGGTGTTTCGCCAATGTACTGGGAAAGTTCCAAACAAGAAGGTTCATGTCCATATTCCAGGGTAAGCTGTTTGGCAATCATAAAACACTTGTTAATAGTGTTTAACATATGGACAGGCATTCTAATAATACGTCCCTTATCGGCAATACCCTTGATTATAGCCTGGCGAATCCACCAAATTCCATAGGTAGAAAAACGGCAGTTTCTACTAGCCTCAAACCTGTCCACAGCCTCTAAAAGTCCAATGTTTCCCTCATCAATCAAATCAATTAGAGCCAATCCTCTGTGCTGGTATTTTTTTGCAACAGACACCACCAAGCGGAGATTTGCCTGAACCATCTTGTTCTTTTCGATTCTAAGCAATTCCTGCAATTCTGCAATTTGACATGAATACTCTTCCTCTTTTTCTGGAAATTGAATTAATTCATCTCCCAGCTTGCGAATCTGTGCCTTTAGACCTTGAATTCTATCTGCCAGTTGCAGTTCTTCCTGAGAGGAAAGCAAGGCATACCGAGAAATTTGCTTTAAATAAATTGCCAATGGATCTACGTCAGCAATTCCAGATGGTTTCTTTCCATTCAAAATTTCACTTTCAATATGGCCTGGTGATTTTTCAAAACATGTATCCATGTTTCCTCCTATGTTTATAACATAGACTTTGTACTAGAAAAATAAAAAAAAGAACCAGGATTCGACTGACTTCTAAAACACTTGTTTCTATCTTAACCTTTTCTTGACATACCCATGTTTAGATTAAGATTGTTAAGAAAAATGGAGATAATGTGCAGAAAAACTTTTATCTGAGGGAGCAAAACAATCTGTAATATGGAAAATTATCTGGGAATTTATCCACGTGGAGCCTTAGCAGGATCCATGGGCTTTCCGTCTTTAAATACCATGAAGGTAAGCTGGTCCTTGCCTGTAAAACTATCCATCCCCACAATACCGAGCTGTTTTCCTGTAGCAATATAGTCACCCTTAGAAACAGAAGTTTCGGAAAGCCCTGTATACACGTACATATGTCCAGATTGAGACTGAACAAACACTACCTTTCCAAAACCACGATACAACCCGCTGAACATAACGGTTCCAGCCTGTATTGCACAAACAGCCTCATTTTTCTTCGCTGATAACTGCACACCGGAAATTTTTCCAGAAACATAAACCACCTCTGGATTCTTTACAGGCCACAAAAGGGATGAATCACCCTTCTTTCCCGTATAATTTCTGGGGTCAGATATTTCTATGGGCGGAGTATTAATCATTGCATTGGCAATAGTTGTGGTAGAAGCAGGTACCTTCAACACCTGCCCAACCTTCAGCGTGGAGGAACTTTTCAAGCCATTTAAATCTAAAAGCTCCTCTACGGTCATATTATGTCTTCGGGCAACACCGTAAAAGGTATCACCCTTTACCACTACGTAATCTTCTGAATCAGGAACCACTTGACTGGGTATAGTCAGTTTCTGACCAACCTTTAGCACCTGAGATTGACTTATATTGTTTTCACTACACAGTTCATTTACAGTAATACTATATTTTTTACTGATTGAATAAAGCGTCTCTCCCTTAGCAACGACATGGGAAGTATCCGAAAAAAGAGGAGCCAATGCTAACAACATCAGTGCGGTGGCAGAAAGAAAAATCCTATTCATACGTTAAAGTATCGGCAAAATAAAAAGCTTTATTAGGTTGAAAATCCGACAATATACCCCAAAACTTGGCGTATGCTTTAAACAAACCTACTGAAACTGATTAAAAAAATCCATTACATCAATTCCATTTACAAGCCTATCCCTACTATATATTTTCAATAGATTGGCCTTGCCAGAAGTAAGGTGGGGAGAAGTAATGCCGTAACGTATAGAGCTGTCCGCCTCAAGAAAGGCCGCAATATGATCTGCAACCTTAACAATCCTTCCGTCTACTGGGGAAAATTCAGCAAAATTATAGCGATTGTTTAAATCATCAAAACTTACTTCCAGCTGTTGTCCTGCTGGAAGCCTTGCCACCTCTTCTGGCATCTCTCCAACAAACAGGGTATTTGGGTGTGGTATCCGTATCCGATTGGCAAACTCATTGCTGGTAAAATACAGCAACTCTTGTCTAAAGCAATTATCCATCAAAGGATACAGTTCCTTGCCCACAATTTCATCCTCGATGAGCTTTACAATTTGGGGCAAACCGTCAGTAGCCTGCTTTACAGGGGAGATAATATCCCTTGTCACAGCCTCTGGTAAATCATGAAAAAGTCCACAGAAAAAGTTATTGTATCGTCGTTTTTCACAAAAGGTGACACCGGATGAATACTCCAACAAGAGGGTTAAAATTGCAACAAAAAAGGAGTGCCCCAATACGCTGGTTCTGGGAATACGTGGCGTTTGATTCCATCTGGTTTGAAACCTCAATTGTTCCAGCGACAGCAAAAATCGATAGGGGCCCTGTTTTGTCAACAAAAGCTGAATCGCGCGTAAATCTAGAAAATCCTTTATATCCTGGTTCAAGCCCTCTTCTATGGGGTCAAGACGAAATTTTTCGTTCACCACAGAAATCATTTGGAATTCACGGAGGGTTGAGAATTTATGGGCAGCACGCAGAACCTTTGCTGTATGACCGGTGAAGGTATCTGGTTCAGGGGACGAACCACAACAATACTGTTCAAATCGTTTCAAAAGCTTTTTGTCAGGCAATAGTTCTTCGTATTGTTGCACAACCCATTGGTTTAATTTTTTGTATTCTTCAGGATAATCACAACGAATCATCCGCTGAACGGGAGACTTAATATCACAAAGGGCAATTTTACGTAAAAGCTCAAAAAAGGAAGCATGAATCATCCAATCCCAGTCTATACTCTGCCCCCTATCCTCCTCGTATTTTGCAATTATATAGGCTACCATCATTTTTTCCGCAGCCTTGTCCATTTCAATTAATTCAAAGGGACGAACCAAATCGTTCCATCGCTCGATGGAAAATCCTTCAAAAATTTTGAGAGCAAGAGTCTTTGTCAGCATAGAAAATCCTTATTAGCGGACAATAGAATTGAATAATTGCTGTGTCAACAATCCCCATCCATCAACCAATACAAAAAGCATTAGCTTAAAAGGCATAGAAATTTGAACTGGAGGCAACATAATCATACCCATAGACATGAGGATACTTGCCACAACCATATCAATTACAATAAAGGGTATGTAAAGCAAAATACCAATTTGAAAGGCCACCGTCAACTCATTTAGGATATAGGCCGGCACAAGAATATAGGTAGGTACATCTGCCAGAGTTTGAGGTCTATTCAGTCCACCAATAGACATGAACATGGTAATATAATCAGTGTTGGCCCCCATTTGCTTGTACATAAAGATACGAAGGGGAGCTTCGGCTTCAGCAAAGGCCTGTTCTATTCCAATCTCGCCATCAGCCATGGGTCTATAGGCATTTGTATAAATGTCTGTAAAGGTAGGCCACATGATGAACAGGGTCATAAAAAAGGCAATTCCGTTAAGGACAGCCGTGGGAGGAACCTGTTGCAGGGACAGGGCACGCTTGATAAAGTCCAAAACAATGGAAAATCTTAAAAAACAGGTTACCAGAATTAAAATACTGGGGGCTAAGGTTAAAATGGTTAAAACCAACAAAAGTTGAACAGAAAAGGCAACCTCTTCCCCTGATTCTGGATTTCTAATATCAACACTTATAGCTGGCATATCTGCTGCAGAAACAGAACCGGTCATATCTGTTCTTCCACCAGTTGAACCCTGGGGAAAGCTTTGTGAAACAACAGGAAAACAGCACATAATGGCTATAAGGGCACAAATGAAAATCTTTGGAAATGTCTTTGTTATAAACTTAGGGAGTGTCATCTTTACCATCCACTCCTTCTGATACATTCAATCTAGAACGCTGGTTTTTCAAAAGCTCCACGACACCACTGGTAGAAAAATCATTTCCAGTACCTTTGGTGGCAGCATAGTTTTTACCCTTGGCATTTACAAATTTACCCAATATCGAAGTAAAATCACCGGGTTTTCTTCCCTCAAAGCCTTGTGGAGCATTAAGATTCATAGCGTCAATCAATTCTTGGTCATCAATTTCGGCTATAAGACTGACTGAGTTATCAGCCACTCCAACAAGGTAAGCCTTGGACTTAAGGGTTACAACATAAACAAACTTCCCTGGAGCCAGTGTCAAGGCTGCAACCTTCTTTAAATACGGGTCTGAACTATCTGCAGCACCAGATGTCTTTTTTAAGAACATAAAAAAGCCCCAAATCAGCGCAATTACAACAGCCAGCACCAAGACAGTACGGACAAAAAACCATACGCCATAGGAAGAACCATCAACTGAAATAGTATCTGCTGCAGAGGGAGATGTTTCGGCTATAAGCATCTGAGACTCCATGGCCCTAACAGAACCTTCAAGCTCAGACGCAACAACCTCCTGACTCCAGACAAGACCAGAAATCAGAAGGCAGATGCAAAGAGAAAATATATTTTTTTGGACTCCCCTTTTATGTCTTAAGTCCATAAAATTCTAACCAGTAACACGCTCAATAGGAGAAAGAATTTCTGTTACACGAACACCGAAGTTTTCGTCAATAACCACAACCTCTCCCTTAGCAATAGGTTTGTGGTTTACAAGAATGTCAACAGGCTCACCAGCAAGTTTATCCAACTCAATGATGGTACCCTCTCCCATTCCAAGAATTTCTTTGATTTGCTTCTTTGTACGTCCCAACTCTACGGTCATTTCCATGTATACATCCATGATAAGACCGATGTTGCTTCCCTGATCCATTCCGCCTACACCGCTCTGGAGTCCAGGAAATTGCAGAGACTGTACGTTAGGAGCACTCATGCCCATTGGCATAGAAACGAAACCATTTCCCATACCGCCCATATTCATTCCCCCGCCCATGACCTGCATAGGCATACCATTCATATTCATAGGAGCAGCCTGCATACCGCCCATATTCATACCACCACCCACGGCCTGCATAGCAGGCTGAGCCATGTTCTGAACTGGTGCAGATACGGAGGGGCTACCACCCAACACATTTGAAATCTGATTTGCAGCTCCACCAGCAATAGCTTCCCAAAGCGTGTAGGAAACACTGTCAATTTCAACAGGGTAAGAGAGCAGGGCAAACTCCCCTTGAGGAAAACGAACCATGGCCTTTGGTCCACTTACAGATTCCCCCGGATTACAAGCCAAACCAGGGAACTGGCCATTCTTGGTCAACTCTGTAATTTCTGAACCAGTATGACCGGAAACAACCTCTGCAATGACAGAAAGAGCCATTTCATCTAAATCCGCATTCTCTTCTTTGTTGATGAGACTTGCTAATTTTTGTGCAAAATCAGTGGAAAGCACATACAAGTGATCTCCAGCAAGTCCTGCAGAAAAATCTGCCATAACGGCTACAACTGTTTCAGGCAACTTTGCCAAAAAAGATTCACGGTTGGCAGACTCAACTGTAGGTGTATCCACGACAGTAGTTTCCCCTGTCATAGCTCCTATATTATGGGCTAATTTATCCTTCAAGTCAACTGCAAATTTTACCAAATTGTCAGTATTAATTGCTCCAGCAGAAGCTGTTGATGAATCGCCTCCAACTGACAGGCCGCCCATGTCTACACCACTTAACAATGCATCAATCTCATCTTGGGAAATGGTACCATCACTCATATGACTCGTCTCCTTCTACTGCTAATTCTTCAAAATCTTCTGATTCAACCTGTTCCAGTTTATTCAATACCTGAACAGCCATTTTCTTCCCTATGACACCAGGTTGACATAAAAACTTCTTCTTATTACCTACACTTAAAGTGATGGGGTCGGTAATACGGACGTTAGACAATCGAACTGTATCCCCTACTCTCAAGGACAGTACATCTCGAATAGGCAATGATACAGAACCAATTTCAGCTACAACATCCATGTCTACGTCGGCAAGTTTTTCCTTCAAAACCCCCAGGTACTGTGTAGTAGAACTACGCCGTACGGAGGAGAACCAGAACTGGGATGACAACTTAGAAATAATTGGCTCAATGGTGATGTAAGGAATACAGAAGTTCATCATTCCCTCTTCCTCACCAATCTTTGTTTCTAGGGTTACCAAAACAACCATTTCTGATGGAGCGACAATCTGGGCAAACTGAGGATTTGTCTCAATCTGTCCCATTCGAGGTCTCAAATCAATAACCTGTGTCCAGGCTTCACGCATATTTGCCAAAATACGAACGATGATGCCTTCCATAACGGATTGCTCAATATCCGTCAAGTCACGCTGCACCTTTGCTCCCTGACCCGTACCACCAAAAAGGCGGTCAATCATAGAGAAGGTAATGGCTGGATCAATTTCCAGAATGGCATTACCCTTCAGTGGATCCATGTTGATGACCGCCAAGGTAGTTGGTGTTGGAATTGACCGAATAAATTCCTCGTAGGTCAACTGATCAACTGATGCCACGTGAACATGAACAATACTCCGCAACTGAGCCGAAAGACTGGTAGTAGTCAGACGGGCAAAGGTCTCATGCATGATAGACACCGTTCTGATTTGTTCCTTTGAGAACTTGTCAGGACGTTTAAAGTCATAAATCTTAATCTTACGGGTATCGTTTACCGGCTTAAAATCTTCCGACTCCGTGCTACCGGAACTAATGGCAGTGAGAAGCTGGTCAATTTCGTCCTGGGACAGAACTTCATTCATATAAAACCCCTAGAATGGTTACTACTGCTCGATTATCTGTAAGCTCAAGAAACGCACATCTCGAATTTTGGATGAGCTCAGGATGTCATCATTGATGGCATTGCGAATTTCAATTCTACGTTTCTCTTCATTTCGTGGTCGTAAATCTTCAACAGTCAACTCTGTGAAATAACGACGAAGATAATCCTTGATTTCAATCTGACGCTGAGTAATTTCTGTAGATGCAGCCTTATCAGCCTGCTTGTACCCCAGAACAACCTCTACGATAACACTGGCAGGAATCGCATCACTTGTCTTGGTACTTATCTGTCCTAAAGATGTGTACCAGTCCAGAACCTCACGCTTGGTTCCGTATTCCTGGGATACAGGAATTACAGCTTGCTGGGAAGTGTTTCCACCCACAATCTTCATGGTAATTACCACTACTGTAACGATGAGGATGATTGCACCTAAAATAATTGCAACCCACTTAAGCAAGGTGGGAAGCAGGCCACCAATTCCCTTTGATTTTCTTTCGGATTCACCGGCGTTTTCATTGTCTTCAAAATCCATTGATTCATTAGCCATAAATCATTCCTCCATTTGATAGTCTGCTATAACTTCCGTTAAAAATGTCCATCGTCCAGAATTATAATGTCTACACGACGGTTATATGCTCTACCTTCTGCTGTGTCATTAGAAGCCTTTGCCCGAGTATCTGCATATCCAGCTACTGAGAACTGCCCCTCATCTACACCAAAATCGGACAAGTAATGCAATACATTGGTGGCACGGGCTGTTGAAAGCTCCCAATTACTTGG
Organism: Spirochaetaceae bacterium; assembly: GCA_017936345.1. GTDB lineage: Bacteria > Spirochaetota > Spirochaetia > Treponematales > Treponemataceae > Treponema_F. Next base: position 15,969 of record JAGBFT010000030.1, read on the forward strand.
AAAGTCAGCCCCTGCTACAGGTGTATTGTCAGTATGTCCCTCTATCCTGAAACGACGATCTGCCAAATCAGCTCCAGATAAAAACTGTGCAAGCCGCAACAGAGTTTCTCGTGTTTCATCTATCCTCAACTCGGCACTTCCCTCTGCAAAAAAGGAGTCTCCTGCCAAGGTAATAACAAGGCCACGCTCATCACTGGTGAGTGTAATCTTGTTTGACTTTACATCGGGGGCAAAAACACTGATTGCCCGTTTAACCGCCAGCCCCAAAGACTTGCCTTTTTCCACGGAAGGCAAGCTGTTTATTGTGTTTCCCAAGTCGGCCAAGCGTCCGGCAGCCAAGGACTGACCACCACCAGACTCTCCATGGATGGAGGCCGTAAGCTCTGCCATCTGCACAATGTCCACTTCCGAAGGGTTGTACAACATGACGAAGAAACAGAGCATCAAGGTAATCATGTCTCCATAGCTGTTGAGCCATGCCGATGAGGCTTTCGATGCCTCCCGCTTCTTTTTTGCCATAAGTCCTCCGTCAATCCTTCAGAACGTCAGCCTCAATGGCCTTTCTGGAAACAGGATCAAGATAGGTCAAAAGCTTCATGGCCAGAATACGGGGGTTGTCTCCAGCCTGGATTGACAGGACACCCTCAATAATCATTTCCTTTGTACGCATCTCGTCCGAGTTCTGACCACTCAGCTTTGTTGCCATGGGTCCCAAAATCCAGTTGGCCAGCAAACAACCATACAGGGTGGTGATAAGGGCAACCGCCATGTTTGGTCCCAGGGAGGACTTGTCCTCCAGGTTGCGCAACATACCTACCAGTCCAAGAACCGTACCGATCATACCGAATCCAGGAGCATAACCAGCCCACTGGTTTACAATACCGATGAAGTTCATGTGGCGGGCCTCAATCTGGCTCATCTCGCTTTCCATGATTCCCCGGATGACAGCACCGTCGGTACCGTCAACCACAAGGCGCAGACCAGTCTTCATAAACTCGTCATCCAAGTCCTCAAGCCCCTCTTCCAAGGCCAAAATACCCTCACGACGAGCCTTTTCAGACAGGGCAACCATGTTTTGAACCAGCATTTTTTCCCCAAAATCAGGAATTTTGAAAGTCTTTCCCATAACCTTGAGGGTGTTAATAACATCCTTTAGGGGGGCAACA
>JAGBFT010000031.1 GCA_017936345.1 Spirochaetaceae bacterium
GGTTATGCAGAAATCTTTGTTGTCTTTGCTGCTACAGATAAGTCCAAGGGAACTCGTGGTGGAATTACCGCATTCATCGTAGAGAAGGGTGATGCTGGATTCACTGTTGGTCCCCACGAAAAGAAGATGGGTATCAAGGGTTCTTCTACCTGCCAGCTCTTCTTTGAAGACTGCAAGATTCCCAAGGATCGCTTGCTTGGAACCATTGGAGAGGGATTCAAGGTTGCTATGAAGACTCTCGATGGTGGACGTGTAAGTATCGGTGCTCAGGCTCTTGGTATTGCTCAGGGTGCTATCAACGAATGTATCAAGTACGTTAAGGAACGTGTTCAGTTTGGTAAGCGCATCAGCCAGTTCCAGAATACTCAGTTTGAATTGGCAGATATGCAGACTAAGGTTAATGCTGCTCGCTTCCTGTTGTACAAGGCTGCCCGTTGTAAGGATGAGGACGATCCAGAATTAGGATTCTACTCTGCTCAGGGTAAGTTGTTTGCTTCTGAAGTTGCTAGTGACGTTACTCGCCGCTGTCTCCAGTTGGTTGGTGGTATGGGTTATACCCGGGAATTCCCCTTCGAGCGCTTTATGCGTGATGCAAAGATTACTGAAATCTATGAGGGAACCTCTGAAGTTCAGAAGATTGTTATCTCTGCCAAGATGGGAATCAACTAATTGTTCCTTTCAAGGTAAATTAGTATCTTGATAAAGGCACCCTGCTTTTCTTGCAGGGTGTCTTTTTTTACAATTAGAATAGGAAAAAAAAGGTGGGGTATGGCATCAATCAAAAGGAAAGTTCTTTAACTCACCTCTTTAGACAAAATTAATGTGTATCCTTGTTTTTTGGTGGAGTGGGAAGGGTCAAATTGGAAAGTAGATGTTGGATAAGTTTTATCGTATTTCCCTGAGAATTTGGAAGCTTCTCTAAAAGGGATAAAACTGTATCCCTGTGTTCTTCGGCTTTTTTAACAGTTTGTTCAAATCCACCTGCCAGCATAATAAGCTCGTCAAGACTGGCTAAATCTTTATCAGATAAAATGCCCGAACGCGCTCTTTCTATGAGTTCTTTTAGGGGTTCATTGCACTTTGAGTCATTAAGAGAATAAATAACTGGTAGAGTGAGTATTCCTTCTTGAAAATCTAGGCGCATTGATTTTGCGTCACCCATATCCTGTAGGCTAAAATCAAGCAAATCATCACGTATTTGGAACAGATAGCCAAGGTGGAGACCAATGTTACCCATAAGTTCAATAAGAGCTTGTGAGCAGCCACTTTCCATTCCACCAATCTTGCAAACAGTAACAAACATAGAAGCTGTCTTACCAAAGATGTTTTGATAATATTCCTCTTGGGTAACATTTACCTTGTAACGACAGGCTGCCTGGTTAATTTCTCCTTTACACATATCTTGAATAGTTTGTGCCAGGAGGAGACCCGAATCTCGAAGATTATCACGAAGGATAATGGAAAGTGTTTGACTTAATATTAAGTCCCCTGCGTACACAGCCATATCCTTGCCATATTTTGCCTGTATGGTGGGTTTCCCACGGCGGAGTACAGAATCATCAATAATGTCATCGTGAATTAAAGATGCCATGTGAATAAATTCAGCAAGGGCTCCGAGACGAACCAAGCGAGACATACACTGAGAGTAATTTGGACCGAGTTTACCCATTAATAAAAGAAGACTGGGACGAACTCCTTTTCCTCTGCTGTTCATCACATCAGAAATAATTTCTCCCACTTGTCCCTTGTTCCAATCATTGGGTAAAAGCTCATCCATATCTCGGGATACTTTTGATAGTACATCTTTCATCTCGGGTAAGGCAGTAAAAAACATGAAATGAAAACTCCTGCTATTGCACGCTAAGTAATTTAATTATAAGGATATGTATAAGTACAGAAAGAGGATAACATATAGCGACAGCTGTTGCAGCAACAACCATGTTCCATACGTCCTGTATCTTTGTTGAGCTGAGACGCGGTCCTTTGTAGATTGTAGCAAATCGTTTTCTTAAGATTATTATCATTGCAACGAGAATTGGACATCCAAACCTATACCATACTATGCTGGAAAAAAGCATAGAAAAAATCCAGAGATATGTGAAAATTGCTGCAACTATGTGACATCTTTCTCTGCCTAAAACTATGGATAAGGTTCTTCTTCCTACTTGGGTGTCCCGTTCTATATCGCAGGTATTATTTACAAGCATAAACTGGGAGACGATTAGCATCATGGGAATGGACTTGATAAGGACTGTCCAGTCTATGGAACCCGTTAAACTCGTATAAACACCCAATGTGATGAGCCCCCCCATGACAAAACCTGCTACAATCTCTCCGATAGGAAGATAGGATACGGAAAATTTACCACCGGAATAGGTGAGTACAGAGATTGCTCCGATAACACCAATTATTAGGGGTGTATATCCAGCTTCATGTACCACATAGATACCTAATATTCCACCCAATACAAGACAAAGCAGTCCAATCCATAATACTGGTTTTGGATTTTTAACCTGATTAAAGGCTAGGGGAGAATCCACTTCTCCAAAAATATTGTCGTGGGTATCGTTACCCTGAATATAATCAAAATAATCGTTTATTAAATTGATACTGGCATTAAATAAACACGGAATAAGTATAACTACAATAACCATGGGTATCGAAATTGATACCCATGGTTCTATGGACAAAAATACACCAAAGACAGCTGGGGCAAGGGCTGAAAGAAATATGGCGCCAGGTGTGCTTATGTTAACTAGCATGGAAAAGTTTATTTTCCCATCCTTGCCCTGCCGTTCTTCTTTCATATTAACCCTTGCGGAACTGGACGCCCTTGCCATCCTTTGGATGTTCCCACTTTTTGACGACCTTTCCACCACTCACAACACGACAGGTACCACATTCCAAGCAACCTTCATGGTTAAATCTGATGGTACCATCGTCATTCAAGCGATACAAGTGGGCAGGACAGGCCAAAATGACCTTGCGTACTTGTTCCTTGTCTGGATGTTCATGGTCCACATCAATGTGGCTCCAACTCATATCTGCATTAAACTTGTTGACTCCCAACTTATCATCGATTGACATTGCCATTACATTGCCCCCATTGCGCTCATTCCATCTTTAAGTAGGTTCATTATACCTACATCCTTAACAGCAGCCATAGCCTTTTTCTTAAACTTAACAGGCTCTTGTCCGTACATAATAAACAAATCACTCATAATCTTGTCTGCAAGTGCAGGATACTGAGTGAAGATGCGGTGGTTTTCAATAAACTTGGGCATCTTGCGGAAGTGCAGCATATCCTTCATGATGAAGCTATTGTCCAAGGCTGTCTTGTACTGAGATAGAGTCTTTGCGCTAAAGTCACCAGCTTCCTTTGCCTTGATGATTGTCTCGGCTGCCAAGCGACCAGACTCAATACAAAGATCCATACCACGGATGGTGAAGCCCAAGTTCATAACAAAGGCTGCTGCATCACCTGCAACAAGAACATTGTCACGATACAATGTAGGAATCATATCGTATCCACCCTCTGTTACCAAGTGGGCTGCATATTCAATCATCTCACCGTCTTTGATGAGGGGCTTAACAACTGGGTGTTCCTTAAGACGCTCAACCATGTCACGAGGGGCGATGTCATTGCGTCCAATCTCTGCAATTGTCGTTACGATACCAAGGGAAAGTGAGTCTTTGTTCGTGTAGAGGAATCCACCACCAATGCTGCCACCAGTTGTGTCTCCAGCAAAGAGCCATGCAACACCGTCACCGTTTGACACTCCAAAGCGCTCGTTAATCTTCTGTTCGCCCAGCTTGATTACTTCCTTGACACCAACTGCAACCTGTGAAGGCTCGAGCTCCTTCTTCATGCCAAGCTGCTGTGCTAGCAAGGAGTTGACACCGTCTGCCAAAAGAACTACATCAGCGGTCATCTCGTCACCACCAGCAATGACTCCAGTAACCTTGCCATCTTGAACAAGGATTTCGTCAACACGTACACCTGTTACATATTCGGCACCAGCTTCTTCTGCCTTACCAGCCAGCCAAGGGTCAAATTCAGCACGAAGAATAGAATAAGTAGCCTTTCCTTGTTCTCCTAACTTTTCTGCCGCATATTCAACTGTAGTTGCACTATCCGCAGTCAACATGGAAATACGCTCTTTTGTAATGCGACGTCCTACAGGTGCTTCCTTGGCAAAGTCCGGGAAAATTTTCTCCAGACTGTGGCTGTACATACGTCCACCTGTAACGTTTTTTGAACCTATGGTCTCACCTCGTTCGATGACCAGAACTCCTAGCCCGGCTTTTGCCAACAGATACGCTGCTGTGTTACCTGCAAGACCGGCACCAACTACGATAACGTCAAAATCGCTCATGACTCCTTCCTTTGTGTGTTATCACTTTCGTTTCCCACAACTAAATTGTTATATGCTGTAGTATCAATAACTGTGTAAGCCACCCATCAAGAAAGACACTCCCAGAAGTGTAAACAAGACACAGGCAAACCCAATAATTGATAAGTAGCAACCCTTGTGACCCTTCCAAGCTGGCTTGGAATGTAAGTGCATATAGACTGCGTAAATAATCCATGTAATCAGCGCCCAGGTTTCCTTGGGATCCCAACTCCACCAGGCTCCCCACGCCTCTTCTGCCCAGATAGAACCTGTAATGATAAGTAGGGTTAGAAAAACAAATCCAACCACCACTGAATTGAACATCAGTTTTTCCAAGAAGGATGCTCTCTGATGTATCGCTGCAGCTGCAGAATCATCTACAGTCTGCAAATTTTCAGGTAATTTCCGGGGAATGGAAATTATATAAAAAATTGCCACTCCAAAAGCAACTGTAAAGGCCGAGTAAGATATGATAGCTGTTAACACGTGAATGACACGCCAACGGCTTTGTAATGCCGGCATAAGGGGGGTAATTGTATCGGTCAATCCAAAGCTAACCCCCAAAAGAATGGTTGCAACTGCCAAAATAAAAGAAGCGACAACATATATCTTCACCTTGATAATCCAAAACACAGAAAATGCCAACAGTATAAAAGAAAACATCAACAGGAACTCATACACACTGTTAACAGGGATGCTACCTGTTTGACTAGTTCTTATAATCAACTGAATGAGCATCAAAATCGTGGAACCAGAGGTCAAGACAAGGGTTGCCTTCCGCAGCCAACCTTTCTTTAGCCAACAGTTCAATATCATAGCTGTAGTAGCCATAATTGCTAATGAAAAAGCAAAATATCCAACATTGTCTACTAATGTTATCATACATTCTCTCCTTTGGAAAGTAAAAAAAAGCAAAAAATAAACTATTCTACCATATCAGCGTCAGAAAAGGTATATTTCTTCCTACTCGGAAGATACAACACAATCAATCCTAGGCAGACAAGAAAAAAACCTGCAAAAATAAGGGGAATTCCAGGGTCATATTTCATTTGAAGGCCGCTATAAAATCGGTATCCATCAAAGGTTATATGCAGGGAGCCGTGGATGTGGCTGCTTTCACCTGGAGCTAGGGCATCAAGAGCCACACTTGTATTTCCTTTCTGAAGAATCCAAATAAGATGGGGGTTTTCATCTCTATAGCTTTTCATTTGGGCAATGCCCTCCTTTTCATCATAATCAGGATAGAATGCAATGCCTAGGGTTGTATTACCATCAGGTCCTTCTTCCAGAACAATCCAGTCTTCATCCTTGATGCTCAACTGGGCGCTCTCGTTTCCTGTGGTAAGGGTTACAAGCATCTCCCATCCGAAGGATTGCTGAAGAATAGACACCCCGTTATATTTTCCGGGAGAATTGACTTCTATTTCCATGGGAATTGGCTCAAATTTTGGTTTGTGAACAGTTATAGAGCTTCTGTATTGCTTGGGAGAGACATTGTCGTCATAGTAATCTACAGAGAAGTTGTCAAGAGTAAGGGTGAAGCCTCCACTCTTTCCTGCTACTGTAACAGTTTCACCTACGGGAATCTCATAATAAATTTCGTGCTTGGCGATGAGGCTGAAGGCTACGCCTATAAGCAGAACACAAAGTCCTAGATGCAGGACGGGGGAGCCCCATGTCCTGAAGGAAGGCTTTTTCTGATGAATTTTAAATGCAACCTCAATTCGTCCCCAAGTACAAAGGGAAAGATTGATAAAAAAAGCAATGCCAAAGGCAAAAAACAGTGGGGAGCTAAAAACCCTGTCAAAACCCAGGAAGGAAAGGATTGTAGTGCCTAAGGTTCCAAACTGTTCCATGTATTGGGCTTGGGGCAAGTCTTGAGGAACTATGGTTGCTATGACACAGAGAATAGCTATGACAGCCAACAAGATGATGGCCAAACGAACGGATGATAGAAAACGGTAAATCTTATTCATATCTGCTGCTGGAAAATGAGGCTGGTCAAAAAATCAGATTGACCAGCCTCAATACCAAGTCGACTCCTAAAAGTTATTGGCGAAGCTTGTCCAGGTTACTGGGAACATTTTTATAGTCCATGTACTGGTTTTCACCGTTGAGGGTATTCAGGAACAATACAATCTTTTCCACTGTCTCGTCCGAGGGATTGGCAGTAGGAGTATTGAATCGGAACATGGTTCTAACTGCATCTTCAAGAGTGACGTGGGTTCCATCGTGCATCCAGGGGCCAGTAAGAGCTACGTTTCTTAGGTTAGGAACCTTGAACTTGTAGCGGTCATCCTCGATTCCAGTAAATCCAAACAGACCCAGGTCATCACCGTTTTGCTCTGTTCCCCGCTCCTCATAGTAGATGGCGGCATCCAAGACAGTTCCCAGCTTTTCGAAGCTTTGTCCACCCATGCTGGCTCCGACGTGACAGGTAGCGCAGTAGTTCTTCTTGAACAACTCGTATCCCTGGATTTCCTCGGAGGTGAGGGCTGTCTTGTCTCCCAGCAGGTACTTGTCAAAGGGGCTGTTAGGTGTAACCAAGAGCCGCTCAAACTCTGCAATGGCATCGGTAATACTGTTCTTTGTAATACCTTCCGCTCCGTAAATACTTGCAAAGCGGGCAACCATGGCGCTGTCTTTTGAAAGCTCTGCAACGATGTCGTCAAAGTTTTCGTAGCCCATTTCAATAAGGTTGACAGGAGGTCCTCCAGCCTGGCCCTGCAGGTCAGGTTCACGTCCATTCCAGAACTGCTGCACATTGAAAACTGCATTGTAAACAGAAGGAGCACTAATGCCACCAAATTGGCTTCCAACTCCACGAGAGAATCGGGAATTGTCTTGTCCCACACTGTCCAAGGCGTGGCAAGAGGCACATGATACAGTGCTGTCAACGGACAGTCGTGTGTCGTGGTACAAGTCAAGACCCAGCATGGCCTTTTCGTTGTTTACGTTGAACTTGGTGGGGTCTGGCAGGGGCATAATAGGCTCATTGATAAAATTATCGTTGATAGCCATATTATATTGGTTGCCAAAGGCTTTTACATGGGCTGAACGCTTTTCTCGAACCCAGTCGTAAACAATCTGCTGTTCCTTTGAGTTTAGGTCGGAACCCCAATGCACAATTGTGTACTGGATGACGGGCATATCATTGTTCAATGTAGCCTGTTCCAACTTTGCGACATCAGCGATGTTTACAGTTTCTCCCCTGTTGATTTGGCCAACAACCTTTTCCAGATCGATGGAACGATATCCGTTGGTCATGTCCTTTTCAAACAGTCCAGTGAATCCAGGTAGCTCCTGATACCAAAAAGCATTTGGCTCAGGTGCATGGCATTGCTAACAGCCATTGTTTTCGATTACCTGTACAAACTGAGCGTCAAGTTCGGTGGCGGTGATTCCACGGCCACTGAGCATGATGCCAGCGTACACAGCAACGAATGCTACCAGCGCGACAGGAATGATGATAAGAAGTTTCTTATTTTTCATCATTTTTCCTCCATACCTAATATATTAAATGGGCAAGCCCATCTTGTGTGCGACTGTAATTTAGAAAACCTAGAGAGAATACAATCATAAAATATCTATTTATTTTACATCAAAAACAAAAGATGTCAATCTTTTTTTATTATAATTACAAATTTGTAAGCATTTTACTTTGCAACTGACTACAGCACTGGTTTTAGGAGGGAATCTCCGGCAGCTATGGCAAGTGCTGTGGGGAAATTTGTGTTAGACTGCCGTGATGCTGCTCCATGCTTGGACTTCTGGATAGAGCTATTGTCACCACTGTGCGGAGAGTCTGTGGGAGATATTCATTCCTTTTGAGTAAAGCAATTACTATTGTACAAGTTTTTAAAATGGTCGATAGTATAAGTATGCGTAAAATTTTTATTACAATATTTTCCATTGTTGTATTTCTTCCTCTTTTCATCTGGTCACAAAATAGCCAGGAGCAGGACGTAGCTAATGAGGCTAAAATAAAAAAGCTGTATCGTTTGCCAGACAATCTTCCGTCTCCAGATGATGCCCATATCCTGCAAAATATTCTTGCTGGAACAGAAAGTGGTTTATATAAAATTATCGGAAATGACACTCCGGAACCCTTATGGAATGAAAGCAGGGTGACTCAAATCGTTGAGACATTTGTAGATGGAAAACAGGTTTGGTTTTTTGTTACAGGGCTTGGTATTTTGCGGAGCGATGACTTGAAGACCTTTTCTCAGGTTGGGGTAACGACAGGATTACCCATGTTGACAGTTAAGGAATATGTAGACGGAGAGGTCTCTCTTGTTCAAAGGGCCAAAGAAATAAAAGATTTAGGTGTTCATCCCCAAAACCATCAGATTTTGGTTGCAACCACAGATAATTCTGTATATCTCAGCAAAAATCACGGTGAAACATGGAAAAATCTTGGGTTTAGTGCAAAAACCAATGGAGCCAAGGCTGTGGCAGTGGCAAATATGAGGATTCCTGGGAAAGTAAATGCCGATGGTAGTCCTGCAGAGGAGCTGACAGTTTTTCTTTCCCATCCAATTTACGGGTTATCCTATATTCACCCGGATA
>JAGBFT010000032.1 GCA_017936345.1 Spirochaetaceae bacterium
TTCAGCTGGCTCATTTTTTACAAGGACACTATGAAGGAACACCCATCACTGGACAGGCTGCAGCAGTGGCTTGACTCCTACCTCAACTTTGAAAGACTACCCCAGAAGGATATTTTCTGGCTGGATACCATGGAATTTCTCTGCCAGAAGCTGGGCAATCCCCAGGACACCTTCCCGTCCGTCCACGTGGCGGGCTCAAAGGGCAAGGGCTCCACCTCTGTAATGATTGCCTCCATTCTGGAGGCGGCAGGATACAAAAGTGGTCTCTACACTTCTCCCCACATCCTGGATTTTTCTGAACGGATTGGCACAGCATCCGGGGTTTTGCCAGAACAAGTGTATGAGGCGGCCACCAGAGAACTAATGCAAGGGGTTGATTCAATTATTCCACAAGACCTTCCCGGACAGCGACCCATTACCTGGTTCGAGCTGGTGACCACCTTCGCATTCCTGTGTTTCCGGGAGGCTCAGGTGGACTGGGCAGTCTTTGAGACGGGGCTGGGGGGCCGCCTGGATGCTACCAATGTGGTTAATCCTAAAATTTCTGTTATAACCCCCATTGAACTGGAACACACAGAATTTCTAGGGGCTACAATAAGAAAAATTGCAGGAGAAAAGGCTGGTATTATTAAACAGAACAGACCTGTAGTACTCGGAATACAAAAAAGAGCCGCCCTGGAGGTTCTAGAGGCAAGGGCAAAGGAATTACATGCCCCAGTTATTTCTGTTGCTGATTTAGTAAAGGCTTCAGGAAAAATGAATGGAAACCATATGGACATCAAACTGGAGTCCAAGCAATTTTCTCGTCCAATTACCACAAAATTATCCCTGCTTGGAGACTATCAAATTTGGAATGCCGCTACAGCAGCCCTGACAGTAAAATCACTGAGACCAAGTATAAAAGAAGAAACTATAGAAGAGGGATTGCAAAGGGCAAGGCTTGGAGGTAGATTTGAGGTTCTGCAATGGGAAGATGTTGAAATAGTGCTGGAAGGAGCCCATACCCCAAATAGCATAGAGCTTAGCCTCAAAACCTTTGATGACTACAAAAAAAACACCCAATCTACCGGAAAAAAATCACACCTGCTTTTTGCCTGTGCCGCCGACAAGGATGTAAATACCATTGCAAATCTTTTTACAGGATTTAATTATGTCATTCTAACTCGACCAGGAGGGGACAAGCAGTCAAATACAGTTCTATTGCAGCAAGCATTTAAAGCTGCTGGTCATAATTTTACCTATTACCAGGACTTTAATGAAGCCATAGAAAAGTCCTTGCTGGAGTCACAAAAAGATGGAGCAATACTCCTGGTGACAGGGTCGTTTTATCTTGTGGCTGAAGTAAAAAAGTGGATAAAGTCCCACTAAAAAAACATATATTCCAGAAACCCTGATTTCCTCAAAAAACATACCCTGGCTAACCAGAGTCACTTTAAATCTCATTTTTTAAAAGTCAAATGTCAATAAATTACTTGGAAGAGCTTTTTTTATATATAATTTTTATTAAGTAGTATATTTTTATATACAAAGTATAATTTAATACACTATTTAATAAAGATTCTAACAACAAAAATACACTCGATATTTTAGAATTTTTTTACCTTGTGAATGTTTTTTAGATGCTTGCTATTTCTTGAGGGGAAATTAAAAAGGAGTGGACGGAAGGACTTGCCTCTTCTCCATTGGACAGATATTTTTCTAATGAACAATCCAAGGCTGGGAAGGAAAACCCCGTAGCAAAGAACTGCATTTGGGAGAGCGGAGTTTCACAAGGGGAATCCCCGGCTTTTTTTGTTGAAATGCCTGCAGGATGATAAATTGGATCTCCTATGATGGGAAGGCCGCACCAAGCCAAATGACAGCGAACTTGATGACGATAGCCACTTGAAAGGGAAGCTTGTACAAGAATTCTTTTATCTTCCACTTTTTCAATAATAAAGTTTGTAGAATACACGGAAACTTCTATCTGTTTTTTTCTTCCCTCTTTTTCCAGGAAACCTCGTTCACTTGTACCCTTTTTGATACTTGCCTTTTTGCGGGAAAATTTACCTGAATTTTCTGTAACTGGCCTCACCTGTTTTCTTCCTGGACCAAAGGGGCGAAAGGCACTGGAAACAGTTAAATTTGCAGATTGAGTTATATCCCCATGAAAAATGGGAGAAGGAGGAAAACCACCGAGAATTTCTGGACACTGGGGAATAAACCTGCAACAGGCAAAATATTCTTTTTTGAAAAGTCCAGCTTTCTGACAAGTCATTATATGGTGATAAAAGTCTTGATTACAAGCGAAAAGGAGAAGTCCTGCTGTGTCACGGTCAATACGATGGATAAGCCCCCCTTCCACCTCTTTTTTTCCCTTGACATTCAAAATTTGAGGAAAATCTTTGGCCACACAGGATAAGGCTGAAGACGATTCTCCTGCTTGGAGGGGGGCACTATGTACACCAGCCTTTTTTACAGCAACAACAAAATCAGAACAACTATAAATTATCTTTACAGAAGGCATTTTTGATACTTTCCGTGTAGCACCTTCAGAATCTTTTTAAAACGAAGGGGTGTTGGTGTTGAAAAGGTGGTAAAATCCTGATTATTAGGCAGCCGCAAGGCCAAGAGACTTGAATGCAGCATTAGGGTTGCATCGGGAAACACAGAATTTTTGCTACCATAGATTGGGTCTCCAAGAATGGGACATCCTAGATGCTTCATGTGAACACGAATTTGGTGGGTACGTCCTGTCTTGAGCCGCAAACGCATTAGGGAAAATGGACCATAGCAAGCAATACAGCGGTAAACAGTGTGGGCAAACTTGCCCTGGTCTGTGTCGGTGGATGCCTTAAACCGTTTTCTGTTTTTAGAGTCACGAAGGAGCTGGGTTTTAATGTTTCCAGAGGGGGCTGGGGGGCGACCTACTACAATGGCAATGTATTCTTTTTTTACCCGCCGTTGTTGAAATTGAGCTTGAAGCCAGTTTTCGCTGGAAATATTCTTTGCTGTAATGATGATGCCAGAAGTATCCTTATCCAGACGATGAACAATACCTGGTCTATGAGTAGTTTCTACAGCACCCCTGCCCCAATGGAACAGTAGGGCGTTTACCAAGGTTCCCTGCCAATTTCCTGCGGCAGGATGGGTAACCATACCTTGAGCCTTATTCACGACAGTAACATCATCATCTTCATACAGAATATTCAATGGAAGCTCTTGGGGCTGAATATCTTTGGGAACAAGCTCCTCCCATTCGACTTCGATGGTGTCAAAGGATTTGACCTTGGAAGAAAACTTACCTCGATTTCCGTTGATGGAAAGATTTGTTATGATATTTTGCAGGTGGGAGCGATTTGCACACCCACAGGCCATAAGCACATCTTCTTGTCTGGAAAGGAATTTATCAACACGAACAGAGTCTGTTCCTTCCGGAACAACAATGGTAAAGCAGGGCATTAGGGAACACTCCAAAAACTTCTTTCCGGCATAGAAACTAAAAGTCCAAAGGGGGGAAATTCTTTTAAAGGAACCAGGGAAATATCGTCTGCAAGTATTTCTTCTGAAAGCTCCTGTGGAAGGACCTCCTTGGATGGGACTTTTTCCATATGCTCTACTTGCAAAGCTTCTGTTTCCTGCTCCTCCAAGGGAATAATTTTGACAGCTCCCTGATTTAACTGCTGTTCTTCCTTATTCTTTTTGTGACGCTGGATAGTGGATATGGTAAAATCTATAACGCCTACCGCCGCAGAAATTCCCAAGGAAGTAAATAGAATGCCTAACTGCTCATCAGTGGTAAGGCGGGCGGCAGATGAAGATTTTGCAAAGGGATTTGGAAAATAGTCAGGGTTCATATCATGGGAAAAATAACGATAAAGAGAGTAACTCAAAGTCACTCCAAGGGTTACAAAGGGTAAGGAACCAAGGCTAACAATTTCAGCCCGCCGTAGGTCATGCAGCCAATCGGGAAACTCATCCCTTGTATAGGGCTCTATCGTAACGGTAGGCTCTGCCGCCATTATGGGAAAGGATAGAAAGACACAACAAAGCACAAGGGCAATTATCCTTTGCCACGTTTCTTTTTTCATCAGTACACTCTCTGTCCAAAAATAGCTGTTCCAATACGAACTAGGGTAGCTCCTTCGGCAATGGCGAGGGCAAAGTCGTTGCTCATTCCCATGGACAATTCCCGTAAATCAAGGTTTGGAAAACGAGATGCAACCTGATGCTGAACCCACACCAATTTTTTAAAGGAGGAGGCTATTTCCTGTTGATTGCTAGTAAAGGGAGCCATAGTCATAAACCCTTTAGGAACAATATGAGGTGCGCCACAGGTAAATTCAACTCCCGTAAGGAGGGAATCCAAGCTATCAAAGCCAGACTTTGACTCTTCTCCGGTGTGAAATTCAAAAAGAACCTCCACGGTTTTATCCATATTTGCCGCTTGTTTTTCAATTTCCTCCAGAAGCTCTATTCTATCTACAGATTGAATACAGGAGGCACAGGAAATAGCCTTTTTTACCTTATTGCGTTGAAGGGAACCAATAATGTGAAGCTGCACTTCAGGTGCATGCACTCTTACCTGCTGAAATTTTTCTACCGCTTCCTGAACACGATTTTCCCCAAAAAGCAAGTGGCCACTTTCCACCGCTTCCAAAACAGCTTGGGCAGGATGAAATTTACTTACTGCCACCAAGGACACAGAATTTTCACCCCTGCCAGCCCTTGCTTCCGCCTCTCGGATTGAGTCTAAAACCTGATGCAATCGACTTGAAATTTCGCTCATAACTTCACTATATAAGAATTGCTTATGTCCGACAAGTAAAGAAGGGTTTCCAAGGAAAGCTCTTCTGCCCTAGACTGAGGATTAATTCCTGCTTTCTCTAAAACTTCTGTAGCCCGTTCTCCCATACCATAAAAAACTGTAAGGTTATTTTTTATGGTTTTTCTTCGAGAGGCAAATAGCCCGCGTAATAATTTCATAAAATGGCGTGGATTTTGGCAGCAAGGAAAATCCTCCTTTAATTCCATTACCACTGCCCGAGAATCCACGTTTGGACGGGGCCAAAAGCTGCCCCCTCCCAAATCAAGCAGGGGGGTAACCTTATAAGCCCAGCTACAAAGGATTGAAAACGAAGAATAATCCTTGCTGCCTACCGTTGCACACATTCTTTGGGCAACCTCTTTTTGAACGGTTACAACAGCCCGAGGAAACCGAACTCCTTCAGAAATCATATCCGCAATAATGGTGGCGGCCACGTTATAAGGGAGATTTCCAAAAAAACGCTGTGGAATACAAAGGGAAATCGATTCTTTTTTTTGGTTTTCTTCCCCCTCTCCTTTGCCCTCGTGTTTTTTTGCCTCCTCCTCTGCGTAGGGCTTCCATGTTTTAAGAACGTCTCCTAAAACAAGATTAAACCTACCCTTAGCATGATATTCTTCAAAAAAATCACTGACACAGGCGGCAAACCCACGGTCAATTTCAAAGGCAGTAACAGAAGCTCCACGAGAAAGAATTTCATCAGTCATGGCACCAAGACCAGGCCCTACCTCCCAGACAGTGGTGGAATCATCCACCTGCAGGGCATCAACAAGACGACGACGTACCATAGGATTGATGAGAAAATTTTGGCCGAACTTTTTTTGCATGGCCATGCCCTGCTGTTCTAAAAAAGACCTCAGAGAGGCAGGTGAATCGTAGTCAGGCTTTTTCATGGTAACTCCAAGGCAGGAATTTTGGCGAAAATCTTCACCGGAATTATTGTGCAATTATACAACAGATTTACCAGATGTCCAAGAGGTTCCCCCAGGGGAGCCCACAGCAAGGAAAGAATAATGGACACTACTCCCACCGTCATAAATAGTGAGACAAGGGGTGATACTACTACAGAGGCAACAATTCCTCCTGGCATCATGGTTCCAAGTGAAAACAAGGTAAGGGGACTTGAAAAAATCTGGGCTCCCACAGATGCACTCACAGAAGTTGCCACTGGAGCCGGCAAAAAACTATGTGTCAAGGAATCAAAAAATGGGCCCAATAGTAAAATTCCTGCAAGGGCTAAGTACGACAATTGAAAGGATAGTTGAAAAATATCAGTTGGTATAATTGCAATATGAATAAAAAAGCACAGGGCAAGTATACGGATTGTGGGAGCCCTTACACCGAACAGCCCTGTAGCCATTCCCAAAAGGCTACAAATAGTGGCACGCAATAAGGAAGGCGTAAAACCTGCAAACCAAACAAAAAGAATAATTGCAAGCAAGGATAAAATGGTTGAAAGACGGCGGCCACTCCTTTGAAAAGCTGCTGATACTAAACCTGCAAAAAAGGACAGGTGCATACCAGACAGGGCCAGAACATGGGCTAGTCCAGCGGAGCGAAAATCATCCTTTACCGCCGAGTCCGTGTATTCACCAGAACCACATAAAAGTGCCACCAAAAGGCCGCCAGCATCCCCCCAGCCATACATGAGACGCTTAAACTGGAGCCGACATAAACCACGAAACTCCTGTACCCTGCCCCAAAAATTTTTTGGATAACCCAGCACATTGCAGTTTGTGGCATAAAAAATCGGCTCCCCTTCTTGGCTTGAATTAGTTCTTCCAGAAAGATGAACATATGCCCCCTGTTCTATCAAGCCTGTAGAAAACCCAATGGCCGCAGAATAAAGTTTTCCCGGATAATGAGCCTCTATAATTGAAGACGGAATATATACCGAAACCTTGCCAGAAGCTTGAAAGGTGGCCAAAGCCTCTCCCCTGTCCCCTGATGAGCTGACAGCACCTGCCACTTGCTGAAGTTTAACAGTACAACGATAAAATTGTCCGCTACCAGTCTTAACTGGATTGGAAACAACTTGACACTGAAGGGCTTGAACCTGTTCTGGGGAGAGAAGACTGAGATAGGGCTCCCGATTTGCTACAGGTACAAGCCTGGAATACAACAACACAGCCATAAAAATGGCTGTAATTGTGATACAATTCTGCTGAAAAAAAAGAAGTACTTGTTTCCTATACCTTACCACTTTAATCCTGCCAGTGCGGTACGGGCAGCTGTAGTGATTGCTTCTGGATATGGTAGATAGGTAACGTACAAAAGATTGTCGAATGCAGCCTTATCACCTAGTGCCCCCAAAGAATTAATCACTGCCAAAAGAACCTCTTCGTTTACAGAGGCAGGCTCTTGGGCAGCGGCCAAATTGAGGACTCCAAGGTGATTTATAAGGGCAGAAACTGAGTGGCTTGTGGCCAAACCTTCCATGCAGGAGACAATACCCAGAAATTGCTCCTGGGTGATAAGCTCTTCACTGAACTGAGTCTGTGCTATCAGGTAATAGTCAGCTACCGTTGCCGCTGCCCTTGTCCAATCAGCATCAGCAATTTGTTGAACCGCTGCCAACTGAAGGGAAATAGTGGAAGAATCAGTCTGGGAAACGTCCTCTACATTTATTATAGTAGTGGACAGAGCTTTTTCGGCCATTTCTGCCTTAAATAAGGGAGAAATTTGTTCATTTTTTTGTACCAGCAAAAAAAGTCGGTACTTTTCTAAGGAAGAATAAGTATTCTGACTAATGTGACGTAACAAGGTAGTTTGGGAGCTAGGAATGACGGCACAAAGGGCATCTTCTATAGCTTGACTAAGTTCCGGGCTTGTTCCAGAGTTCATAAGCCGGAAGAGAAGCTCAAAGGAACTAGGATCCGCCATCCTGCCTAACAAGCTAATTGCTGCAACTGATGTAGATGAATCTTCTGCATTTGTGGCAACAGATTCCGCCACAAAGGTGTGAAGCCCCTCAAGATAGGGAGAAACCAGCCGTTTGTTGCTATCTACAGTGGCAGTCATAGCATCAAGGACAGCCACCCTTACCTGACTATCATCAAAAAGGGTAAAAATATTCCACAGCAGGGCCCCCTGGCGCTGAGTTCTAACCTGCATCAAGGGCACCGCCGCTACAGTCAACTCCTTCATACCAGAGCCTGTACCAATGAGGGGAACTGTTTCCTGAACAAATTCAAGGGCTTCTTCCGGAATGGAAGCCACCAGTTCAGGTGAATTTGGGGAAATAGTTAAATTTTCTAAAAGAGTCGTTTTATCTTCCACAGAACCAGTTACAAAATCAATGTACTGCTGTGGAGCGGAAGTAGCAGAAATATTACAGCAGAGACTTGTAATGATTGTAAAGGTCACAAGACCCTTTTGTACATTTAATTTCCGTTTCATGGAGCAATTCCTCCTTCTGCATATAAAACACAGATACCCGCAGATTGTATCACATTATTTGTTTAAAACTCAATACAACGATATGGAACAAGACCCCTCGTTGATGTAGAATAAGAAAATGGATAGAGTTTCAATTCCCCACTCTTCATTTCTGTACCTTGAGCTTTTATTTTTAGGGGCCTTAATTTTTTCCCCCTTGATGGAGTCTGTGAGGGTACTGAGCAATTTGAATTTTAATCCGCAGCAAGAATATACAGAAATCATTACGGGAGCAGTCAGCCCTTCTGTTTTTTCCACCATAATTCAGGCAATCATTTCCTTGGGAATGTATTTGCAATTCAGGACTGAGAAAAAAAGAAAATCTCAGTTTTTTCTTCCCCTTGTTTTTTTTGCTGGTCTTCTTGGTAACAAATAGTTTTTTTTGGAATTGGATTGCCCAAAATCAAGGTGCAGAGACTTTTCAACTACAAGAAATTAAAATTCAAAATTTATTTCTAATGATTGTTGCAACTTCTTTTGCGGCCTTTTACGAAGAAATAGTTTACCGATGGTCTGGTCCAAAGATTCTGTGTCTTATTTTGTCGAAAAAAAATCAAAAGGATGGAGCTGAGCTTGAGAAAAGAGGCTTGCCGATAAAATGCATCTTCCTGGAGGCTCCCATGATAATTATTTTTGGACTGTCCCATGGATACGGCGGATGGATGGCAGTAGGAAATGCCCTCGTTGCAGGCACGGCCCTGCGTCTTTGTACCATAAGGACAGAAAGCCCCTTCCCGAGCTTTTTTGCCCATCTCACCTATAATTTCATCCAGTTTTTCTTGTTGTTGCAATAAGACTACCGGGCTAGTTCCCGTAGATTGTTCCAGGTCCAGGGGCTTATTTCAAATCCATAGTTAAGCCGGCTTATTTCAAATCCATAGTTAAGCCGGCTTATTTCAAATCCATAGTTGAGAGCGCTTGTTTTATATTCTGGAATAAGATAATAGCTTGAAACACCCTGGTCTACTTGGGAATATGCCCCCTGATATATCCGTAGAATACATCTTGAGCCAAAACCTGTATCCACAGTAATTTCTCCCACTAAAGGTTGTCCTTCTGCTCTGGAAGGTAAAATCAAAGAGCCACCACGAAGACCAAGCAATCGACTTGTCTTGAAGGAAAAATCCTCTTCCGCAGGAGAAAAAATCTTTTTCTCCGGTTCAGATTCATCAAAGAATTTCATGGTTAAACCCTGCACTAGATTTTCACTGGTAATTCCCAGTAGCGGTAAAGAAACCAGGGACATATCCGCCCAGCTTTTTCCGCTGGTAGAAAGCCAAGGATAAAATTGGTCTTGTGTCTGATAAATAGGTGAATCGGGAGTTTTAAGATACACACGGTGGCCACTGTAGTTTTTATCCCCAAAGGTAACCTGAGAAACAGTGGAGCCATCATTTAATGACAAACTGACCGTGTAGCCAGACTCCCCGTCCAATCCAAAGCTAGCAAGGGTATCCTTGTCCTGTTTTTGAGAAATAAGACTGAGAGGCCGCACCTGTTCCATTGCAACAATAAATTCTCTTATTGTAGTGGAATCCACTGGAAAAACCAAAGATTGGGACCCGACTTGTCCATCCAAGCTTTGAGTCAGCCCCTCACTGCCAAGCCAAAGACTGCCTGTCTCATTTCTTTGTAGAAAAATACTTTTACCGTTATGGGAAATCTCAACATGGGCAAGGTTGCTGGAATATTTGCTATTTGAAAGGGCTGTATCTATGGTTTCTCCCGATAGGGATTTTTTTCCCATAAAGGCAAGGAAACAAAAAAACAGAAGCATGCCGCACACCATGGAAAGAATGGCATTGTATTGTTTTTCACTCACGGGAGGACTCCTTTTGAGTACCAGCCTCTTTTCCAAGAGTTTTTTTTATCAACCTAAAAAAGAGTGCAACAAGAACTGGCAGAAGGGGTAAAACCACAAGGTTAACAGCCAAAACCTTTGGACGGCTGGCTTCCAGCTCACCCTGGGTCACCTTGTGAAGACTGCGAGTCTGGGCGGCCTTGTTTTTTAGCTCCAGCAAGAATTCCTGACCAGAAAGTTGCAGCAGAGCCTTGGTAACAAAGTCTAAATTCCCAAGACTACCGGTATACTGTCTCATCAAGGTAGACAAAAAGTACTGACTTCCTACCACCAGCACTTGGCCGCCCCCTTCCAGGAATGCCATTCCCGACAGCACATACTGGGAAGCCAGCTGTCCTGCCTGGGATGGGGTTTGGGGTATCATAAAGGGGTTTGTCACAAAGGGCAAATCCTTGCCAGGTTCTGGTGCTGCAAGCCAGGCAGAGGGTGTGGTAAACACCAGGGGTTCAGATTCTAAGCTAGTGAGGGTTAGAGGGGAAGCCCAGTAGAATTCCAAGTCAAAGGCACGGCGGGAAATGGGATGTTCTACAGTGTATTGGGGTAAGGCTTGAATCCACAAAGGATAATTTACCTGCTCATACACAGGGTTTTCATCCTCGCTTAAAAAAGTTGGCTGAAAACAAGAAATATCAAAGACCAATTCCTGTCCCACCTCTATTCCCCAGGAGGCCAATACAGGCAATAGCTTGTCTTCTGTTGGAGTCACTGTCCAATCATCGTATAAGGCGGCAGAATGGGCAGAAGTCATTACCAGGAGCTTTCCTCCCCTTTCTACAAAACGACGGATAGATTCCACTTGGTTCCCGGTCAATTGGCTGCTTCCAAAAAGCATAAGGGGTATCTTTTGTCCCTCACCGGCTGCAAGCTCCTCTTCCAGCAAGATAAATTCCTGTGGGGAAAAAACAGCGGGGAAAAAACCAGCAGCCTCTAGCCAAGGTACCACATCGCTATAATCCTCCTCTATAGAGAGGCCATTTCCGCTCATCAAAATCACCGGCCAGGAACCAACCTCTTCTACCAACATCAAAAGACGGGTGGCCATTTCATATTCAAGACTTTCTGCCCTTTGGGCAAAGGGAATGATAGCCACTTGATCCAAATATTCCAATACAACAGCTGAATACACCGTTACCAGTTGAGTGCTGTTTCCCTTGGTAGATTGAATTTGCTGGGGAAAGATTCCCTGTTGCAAAAGAGAGGTTTCAAAACCTTCTTTTACAGGGTCCTTGACCTCCACCTGAACATGGGAACTATCCAGTGCATAAAGGCGAAGAAAATCCTTTACATCCCTTACGTAAGGATTGAGTTCCTCCAATTCGCTGGACAAATAATAGGTAATTCGTAGAGGTTCTGTTAAAGAGCCCAGTAATTGCTGACTCATGGAGCTGAGAGAAAATCGCTTGTCCTCCGTAATATCCCATCTAAAATACCAAAGACTAGAAAGAAGTAAAATCAAAATACCAATGAGACACCAAAGAAGACGGGACAAGGTTCTACCTGCAGCAGAAGTTTTCATAGACAGCCCCTCCGCCTTGCCTTGAGAATTCCAGCTGCAATTTTAAGCAGTGCCACAGTAACTACCAGGTAAAAAACCATGTCCCGACTATCAATAATGCCCTTTCCTGCGCTGTCAAAATGCCAGGCAAAGGATAGATTTTGGCAAAGCTGCCTGAGCCACAGGGACAGGGAAAAAAAGCGTGGAAGAAGGTGGATACTGTTAAAAATAGCCAGGGTAACGCCAGAGAGTAGATATGCAGAAACAACTCCCGGACTTACAGAACAAAGCAGCACTCCAAGCCCACAACCAGCGGCCATAAAAAGCCCCATTCCAAAATATCCTGCCCAAAACTGAGCAAGATCCAGGCTTCCAAAGAAAGAAACGGTAATGGGAACCCCAATTCCAGGCACCAGCATAAGACAGCTACAGGTAAAGGCACCCAACCACTTGCCCACCACCAGCTGACTTTCACTTAAAGGAAGACTCTCGTCAAAAAGAAAACCACCTGCTTCCCACTGCCCCATGGTGAGGGCTGGAATTGCCAAAATTGACAAAAAGGGAATGGCAGAAAAAAAGAAATTCAAATCAGTCGTTCCAAGTCCCTGCTCAAAAAAAAGCCCGCCCAAAAAAAACTGAGCCGCACCACCTACAGTGAGCAAAACCGTTGCCAGATAAAAAGGCGATTTGGAAAGAAGGAGCTTCAATTCTTTTTTATATAGCACAAGAACAACTTTCCACCAACAAAGAAGCCTATTCATATTCATAAATCGCATTCACTATAGCATATCCAACTAAAAAAAAACACCCTCATACGGACCAGAAAAAAATAAATTTTTTTTTAAATTTTTTTTTCAGAATCTCAATTTTCTGTGTTATAATCAATAAACAAACAAAGTGTTTATTGACAGTTTATACAAAATGGAGGTTTTATGAAAAGTAGGATTCGAAGTATTGTATTGATTTTGCTCTGTCTGGGTGTGACCACACCACTGCTTGCTCGAGTTTCCTTCGGTATCTATGGAAAGGCAGGGCTGCCCCTAGGAGATTATTCAAAATTTGTGGCTGCCAATGCAGGTGGCGGAATGGGTGTGGAACTTGACCCCATATTTGTGCCAAACCTTGGTATAAGTCTCCATGCAGATTTCTACGCAGGTTTCCCAAAGGATGACCGCATCCGGTCAATCTGGGATTTCGCACTCTATGGCGGCATTTGGTATCGACTGAACTGGGGAAGCCTTGCCTTCCAACCAGAATTGAATTATGGCATTTGTATCCATAGGGTTGCCATAGAACCAGGTTGGCATGGACCAGAGGGAGCGAATGTCGATCAAATGCTGCAGCTTGCACCAGCCCTCCGTTGGACTCCTGGAAAAAAGTTCAATAACACAGCAGCCATTGATATAGCACCTTACTATACAATGATTTTTGAGCAGACCAATCTTATTCACCAGCTGGGATTACGGATTGGATTGACCTACGCATTAAACTAAGAGCCGGAGGTATTGAATGAGCATGAAAAAAATCTTTAGGATTGTCACAACAAGCCTTGTTTGCACTGTAATTTTTGGTTTTATTGGATGCAGTGATATGCTGTCCAAGCTTGACGGTATGCACTGGGGCACAACCTATACAGTACGCCACCTTTTGCAGGATTTAAATAGAGACAAAAACGGTGTAGAAAAAGGAAGATACACGGAAGACACTTATGAACGGGAGACCCTCCCAAACACCGTTCCCAATACCCTGACAGAGGCAAAGGCAAAGACCATTCCTGGTTTTACTCCTAGAGACTTTGAGCAGGTCATTGTTGATGGAGACGGAAGCACCACCATCGACATCTACTACGACCGTAAAGAAGTGACATTGACATTTCAAGCCAATGGAGGCTACTTTATTACAGAAAATCAAAGCGAGGAGCCTACTGAAAAACTCACTCAATTTTATGGAACCGAAGCATCCTTACCTAAGCCTCGCTATGACAAGGGGTCTTCTGATATTGAAGTCTCATTCTATGATTTTGTACCGGTTCAGGATAATTTAAATACCTCCCCCCTCAACCCCAAAGATAGCGGCGACCGTATCAATTTTTCAGTACCAGCCACAGATGGAACCTATCAAGCGCTCTGGGATGTTCGTGCTTCTATAGACAAGCTCGTTGGAAACAACATTCAAATCCCCAGTGGCAAGCTAAACGTAACTGGAGAGGCAACATCCGGCAACCTCAAGGCCCTTGTAAGCCAAGTAAAAGCTAACAATACAAAACAGATTGAATTGAACTTGAAGGATTTGAAACCTGAGTCTGACTCACTGGTTTTTGGAGGCGGTAGTGAAGATTCTCAGTTTGCTGACAATCCAGCCCTAACAAAGGTTGAACTTCCTGCCACAGGTAAAATTGAATTAGGAAACAATGCATTCAAGGGATGTACCAATTTGACATCCATTACAATAGGTTCAAATGTTACAGAGGTTTCAGGAAGTGCTTTTTGGGGTTGCCACAAATTGGAATTTGATGTAGATCCAAACCACCCGAATCTAATTGCTGTACAAGACAAAAAGGCACTGCTAAGAAAAGAGGGTGATAAAGCGTACACGTTAGTCTCCTATCCCTCAGCCACTGGTACAATTGATTTGGGAAAACTTGGATATACTATAACCACCATTGGAACATTTGCCCTGGCAGGTTTACATCATGAAACTATAACATTAAGAATTCCCCCATCTGTCAAAAAAATTGAATCTTGGGGAACCAGCCAAAGTGATTATGGAAAACTCCTAACCATTATTATGGAAGGAACGACGCCTCCAGAATTACCAGGCGAAGAACAAACATTTTCAACTTTGGGAGAAAAAGTTGAGATATATGTACCGGATGACAATCTAGAAGACTATAAAAACGGGTGGGGAAATTATGTGGGTAACATTTCTCCCATGTCAGCCTACAAGCCAGAATGACGGGTAAAATAAAAGCCAGCCTAGAAATGAACTGTACACCAACCTTGATATGTACCCCCTTTTGGGTACATATCAAGGTTGAAAGCAATTTCTGGGAATGTTTTTGCCTACACAAAGACAGCAGAGGGGGGCTTTACAACCTGATAAAATCAGCAGGTGAGCTTCAAAAAGGCATCCTCAAAGTTCCTTGCGCCAGTGGAAGTGACAATCTCCTGGGCCGAACCAGAAGCAACCAAACGACCTCCGCTGATGATATGCACTATCTGGCACAGGGCCTCCACCTCCTGCATTAGGTGGGTGGAAAGCAAAATTGTCCTTTCACGACCAAGCCGTTTTATCATGTCCCGCATTTGCCGGATTTGGGCGGGATCCAAGCCAGAAACAGGCTCATCCAGCACCAACACCGGAGGATTGTGCAACAGGGCCTGGGCAAAGGAGAGGCGCTGACGGTAGCCCTTGGATAGTTGCCCAATGGAACGATGAAACACCGCCTTCAAGTCACATTCCTCCACCACTCGCTCCACCGCCTGCCCCACAGTCTCATCGGTAAAGCTTTTGGACGCAAACCGCAATTTACCAGCATAGTTCAAAAAATCCCCGGCGGTAAAGCTTGCTATCAGGGCAGGCTGCTCACTCACGTACCCCACCATTCCCCTCACCTCTACAGGAAAGGATTCTACATCCTTGCCCATGACTCGTACTGCACCAGAAGAAGGATAGTGAAGTCCGCAGATTGCCTTTAAAATGGTGGTTTTACCCGCACCATTGGGTCCAAGCAAGCCCGTAACAAGACCGGGACGGGCGGTAAAGCTTACAGAATCCACCGCTAGAAATCCCTTGGAATGCTTGTCTTTAAGTTTATTTGAGCTGTAAATCTTTGTAAAAGAATCAACTTCTACCACGAAAGGGCCTCTAAGAAAATACTCGTCTTAATCAACATAGGGTATGTCAAATACCATTCTATCTTTAGTAAGGACTGTACTGGGGAAAACATTTTTGGCCTCTTGAAGTAACAAGTCCAATTCCTTGTCTGTATACCGAGGGCTATAGTGAATTAGCCCCAGCTGCTTTACACCAGCATCCCTTGCAATAGTTGCAGCCTGTCTGGCTGACATATGTTTTTTTTCCTTAGCCTGCTCTTCCATATCCTGGGAGAACATACTTTCACAAATCAGCAAATCGGACCCCTGTACCGCCGGGGCAATGGATGGAGTATACATAGTGTCTGTAACATAGCTAAACTTTCTGCCAGAACGTTTAGCACCCATTACCTGTTCTGGAGTTACGATGGAGCCGTCACTGGCAGTGACACTTTGTCCACGTTGCAGCCTTGACCATAGGGGTCCCACCGGTACATTCAAGGCACAGGCTGCCTGCGGATTGAACTCCCCCGGCCTATCCAGTTCCTCCAAGGTATAGCCCACACAGGGCTTGGTATGGTTCAAGGGAAAAGCCCTGATATAAAAATCCTTTCCCTCATGAACAACACAAGGAGCTGTTATTTCTTTAACGACAACAGGATAGTTTATGTACATATCCAAAACCTTACGGCTGGTTTCCACGTATTCTGCAACCTTTGGGGGACCATAAATATACAGGGGCTCATCCCTATCAACCTGTGAAGAAAGCATCATCAGACCTGGCAAACCAGTAATATGATCCGCATGAGTATGGCTAATAAAAATTGCGTCTATTTTCTTCCATTTTAGATTTAATCTTCTAAGAGAAACTTGGGTTCCCTCTCCACAATCAAACAAAAAAAGGTCTCCGTCACGTCTTAATAAAACTGATGTAAGATGACGGTAAGGCAAGGGCATCATCCCCCCACAACCTAAAACAAATGCCTCAAGATTCATGGGTCTACTGTACTGTAAAAAACAATCTCTTACAAGAGAAGGAGATAAACAATAAAATTTTAACTAATGAAAAACCACAATCATGTTCTCTTGTCCCTTACACGTTTGGTAGTCCTTGAGAAAAAATTAGATTTTGTAATTAAAACAAATATTCACAATGTTGACAATTTCGTTTGACAGTTTGGCTAAATTTATTTATGATATTGTTATTATGGGTATTGAATTGTTAATTGTTGATCCGCAAAATGATTTTTGTATTCCAACTGGTTCCATGTATATTAAAAACGCAGAACAGGACTGCAAGCGAATTGCAGATTTTATCCTCAGAAATATAGACGGAATTGATTCCATTCATATCACCATGGATATGCATCCCTATTATCATATTGCTCATCCACTTTTTTGGAAGGATGCAAATGGAGATGAGCCTGCAGAAAATACCCTGATTACCCATGCTGACTTTGTTTCAGGCAAGTATCGTCCTGCAGATGAATCCCTAAACAGGAGGGTGGAAGAATACCTGATAAATCTTGAGACTCGAGGTCGCTACGTATTGACAATTTGGCCCCCCCACTGTCTTTTGGCAACAGTAGGAGCCTGTGTCGAAGAGAATCTGTTGAGTGCCGCCCGCCAGTGGGAGCAACATAAGCCTGGTCGGATTATTGATTTTGTAACAAAGGCAAGCAATCCCATGACGGAGCATTACAGTGCGATTCAGGCGGAGGTGCCAGACCCCTCGGATCCAGCCACTCGCATTAACTTCAATCTTATTGACAAATTAAAAAATAAGGATATTTTTATAGCGGGAGAGGCATTGTCCCATTGCATTTCCCATACAATTAGGGATTTGGGTATATACATCCCGGCTTCACGAATTACCCTGCTGACTGACTGCACTTCCAATGTGGAAGGCTTTGATGATATTGGCAACCACTTCCTTGTAGAATACAAGAACAAGGGTATGAAGACAGCAATATCAACAGAAGTCACCCTCTAACTTCTTATGTCCAAGCTCATCGTAACAGCAGAAAAGCTCGTGTTCGGTGGAGATTGTCTTGCTAGAATCAAAGGAGAATCTTCCGATGGCAAGGTCATTTTTGTATCAGGACTTATTCCCGGAGAATCAGCTGAGATAGAAATTATCGCTAGCAAAAAGAATTTTCACCGAGGAAAGCTTGTGTCCATACTGGTGCCATCTTCCCACAGGGTTGCACCACCCTGCTCCTATTACCCTGAATGTGGCGGCTGCAATTTACTCCACGTTTCAAGTGATTTTCAGGTAACATTGCGACAGCAGGTTTTAGAGGATATTTTTCAACGGGAGGGAATCCCCATTCCTGTTCTCCAAACCCTAGGAGGAGGACCCTTGGGATACCGTTGTAGAATGCAGCTTACCAATGGGGGCTTACAACAACGAGGTAAGGCACACTCCCCAATTCCCATTACAAATTGCCCCTGCGGTACAGCAGAAATCAACAGATGGCTTCAGCAGGTTCCCTTTGAACAACGTCATCAAGGGAGAATTCAGATTTTTGGTGACTCCAGGATTCAAAGCGAAGATAAATTTTTCTGGGCTCCTACCGAAAAAGAAAAAGCTGTTTTACAGGTTACGGGAAAAACAAGCAGAAAGCTGCAAGACAAGGTTAAACGGCGATTTTCTGGAACAAGCCTGTCTGCGGCCACCACCTGCACCCTACAAATTTCCCCAAAAAAATACAAGCCAAAGATTCTCAGCTTTGATGTGCGGGGCTTTTTTCAGTCAAATCTCGGTGTACTGGAACAGACCATAGATGTTTTATTGGACTACCTCCAGGAAATAAAGTCAAAAAGAGGAAGGCTTTCCCACGCCCTGGATATTTACAGTGGGGCTGGAACCATGTCAGTATTTTTGGCAGATTATTTTGACCTTGTAAGCCTTGTGGAACACAATCGCGATGCCTTGGTTTTTGCAGAGCAGAACCTTCTGGGAACAAATCATCAAAGTTTTGGACTAAGTGGTGAACGCTGGGCAAGGGAATTTGGAACCAAGGTTATGGAAAGCAATTTGCCAGAACTAGCCTTTGTAGACCCGCCACGAAGTGGTATGGAGGGTGCTGTCAGGAACTTTCTAGCCCAAGGAGCCATTCCCCACATTGCCTACCTTTCTTGTGACCCCGCCACCCAAGCCCGGGATTGCAAGACCTTGGTTCAAGCCGGATATACAATTACCAGGGTGTTTTTATTGGACTTCTACCCCAATACAGGTCATTTGGAAACCCTGGTATTTTTGGAAAAATAAAGTGAGTCTTTTGTATACATTGCCTATTCCTGCTTGTTATGGTATCGTAGACAGTCTGTTGGAGCCTTTAAATGAAGAAAATTTTATCTTGTGTTCTATTGTTTATTATATTTTTTCAAACCACCCCTGTCTTTTCTCAAAAAAATACTGGCAAAAAGGTCGGCAAACAGTCTGAAACTACAGGGGGAACTACGGAAGAAAATGCCATTGAACCAAATTGGCAGCTCGTAGTTGGAGGAGCACCAGTAGGAAATCCCTTGATAACAGAATATGGTTTTGCAGTTCCCCTGGAAGGAAGAACCATGGCCGCTGTGTCTGAATCTGGCAATCTTATGTGGTTTGCAGGACTTCCTGGAGCACGAATAGCTCCCCACTCCAGTACGGGAACCGGCGACTTTTTGATTACAGTGTCTGGTGGCAACTCTGTTTCCCTCATAAATCCCAGCGGCCTCACATTGTGGAGCGCCAGGGTTCCAGCAGAAGTCATTACAACTCCGATTCAAGGGCGTGACGGTCGTATTTACGTGCAATGTCCCCAAGAAGTTGCCTGCCTTGGAATCAATGGGGTGTTAAAATGGTCAACTCCTGCAGGGGAATCAGCTGGAATTCCCCTCATAGAATTGGAGGATGGAAGTGTTCTCCACATCCAAAAGAAAACCCTACAAGGCTGCAGTACCGCCCTCCGTTATTCTCCCTTCGGCCTGATTTTAGAAGAAATCACCTTTAGTGGCAGAGTTGTTTCTGGTGTAGGGACAAAGTACGGAGCCATACTTTTATTTGCCGATGGAAGTGTAGGTTGTGTAACCTCCACAAAAAATGAAATCCAAGATAGATGGGTTTTACCCGCAGGAACCATCAATGGTTCTGCAGCCACACGAATTTATTTGGATGGTTTTCACTCCATTTGTGCCATGGTGACTCCGTCTAGCGGACAGACTTCAATTACCTATTTCAACCTGGAGAATGGGGAGATTTCCCTTTCTACTTCAGCACCAGTTGATGCAAATAAAATCGCCTTTGGAACCCTTGACAAAAATACTCTCGTTCTTTGTGATGCAACAAAGGCTGTGGGCATTTCCTTGGATGGAACGATTTTATGGGAAAGCAATTTGCCGGGAACACTGACGTGGACACACATTCTATACCTCCCGCAAGGATATTTGGTAATGCTTGAGCAGGGTTCCTGGGTTATATCTGCCTACCGAGTGACCCAACATATTGGTCTGGACCCCACCCCAAAAACCCCCAACCGCAGCCTTGCTTTTCCCACCTTTGTGCAAGAATCCTCTCAACGGGCGGGACTGCCTCAAGACACGTCATTTCTTTTTGGCAGACTCATTTCTCCAGAGTATATGAACGAGATTTACAGTGGATTAGCTGGGGGTGAGTACAATGACAAGGAAGGCCAATGGTTGGCCCTTCTCAATCTTGAAATGTCCAGGCTTTTTTCAAGATATACAGTGCAAACGGTAAACCCTTCTGAAGCAAGTTTCTTTGAAGAAAACCTGGAATATTATGAAGAAATTGTACAATTGATGTCGTCCTTTGAGTCAGGCTGCTTCAACAAGGATTTGGCTCGTATTATCCGTACAGAAAATGACCCCGCAATTCTTTCCATAGCCCTAAAGGGGGCAGCAAATATCGCCTACGACCCTACCTTTGAATTACTGGAAAGCATTGAAGGCTTGCTAAAAAAATATAATTTGATTTCAAATCCACGAATTACAACCCTCATGTGCGACGCCACCTACGAAATCTGTCGTTTTATGGGCAAGCCCGCCCTCTTTACAAAGGGACGCTATATCCTCTCCTATCTTTTGAACCAAAAACTAGACAGTCAAACCAAGGTGTACGCAACAGCTACAATGAGAAAAATAATTGCATTGGAAATGTAGCACATATCGGAACTTTGTGATATAATCTTTAGAAGAAAATTGCTTAGGCATCTAATCATGGAGGAATGATGACTAGAAAAAAACTACTACACTTTTTCTTTGTAACTCTTGCACTCTGCCTTGCTATTGCTCCGGTCTTTTCACTGGAAGTAGATGAGCCAGAGATCCGAAGTGTTGCCGGAGATACCGTGGAGTTCATCAACTACAATGGCCCCCACTCAGTAATCAACACATTGGAGCAAATTAAGAGTATTGGTACTGGTTTAGGTGTTGTTATTGCCCCTAACCGTGACGTTAGCACTACTGCTGGTGGAAGGAATCGCTACTATGTGATTCACGCCGTTGATCCAACAACAGAAGAAAAGCTGGACGCAGACATTTTAATCATCGGCGAGGATGCAACTGTTGACCACATTAGAAACCTGCGTCACATCATTGCGTCGTATCTCGTTGCTGCCTATGACTATTCTGAGGCTGATGCTCAGACCCTGGCTGTGTTCGTAACCGTTTATAATGCTGTGTATCGAGGAAACATGGAAGTTTTCAACCAGCGTTATAAGAGTGTTGTAACGGATAATTTGACACCAGACAAAGCAGGTCTTTCTGTGAATTATGCAGATTGGCCAGGTAAGAGCCAGATTGTCATTCCATTGTCTTCCACAGAGGGCGGATTGGGAACTGTTGATACAACCGTCATTTCCGACAAGGAAGTTATTGATTCCATGAGAGAGGATGATGACATGGGAATTGATGACCGGAAAGACTTGGTGGACATTAAGGAACGGGAAGCGGATTTAGCCGAAGAAAAGGCTGCCGAGGCTCAGCAAGAGGCAACTCAAGAAACTGAAAAGCTTAGAGAAGAACAGCAGGAATTGAGGGAAGCCCAGAAGGAAGCAACCGAGGCCAAGCAGGAAGCTCAGCAGGCCCAGGCAGAAGCCCAGAGAAATCCTGATGATGAACAAGCCCAGCAAAGGGCTGAGGAAGCTCAGCAGAAGGCCGACGAGGCTCAGGAGGCTGTAGACCAGCAGAAAGAAGTTGTACAAGAGCAACAGCAGGTTGTAGAAGAAAAGCAGCGGGAAGCTGAGGAGCAGCAGGAAATTGCCGACCAGAAGCGGGAGGAGGCTCGTCACGACCGTGCTGAGATTGCAAAGGACCAGCAGAAGCTTATTGAGCAGGGATATTCAGATGCAGAGGGTGTATTTGGATTGAAGTATATTGACGACACCTATTCTGTTCTTGTCAAGCTCAACAAGGAGAACGGTAACTTAATCAAGGAATCACCTGTAACAGTGATTCGCGGTCGAACCGTTGTTCCTGCTGCCGAAAACTTTATGGCCATTGCTGGTACCAACACAGGAAATGGTGCAGTAAAGCTGGTATTGCTTGACACTGAGGGTATGGAGATTATAGCCCAAAGCAATGAGGTTGCAGCAGAGAAGTCTGTTCTTGTAAAAGATGGTTCTGACTACTATGCCGTTATCAAGGATGGTGGAAACTGGCT
Source organism: Spirochaetaceae bacterium (assembly GCA_017936345.1). Lineage (GTDB taxonomy): Bacteria > Spirochaetota > Spirochaetia > Treponematales > Treponemataceae > Treponema_F. Next base: position 22,084 of record JAGBFT010000032.1, read on the forward strand.
GATTGGTAAGTATAACAACCAGCTGCAGCTATTGCTGAAGTCAAAGATTGCAGTTCATGAAGCTACACCTATCACCCTAACTGATTCTGGTTTGATTGTAACGGATCCCAAGGGTATCGCTCGTTTGTTGTCTTATGATGACTTGAGCCTTGTTGATACAAGCAATCCCGTACAGGTAATCAACGAAAAATAAGTTAGGATAAACTTGGCAGGTAACTGTAATTGTTATCTGCCGAGTTTTGCACAATACCGTTACCCTCAATAACCTTGTGCAACACCATTGAGTTTTTTATAAAGAGCTGTCCTGTAATTGGAGTGGTTATACCTTCTTGAGGACAGCTTTTTTTTGGGCTGAGGTAGGCATGACAGAAATTCAAAGGCATCTATTCAAAATGCAGAGTATGCAATACAAGGATTTTCAGTCAAAACTCATACCCACGATTAAAAGGGAAAATATTATTGGGGTTCCTATTCCCCAGATAAGGAATTTAGCAAAACAGCTTGTAAAAGAAAGCCCGCAAGAAGTTTCCATTTTTTTGAAAACTTTACCCCACTCCTATTTTGAAGAAAATAATCTTCATGTTTTTATAATTAATCAGATAAAAGATTTCGATTTCTGTTGTAGAAAAGTGGAAGATTTTCTTCCCTATGTGGATAACTGGGCTACCTGTGATAGTTTACGCCCCTCAATTTTTAGGAAAAATCACCAGAGACTTTTTCCCCATATTCAAAAATGGCTGGATTCCCCCCACACCTACACTATACGTTTTGGAATTGAGTGTCTTATGACTAATTTTTTAGATTCAAATTTTAGGGGAGAATATCTGAATCATGTGGGAAGTATTGCAAGCCAAGAATATTATGTTAGAATGATGCAGGCTTGGTACTTTGCCACGGCCCTAGCAAAACAATATCCTTCTACCCTTGCCTATCTTCAAAGAAATACCCTAGACCCCTGGACCTTCAATAAATCCATTCAAAAAGCACTGGAAAGCCGCCGAATTCCTCAAGAAGACAAAATTATACTAAGACAAATGAAAAAAAGAATTTAACAAAACCATCCAGTTTTGACCATGCCTGTTACTTCAAGAAAAATCCCGCCACCAGTGAGGGAATCCCAAGGTGGCGGGCGGGAACAATTACAACTAGGTATGAACAACTATGAAATGTAAACAATATCACCTTCAATTCGATAGGAACTGACAATAGTAGAAACATAGGATGAACCATAGGAATATGTCCATACCCCTCTATTATTTGTAATTTTACCTCCATAACCACCATTTTCATTTACTAACAAAAAAGAAAAATCATTTGACTTAATCAACTGCTCAAGTTCTTCACCACAAGCAAACCAACTACTACAACTAAAAAGGAATAACAATATCATTTTTTTTTTCATCATTGCTTGTCCCGATATGTTTCAAATAATTTGCTTGGGTTATAAACCGTTCTCCAACTTCCGTTATACATAGAATCCTTTGAATAATCTAAACCCAAGAGAAGTTTCATTGTAGTATCTGAAAAACTGACATTATCCTGTGTATAAACCGAATAATGAAGGTGAGCCCCTGTTGTTTTAGTGCCAGTATTACCAAATCAGTAATGTAAACTCCGTATTCTCCAGAAATTCTTACATCATCTGAGACAAAGAAGCTTCCCGCACTCTCATAGAAAGAAGACTTCGCTTGATACAGATTGTTGAACCTGTCCTGGGCAGTGGCGGGAACGGCATTCACATTTGTTCCAAGATACATACCCTGGCTGCCAGCAATGATGCTGTCCACGGTAGAGTCATAGTACTGGGTAAAAACCTGGGTCGCAATGGTGTCGCCAGCATTTTCCATCACATGCTTCATGTCCAATGCTCTCTTGTCTGTCTTGTCCCACTGGGCATTACATATTCCGTACTTACCATCAGGATAAGATTTCCCTATCCCTGAATCTTCTAAAATACTGAATGAAATTACCTTTTCTGCCACAGAAAATTCGTTATACCCCTTTCCGCTGGTTCCGCCAAACAGAATGTTCAATAGTCCTGATTCTAGTCCGTCTGCACCAATCTGCTTGCCTTCCTTGTTTTTGATGGCCCTGCCATGCTCGTCCGTAAGCCAGCCAGAACCGTCGTTCACCAACGTCCCATCATCCATCAGCTTCCAGTAGTCCGCGCTTGCATCATAGTTCCCCGCCACGTAACCGGCGAAGATGGACTCGTCGCCCAAGTACTGGGAAAGCTTGTAGGCGGTGATGTCCGTGGCAAGATTCTCCGTCATCTGGATTGCCTTGCCGTCATCAAGCATCCGCAGGGCAATCTGGGTGTGGGCGGTGGTGGCTGCTAGGGTTTCGGCAGCCTGCTGTTCGGCAGTGCCGATGATACCGTCTCGATGGAGATTATTTGACAGTTCTAAATTTACCATACTCTGTATTAAACCATTCCTCATTAACCTCAAAGACATTCTCACCATTCCATTGTGTGGATCTTGAAGGTCCAAAGCCATCATGGATGTCTTTATCTGTCCATTTGCTGTAATCCCCATAATAATTGAAAGTATTCATGTCAAGGTAATCATACAATCTTTGAATACACAAATCTTTATATTTTCTTCCTTCATAAAAATCTAATATTTCTATGTCAACCTCACGAACACTTTCCGGTAGTGGAATTTCATGAAAATGTACTACATCCTCAATTTCTACTTCTAGGATAAAACTAGATTGTGGAGATGTTATACGTATTCTTTTTATCCTTCGATTATCTTTATACAAGTGGCGATTTGAAGGGTCGACATAACCATTGAGAAGTAATAAGGAGTCAAATTGCCAACCTGGGCTATATTGGAAGTGCATCCCTACAGGCTCCTTACTTGTTGCCCAAGGCTTAGCATGGATATTTCTCATTTCTCCGCCTTCCCAATATCTAGCATATACATTAGAACTCATGTCATCTGTGTTATAAATAATCTTTTCCCCATTCTTATTCTCTACTAAGTAATCAGGAACCTTCAAGGGGGAATTATTTATACTGAATTCTGAATGATAGGGATGACTATCCCATTTCTTTCTCAAAGCAGTGAAATCGAGTTTTGGATCATAGAGAGTAAACATTTTGTTTTTTGAACTAAACTCAAATTCATCTGCACCAAAGATACAATAGGTTTTTTCACCAAAAATTTCTGTACTATACCAACCATCTGCATCAAGAATAAAATCCTCAATCCTTCTTTTTTCAAATTTTGCTCCAGATCCAATTCCTTCAACAAAATAAATATCTTCATGAACTTTCGTAATAAAAACACTACCTGTATAGCCAAGTCTATCTATATAAAATTTATCTGCTATCTTGAATGCATATAAAACGGAAAGCATCGAAAAAATAAATAATGTACATAAAAGCTTTTTCACAAATTTACTCCTAATCATTTAGTAGTTGATCAAGACTTCTTCCTTGACCAACTACTAATTTTAAAGTCAATATTTACTAGCTAAAACCATTTCAACGATCCTGATATATGATGACCAGAATGTAATCCCCACTCCTTCAACTTGCTCTGCAAATCATCGAGAGTATGCTCTTGATAAATGAAACAGCCATCTGATGTCAAGTTTGTAGATGAATGCACTAACCATCTTCCACCAGGATCATTATCAAGGGCAGCTTTATTAATCCAATCTCCATCCATAGTCCAAGCGTTGTGTATTTCCATGATATTTTCAACACAATTGTCTAAACTAAGGATTCGCAAAGAATAATCTGACATAACAGTATTTCCCTGAGTCCAACCAAAACCATGTAAATAATATGGCTGATCACGATTTATTTCTGCTTTTACTTTCTTCTGTATTTCTCCATTTTCATCCTTATATTCTTCCATAATTCTTTCAACCACATTATATACGTCCACAGACTGAACATTTCCAGGAGTATATGTATCTAACATTTCATTGTTCAAACCATACTTACGATATGTTATCTGGTCTAACTCCCTGTATTGACTCTGCAAAGACTGCGATTTTGTCTCATACGGTTCGGAGTTCGTATTAAAGACATTTGTTTGATAATCAGATTTTCCATAAGTATATCCGGATAAGCTCCTTGTATCTCTCACCAGCGATGCCGTTACCACAAACCGCTCGTGATCATAGCTACCATCCACCTTACCAAAAGAGATATATCCCATGGTATTGTTGTCAACCAACTGGAGGCCGGCCATAGTTCCACCCTTCCAACTTGTTTCTGGAGTGTAGCTAAAACCATTCTTTTTCAACAAGGCTTCCCCTGCCAATTTGGTCAACTGCAATTCCGTCACATCATCAGGTAATTTACCACTTCTTTGGATTTTGCTTGCTTCCATGTCGGTAACGCCAAGAACATCCATCAATGTCTGTTTATCATATAAATCGGCATTTCCTAAATGTGAACCTAAAAGTTCGGCAGCTCTCTCCTTTCCTAAAACTTGAACGATTGATCCTGCAGCACTCTCCGTCACATTTTCATGGAAATCTGTACCTACAAGTTCCCATTCACCATCTTGACCCTCAGCATAATATTCTATTGTCAGATCAGTAATCAATTTGCCATCGTCATCATACTCTGCCTCTAGGAAATGGCTTCCGTCACTTCGGGAAATCAGCTTCCAATAATCCGCACTTGCATCATAGTTCCCCGCCACGTAACCGGCGAAGATGGACTCGTCGCCCAAGTACTGGGAAAGCTTGTAGGCGGTGATGTCCATGTCCAGGTTCTCCGTCATCTGGATTGCCTTACCGTCATCAAGCATCCGCAGGGCCATCTGGGTGTGGGCGGTGGTGGAAGAATATGTTTGCTGGTCACAAGTCTTTTGTGGCATGGTTCTATTGTACAACGTGATGGACCAGTTGTAAAGAAAAATCCCGCCACCTTGCGGGGTGGCGGGAGGGGGAAAAAATTTACAAATTATAAATACAAATTTATCTTATCTAAATACTTACCATACATCCACCCCTCAATCATATCCCCATGAATCTTATACCAGTACCAGGTTTCGCCATCGATTGTTTCCGGTTCTGCAGAACGTTCTCTTACCTGTACTTCTACATTCTTGTCTACAACCCCCAGAATATCTCCCTTTAAACCCGGACTATTCCTAACTCGGACACGGTAATCATTCACATAGGCATACCACCATCCCCAAGTACTTTTTAAGTCATTTTCAAGAGAATATTGTTTTCCCTCATTTTCCACAACCTCAAATATCCCCTGTTCTCCATCCATTTTGAATACATATTGGGGATACAAAACCTCATCGGAGGGAGCTGGACTTGTATCAGGAGCATTAACCGGATATTCATATATCCCATCAATACGATAAGACGGAAACCCCTTTCCATAAAACTTCTGACTTTCCCTAAAACTTTCTATTGTCTCTGAGATGTATAATACGGAATTAGGGTGATTATGTACTACAAAGTCATAACATACATATTTTCCTGGTTGATATTGTTTTTCCACCATAAAAATGGTGAAATTGCTGAATCTTAGAGGTGTTATCAGATATTTTGGAGACTTATAACCATTCGAATCAGACACATTTCCTAAAGAGCGTGCAAATGGAGAATTATAATACGCTTCACTTCCAACATAAGAATTTATCTCTTTCAATTCTTTCGTTCCTATGGATTGCAAATCAGAGTATTTTTTGAACACAATCGAAGGAACAAACTGCTCGCAATATGGCTGAAAAAGGATGAACAGAGACAATACCAATGTTAAAAAAATAGTTTTCATTCTTTTTATTCTCCTTTGTTATAAGAGTGAGCTGAATCACGCTTTTTATACTGGGTTATATCGGCAAAAATAAATCTGTCGTAGTAATATTTATTATCATGGAAGATATAATCATACTCATTCCCTTTATACAAATCTTTATAAGTACCATAGCTTTCACTTTCTTTGATAGGAGAATAATTTCCCATTGCCTTTGTGTAGGCAACATCTGATAAATAATTCAAGTAAGGACTTGGTCTGACAGTATAAATATCTTCATGTGAATGATTTCCATATCCAGAATCTCCCCATTTGCCTGAATTTCCAGTTTTACCAAGAACGGTATCAAACAAAACACTTTGCCCTTCAACAACATCGACGCTGGAGAGATGTAGTGTTCTGTAAATCAACTCATCAACAATACTATTTCCTTTGAACGTATAAGTAACATCTGTCTGAACACCGACATGTCTTCCTTGATAATTTGAGTCATCTAAATCCCCCTTAGATGCATACACCACCTTTGACGTTTCATTTTGGAATAATGGCAGAGAATCAGTGTCTGCTTCAACACTTCCATCAACACCTCGATGTGGATTCACAGAAAGATTGCCCGTTGCTCCAGTAAATGTTGTAATGTCTCTATTTACGAATGTATTTCTTGTATTCAAAACTGGCATACCACCCGTAATATAGTTCTTGGCTTTAAACTCCTCATAACTGATATATCCACCATCCGCATTTTCATAGAATTCCAAACTCTCAACTGTTGCGGGATCTGTTTCCACACGAAGTTCCATTCTAGCAAGCCGCGACCTCATGGAATCTCCGGGTTTTTTGTCCATAGTTCCATTCGCAACCATCTTGTCGTAAATCGTGCGTGGATTTAAATTCCTTATTGTATCAGTTTGTCCAGTTGTCGAATCAACCAAAACACGTGAATTGTATATCTCTTCATATTTTGACACATCAATAACCTTTCCATAGTTCGACTCTACATTCCAATACCAATGTTCCCTGTTGGCCAAATCATCTGATTTCGTCGTATGGTCAAAACTTGCCTCAAGCAAATCCCTGACCTTTTCCACTTCTTCTTGGGTTGCATTCCCTCCATACATAATCTCTACCAGGCTTCCTTCCAGTCCACGTGATTTTGTCTTATAGATTAGATTGCCATTCTCGTCATAGAGGTCAGCATGACCATCATAGGTAATGCTTCCGTCATCCATCAGCTTCCAGTAGTCCGCACTTGCGTCATAACTCCCCGCCACGTAACCGGCGAAGATGGCCTCATTACCCAGCCCCTGGGAAAGTTTGTAGGCGGTGATGTCCATGTCCAGGTTCTCCGTCATCTGGATTGCCTTGTCGTCATCAAGCATCCGCAGGGCCATCTGGGTGTGGGCGGTGGTGGCGGCAAGGGTTTCACTGCCCTGCTGTTCGGCAGTACCGATGATGCCGTCACGATAGGACTCGTGGCCCAAGGCAATGGCACTGTTGTAGCTGTTGCCACTATTTACCAGCTGTATCAGGCGGCCGCCGACTCCGTTGCTGGTGGTGCGGGCGGTGAATCCAGCCTGCTCAACAAGCTCCAGCTGGTCAAGGCCGCTGGCAAGGCGGGCGGAGGTGTTCTCCTGAGTCCAGTCTCCGTACACGTAGTTGTTCCAGGCTGCATCCCCCTTCTCCTGTCCATGGGCTGCTGTGTAGGATTCCAATGATCGTTTATCCAGGGCACGCTTTCCCAGGTCGTACAGGTTGCCGCTCAGGTCAATGCCGCCGGAGCCGATGCCGGCGCTCACTCCGTCCAGTCCGATGTTCAGCATGACTCCCCTGCCATCCAGCTTGTCCATGACCTTGCCCAGGATGTTTTGACCAGTGGAGTTGTTGCGGGCAATGCCGCTTCCCACAAGGTCAGCCAAGGCTCCGAAGCTGGCCACATTCACGCTGATGCCTCCCATGGCCTCGTAGGCTCCAGCCCAGTCACCTCCATTGAAGGCAGCATGGATTCCATAGCTGGCGGCAGTGCTTGCAGCCGATGTGGCCAGACTCATGGCTCCGCCATAGAATTTGTTCGCCTCGGCTCCCATCGCTCCGAACACTCCGCTTCCATAGGTGGAAACTCCGGTACTGGCCGCTCCAGCCACCAAGGATGACCACATACTCTTGTTTCCTATGTGGCTCATGAACATTTCCCTGTTGAAGAAATCTCCGCTGCCTATCTTGTCGAAGTCCATGCTCTGCAGCGTGGTGGTGCTGAAGGTGGACAGGGCTCCGCTGACAAGGTTGAGTCCGGCGGTGGCGGTGGCTCGTCCTACGGTGCTGGTGATGTCTGATATGGCATTCCCCGCCCAGTTGGTTCCCGCACCAATGGCAACACCCGCCGCCTTGATGGCAACCTCACGGCCAATCTCCCCGGCGGTCTTGTAGCCTCCGCCCAAGTCAATACCTGCAAAGACAACATCGTCCACATACTTCAGCCAGTCTTGGCCCAGGGCCGAGCCGACAATGTTCATGGCTATTTCGCTCACCTCCCGTAGAGTGGGTGCTGTGAAGGGCAAACCACGGTCGTCGAACAGCCGCTTGTCGTGACCAGCAAGACTCAGCTCCGCCATGCCCTTCCGGGCCTGGATGCTGTTCCAGTAGTACTCCACCAGGATGGCTCCCATCTGGCCGCTGCCAAGGTCGCTGAAGGCCGCATTTTTGGAACCGTCAGGGTCGGGGGTGCCGACCAAGTCCGGAGCCTCTCCGATGTGCTCCTCCAGCCGCCCACCTGTACCCAAGATTTCCCTTCCCCACTGCTCCAGTTCTCCTTGGGCAAGAGACAGCTGCAGCATGGCCTTTTTACCAGGATTGGCATCAATTTCTCGGAGTTGGGGACTTGTAGTCGTAAAAAATTGATACATCGGAAGATATTGCGTTTCTTTTATTGGATTAAATAAGGTGGCATCAACAACTACAGTACGACGAATGCTGCCATCCACCCGATAGCCTGCATCCCTAGCCAAATGGTGCTGCCAGTCCACCATGGATTGGTTTTTACTGTCAATTCCTTCCATATAACTAGCCAAAACTTCTTCCAGGATTTTCTGTCCATAACTGACAGCCTGTCGTTCCGCCAGATTGGTCATTAGGGTGGTATTCTTTTCTACCTGTTGACGAGCCAGCAGATGACTTTCCAAGCTAGAAGTACTGCCACGATTTTTTCTAATTCCAGAACCTCCCTTATTTCCAAAGCCTGTTAGAATACTAGCCCGGTTAATGAGGTCATCCAGATATGAATCGGCAAGAATGGCATCTACTGCGGCTTCAGTTTCTTCAGAGCTTATGGAACTTTCCATAGCCCTACCAAGGTATTTGATTTCCTCTTCAATACCCTCTAAATTCACTGGAAAAACAGTCTCACTAGCTTTTACCAACCCTTGTTGAATGGCGACTTTGTGACTGTTTTGAATCCACTCTTCCTTACTTTTGAGAAAATTTAAATGATTGTCTTGCCATTCGGCCTGCCTGTCCTCCAGCTCCTGCTGGAATTGCCGTCGCCACAGGCTGTACCTTTTATTCAAACTCTCCTCCACCCGTTGCCAGCTATCCTTGCCAGCTGCCAAGGTTTCCATAATCTCCCCTTCCCACAGGCTTTGGCGACGAAGCAACAGGTCCCGCTCCAGCTGCCATTGATGGCCTGACTGGTCAACCATTCGCTCCGCTGAGTCTTGCCAGCCTGCAAGTCCTTGGCTTATGAGCAGGTCTTGTAGCCAGAGGGTATAATCCTCTGTTTTCTTTCGTATATCTACTCTTGAATTATACAGCGACATTGCAGCATTGTAAATATTTTTTTTATGGATGAGATTGTTCCAGCCATTGGCTCCGTAGGCACGTTCGGCCAGTCTCGCAAGCTGGTTCTGTGTCTCGCCGTCCATACCGTCCAGGGACTGGTAGAGTTTTTCAAAATCCTCCATGGCAGCCTGACGTTGACTTGTAGAAAGACTTTCATCGGTTGCCATAAATTCCAGTTGGGCAAGACGTTGCTCATCCTCTTCTGTAATAATGATACTCTTTTCAATGATTTGGTGGAAATTCATCATGGCAATCGAGGATGCCTCTTCCATGTTTAATGCCTGAAAGGCAAGCTTTTCCTCCTCTTCCTGCAGGCCAACCTTTAAGGTATTTAAAACCTCCTGCAGTGCGTCTGTTATCTTCAATGGAGCTTCTGGGGAGACAACCATCTGGCTTATGGTGGAATCCAACAGTTGGGGAGACAGAAGGTCCTGGTATTCTTTCTTGTTTACGAGGGAATTATTTGCAAAAATCTTATCCAGGACAGTTAAAATTGACCGGGAACTAAGATTTGGTTTTCCATCGGAGGATGTAGCGGAGGCTTGTCCATCCTCTGTTGTCCCGGTTCCATAGTAGAGCTCATTCAAGATTCGCCATTGCTCCTCAAGATTTCTTTCTCCTGCAATGAGTCCACTCAACAGCTCGTTCACACGATTGGTTTCGGTTTCAACATTTTCCTTGCTGCCCCTCATCAAATCATAAATTCCATCTACAGCTGCCCCCAGGCTGATGGCAGCATCTGTGGCAACTATACCTACTGCTGTGGCGGCAGCAGCTGCCGCCCATAACCATGGCTGAAAACAGGCGGCTGCGGCAGCCAATGCCGCAGCGGAGGCATAGGCTATGACAGCCTCAATTATCTTTTCCTGCTGTTTGTCATACAACTCGTCCTTTACTCCGTCAAGGGCAAGCCACTTTACCAAGTCCCTTTCTTTTTGACGCCAATTGTTTTCATTCAAGAGATTTGTTTCCCTATATAAAATATAACGGGCAAGGTCATTTTCTCCGCCAGACCTTGATAAAATATAATTGTAGGCATTGGCCACTACATCACGCCTTTCGCCATTGTATCGTTGCTTTGTATCTATAGAGTGAAATTTTCTGACCTCGGGTACTTGGTCCGCCTGAAAGTCACCTGCGTTCCGAATATCAGACTGACCATCCAAAAAATCCATTCCATTGGGAGCATAGGTTTTTAGATGAAGACTTGCCAGGAGCAGATTGTTGATATAATCATCTCCCTTGGCATAGATATCCTTGAGCCATTGACGCACATCCACTTCCGCCCTTGTTTGCTGGACGGGACCATCGACACGAACAAGGGTCTCACTGGAATTTGTAAGATATTCAGCCAGCAAATTCCTATCCAAATCACCTGTCCCTGTTTTTTTTGATGTTACGTACTCGTAATACTCTGCTGATGAACCACTGAACCTTGTCCTTTGAAGAACAGTTTCATAGCCAAGGGTAAATACATAATCTCCTGCTCCCGTTTTTTTGATTCGAATCAATTCCAAGGCTACAGTATTCATACCCTCTGTTCCTGGGTCAGTCTTGTTTTCCATCAGTGACTCATAATCCCTGAACAGCTTTGAAACATTCATCTCATCCTTGATTTCCGCATCACGGGTTATTTCTTCCTGCTTTACAACCGCATCAAATACTTGAGATAATATCACCTCCATAAGATAGGCATTTTCCAAGGATTTACTGTAAACATCTACCTGATCAAGATATTCTGAACCTTGCATCTGCTGGTGATTTTTCATTTGACTGAGAATATCCAGGGCATTTTGATAACGGTTTACAACCAACAATACATCGTTGTACCGCCTAAGGGGACTAGCATATTGTAAATTATCCTGTGAATTTTCCTGTAAACTGGAGTTACCCACACTTTCAAGATAAATTCTCGTTGCCCACTGGTATTTTTCTTGGGCAATCCGATGCTGCAACCTTGACTGAACAAAGGCCTGATGCATAACTTCTTCTTTCTCAACACTTTGTTGATACATTTCCATTTTTTCTTGAATTTGAGCATGAGCCTTTTTATAGCTTTCCAGTATTTTTTGACTTTCTTGTTCCTCGATTAATACTTGTTCTTCAAAATTAATCTTTTCATTCAACAGGTTTTGCAATTCAGAATTCATCATCATGTACAAGTCCACCGATTGCGTCAGTTCCTCATTATAGGCTGTCACTGCCAACAATGAGTCAATTTGTTGTAAATCCAAAAGACTGTTTTCTTTCTCCTTCTGACGAGATTGGGGAAAAGCTTCTGTCAAACCTATAACCTCATAGCTGTATGGTTCGTCGCTGCAACCATACATGGTCGTAATCCACTGTTCTCCTAGACTTTGCAATTGATTCAATCTTTTGGCTCTGAATTCGCTAGGCCCCAGCATTTCCTTTACCCGCAGCCAGTCATTAGGATTCAGCAGGGAACTCCCATCTATATCACGACACTGAGACAATAAATTTTCCAATTTAATCTGACTATTATCTTGAAGATAGTTGGCCTGCAATTCTTCCAATCCCAGTAGAAAGACCTGTTTTTCCAGGTTCAATCTTTTTCCACTTAAAATAAATTGAATATGAGAAATCTGTTCATTAGTATCGACTGGGACTGTTCCCTGGTGGGAATTCTCGTTGTTTTTCTCCAGTTGTTCGAGGTAGTCCAAGAATAAATTTTTTTCCTCCTCTTCCCACTGGGAATAAGTATCTGTAACTATAAATTGTTGGACAGTACCCAAATCCAACAGATTGCTTTCAAGCGCTTGTATATCATTTATCCCCTGCTGAATCGTGTTACGATAATCCAGGGTATCTTTATCCCAGTTGCTCTTGGCATCAGGATTTTGAAGACACCAATGATGAACCATTGTTGTAAGCAACTGATTTAACACGGAATAAGCTCCACTATGTAAATTCATGCCGGCTTCTCTAAGTTTTTCTATTGTGGATACGAGTTCATTCCATGTGGCATGGTTCCAAATATCTGTGTTTTCCAATAGGGTTTTGATTTCTTCCAAACTTGAACTATGTTTTTCGTTCAATGTGGTTGCTTGCAGGTGACCAAAGGTGTCTCGTATCAACTGGTACTCGGCTGCCTCCGGTGCATTTTCCTCAACTAGCTTCCAAGACTCTGGTTCACCTTCGGTAAGAAAGACAAGGGCATCCTTGCGATATTGTAGTTCTTTACTACACTCACTGGATATATCCTTAATCTGTTGAATGAGAGCTTGAAGACTAGGTTCTTGTTGATTTGCAATATCATCATTCAATGCTTTCACCAGATTATTCAAGTTCCCACCTTCGCCTGTAAGCTCTGTGCTCTGCAAAACATCTTTTACAAAAGCTTCCAGCAACAGAAGGGTTTCCTGTAGTAAGGCTAGATTCTCCGAAGTCTGTAGACTCCCATTTTCTTCTGGTTCCGATTGTCCTTCCGGTACAGCCTCCTCCTTGGGAAAAAACACTGCAGAATCTAGGGATTGCAATTTTTCGATAATACTCCTACTAGTTTCTATCATTTCCTCCAACTGAATTTCTGTTTTTTCCCTAAAATTCCGAGGAATATTCTTTATCACCAAGTCCAATGTATCGTGAAAGGCAATATTTCCCGTTTCAAATTCCTTGAGGAAATAGGATTCTACCAAGTCACCTGTTTTTTCCTTTACTTCTTGAGAAAAAAAATCACTTAAACTGCCTAAAATTTTAACTATTTTCCCAACAACAATCTCCTTGTCAAGGCCCTTTTCTATTTCCTCAATGGCTATTATCTTATTTCTTATTTCAGCTATTTTTTTCTCACCTTCTTCTAGCTCTATTTGAATCTTATTCAATTGATTTGTCGCTTCCTTAAGGGAAATCAGATTTTCTTGGACAACCTGCTGCTGGTTTTTGTATCCCTCCAAGGCCTCTTGAAAAGCCACTTCACTTGCCATGAGTGCCTCTTGTGTTTCTGCAGCTGTTTGGGCAGAAGAAGTGATTGTGGTAGCATAGTCTTTAAGTTCCTGTGCAACCTCCAGCTCGCCTTGCCAATAGGATAAAACTCCCTCCAGCTGCTGAATTTCTGCATCCAAATCACTAGAGCTACCCTCAAAGGCAGTTGGGTCTAGGGCTTCAAGAAAATTCTTTGTAACAGTCTCAAGATTCAAAAATCCAGATGTAGCCAAGGTAAGCCACCCGTTATCCTGATGCAAAAGACTCCCACTACTTTCCCATAAGCTCAAATCAAAGGAAAGGCCAAGCATCTGTTCTATGATTGGATTGTTAAATTGGGATATAATTTGAGCCACAGGAGTATCCGGGGTATAGGACTCAGTTTTTTCAGCAATAGCCTTTAAAAGCGCCAAGCTGCCTGAATCAGCTTGTATTTTTGTCCGTAGATTTTCCAGTTTCCCTGCACTTGCATCTGTGGAAAAACCTCCCGTAGAAATGGTCGAGTTTCCGACACCTTTCATTTCCTCCAAGGTCGTTTTATCAGTCTCAAGCCTTGCCTCAAGACTCCGAATTGTATCATCAAGCTCTTCTTTGAACCATTCAATATAGGCTGCTTTCCATTGACTTATTTGTTGCTCCATTTTAGTTCTTGTGGTACTAGAGCTCATATGCTCCAAGTCTATAGTCCAGTTTCCATTGTTTTCAAGCGCAGCCAGGGCTTCATCCAGGCCTTCCAGCTCCCCAAAAGAAAACAATTGATTGTACCTTTGCGCATCTTCAGTTTTCCAATAGGAATAAACCCTTTTATATTTTTGAGCCCAATCACTGTACCAATTTTCAACACCAGTGTAACAGGAAGCCAACATGGTTCTCAGCTGATTATATATGGAGGAGGAAATCACTCCCAATTCTTCTTTCCGTTGAATTTCTTCCTGAAGAGAAAGAATGAGTTCTCTTTGAGCCTCTTGAATTTCCAGCTCCTGCTGCTCATGGGACTTGGACCACTCATCCATTCCCTTGTGAAACTCAGCGACAATCTTGTCTTCCCAATCTTGTCGAGCACGTCTAAGCTGCTGAAAAGCCTCAAGCCAGGCTGCCTCTCCTTCCTCATACACTTCAATGGCATCCTGTTCCCACAAACTGCGCTGATACAAGAATTCTTCCTCTGCGGAATCCCATACTGCCAACCCCTCTTCCAATTGGACTTGGAAATTCCTTGCCCAATCTTCTCCAGAAAGCCGCATCTCTTCCACCTGCTGTGCATCAATCTCTTCCTCAAAATTGTCAAAAAGCTCTTGAAAGGAAATCTCCGTGGAAGCTTGGGCCTCTTGAATTAATTCCAGGGCAATACTATCTGCCGATTCTTTTGCACTAGCCACACGCAGAGATTTACGGTCATACAATAAGTCACCCATCAAATCCATGGTTTCTGATTTCAAAATTAAATCGTATTCTGCAGAAAGATAGCTTTTGTAGCTGCCAATGGCCTTGGCCACCAATTCATTTGAAGTTTGCTCATCAAGACCAAGTCCCCTTATCTCATTCCGTAACAGGGCCTCATCAACAGCGGCTTCCTCCAAGTATTTTTGAACCAGCTCTTCGTTTGACTGCAGCCACTGATTTTCAGCTTGGGAAGCCTGATTTTTATCTATCTGGCGGGTAAGGCTAACAGTTCCATCCGATTCCACTTGCTGAAACTGCCACTGACTTGTTCTTTTCTCCAAGTCTGAAGCAAACCGCTGAACATTGGGATTAGCCTCAGCTTTAAGAAGCTTATCCAAAAGCCATTCACCCAGCCGAATTTCAGTTGCTTTGCTTAAATCCTTCTGGATTGAATCCCTTTCCTTCTGCCATGTTTCTGGATCTTGCTCCAAAAGATAATTGGCAGCAGATTCCCAGGCAGCAAGGGCAACCAACATTCCCTGTTCTGCCAGTTGTTGCCAGCGTTGTTGAGAACCCTCCAAATCAGCACGGTCTAGATATTGCTCCAAATATCTTTCACCAAGCTGACGACCAAGATACAGTTCCTGGGCAGGAACAATCATGGTTACTTGAACAAGCAGGATACAAAATGCAAGTATCCTGTACCAACTAAAGGTAGATTTCAAATCCTTCATCTATACCTCCTGTATATTTTTTACTGCAGGAAACAGCAGCAAACTAACAATGAGAGAGCCCGCCGTACCCCAAGCCATAAAAAAAGCAAGGGATGTGGCAAAGGTTCCACTTTCACTCAACAACAATGGAATTGAACCAATGATGGTGGAAAGCGAGGTCATTAAAATACTGGCAATCTTATCTTGAATATTTATCACCATGTATTCTTTTGTAGACTGTATTAGATAAATTCCATTGTTTACAGCAAGACCTGAGACTAAAACCATACCCACAACATCACCGCTTTCCCAATTTTTTCCCAACAGGGCTAAAATGACCATGGGTAAGGCAAGGGATGCTGGAATAAGCAAGGAAACAAGAAGCGCTTCCAGGGGTTTTTCACGTAAGGCACAAAGAATTAAAATAATCCCCATGACCACCAACAACAAGGCAAAGACCAATATCCTGTAGTGATGGAAGAGATCCTCAAGCTCTCTTGAAAAATGGTAGCTATATCCTCTATCAAGGGGCATGGTTTGTAAAAAGTCTTCAACTTGTTTTTTTGCGTCCTGGGTGCTGCCACCCATAACCTGAAGGGTAAAATAAGCGCAGGGGCTACCATTGAGCCGATACAGGGTTCCATCCCCCGGTTGAAGTTCTATCCTTGTAAGGGCTGAAAGCGGCAGCCCCCCTGCACCGCCACTAGAACCAACCTTACCAGACTCTACGATTGGTATGGTCAAGGAAGTAAGCTGCGATAGATTGAGCTTCGGCTGCTCTTTGGCAGATTCCGTTTTTTTAAGGTCATCCAGGGCAAAATTTGCCCCCAGAGACTCCTCATCTTCAGAAACCAGTCCAATTACACGAATATCCTCTTCACCAGTATCTTGTATCCATTTATCCACTACAGGACCAAAAATCAACCACCTCAGGGACTGGGCTACCTGATCAAGATTTAATCCCACACGAGCGAGCTCCTGTCTTAGGGGTTTAACAAGAACTAGTGTCTCCTCTTCCTTAAAGTTCATTACCCCCTGGACAAAGCTTTTTATTCCTCCACTTTTTTCCACACAGTGACGGGCATACCCGCGACATTTTTTTGCCTCATCACCTACCACAGCCACTTGTATTTCATGCACCTTTTTCCCCTCGTATTCCTGCCAGTTGAGATGAAGGTAGCCGGAATCAAGATGACTGGAAATTTCTTTTATGGACTGTGTTATCTTTTGAAGAAAAGCCTTGTCATTATCTGGTTTGAGCCCAATCTCAAGACGACAAACCCCTGTCGTTATGCGACTTGTTACAAAGGTAATTCCCTGTAAATCCTGCACCTGTTGAACAAAATCCTGAACTTCCCTGTCAATCACAGCGGGAGCTGTATCTGTGGGATACTCTACAGAGGCGGTTAAAAAAGAAGGACTATCCGCTAGGGTTAAGTTTTTTTCTGTGGTCAAAGCAAAAATTAGGGGGAGACAGGATAGACCACAAAGGAGGGCCAGAGAAGTTTTTCTTATTCTTCTTGTTATTTCACAAAGAGAAACACATCTTTTTACAAAAACTCTTTCCACAGGATAATAAAACAGCTGGGAAAAGAGTAAAAATCGACCCTGTCCTCCAATTTCCAAGAAAACAGGGAGAAAAAATCCACCTAAAATCAAGGAATTCATAACCATCAATCCCATGGTAATAGCTATATCCCTAATTCCCCCCACTATATGGTCAAGAAAATACAATGGAATAAAAACAAATATGGTGGTAAGACTTGAAACCACCATGCTCATTTGCAAAGATGGCAGTTGGGAAAAAAAACCATTCTTTGTCCCTGTAATCCCCTGATTTCCCCACCTTCTTTGATTCCAAAATTCTGCCATAACAAAGGCTGTGTCTGCCACTATACCCAATGCAATGGTTATACCGCTTAGGGTGTGCCGGTTTAGGGAAAAGCCTAGCAGAGCAAGTTGTCCACAGGTCCAAAGAACTGTGGTGGGAAGGAAGAACAAGAGTAAAACTGTTATTCTGCCTTGAGGAAAAAAGGCTGGAACCAAAAGTAAAATGAGAAGCAGAGATTGAACCAGGGCAATAACGATATTTCTAATAATTTGAGCCAAATCGTTTCCCCTGTCGTAGAGTATCCTATAATCATCTTCAGACAGGTGGCTTTCATCAAGGATTTGGCGGCAGCGACGGGAGATTTCCAGAATATTGCCGTCATAACTAGGTTTTATCAATACAGAAAGACATTCCTCTCCGTTTAATCGGACAATTTCTTCAGGAGGCCGCTGACGGCGAACAACCTGGGCAAAGTGCTGAAATTGTGCCACACCTTTTCCCGTTTGAATGGGAAGCTGACGGATATGGTCAAGCTCTTTAATTTGAGTGCGAAAAACCAAGGGAGTGTTTTTTCCCCTTCCCTGCAACCAAGTACCCTGGGGTATTCCATTGGCCTCCTGAATGATTTGACCCAGAGCCAGGGGATTTATATTTCCTGCCGCCATCCTGTCTGGATTAAACTGAAGGAGAATCTCATCAACACCGCCGCCTGCCACCACAACCTGAGCCACGCCCTCCACTGATTCAAATAGGGGCTTCAGATTGTTTTCCAAATAGCCTCGCAAGCCCTGACCTTTTTCCCCAGCTGGAACAGCAATATTCATTACAGAATCATTCCCCCAGGAACCAGAAGAAGAGTAGATTCGTGGCTTTTGAACCCCCTCGGGGAGGGCTTCATACAGGCTATTAACCTTGTCCCGCAAGCCGAGGTAAACTGTTTTCTGGTTTTCAGTGGGAAAAAAGTAAAAGATGCCGGACAGGTGACCATACTGACACTGAATTTCCATATCAAGTATTCCGGGAAGGCTCATAACTGCCTCCTCCAGCTTAAGGGCAATCAAATCCTCCATGGTTTTTGCGTCCATGCCAAAATATTCAAATTCTACAGAAAAAATATGATAGGAGGAGCCGGAGGATTGCCCCAACTCCATGTCTTTGGAAGAAAAGGCCAAGACAAGACTTATGGAGGCAAACATAAAAAACACTAGAACGGGACGTTGATACCAATTTTTATTCATATTTTTCCCCTTTTTTCCTACTGAGAATTTCACCGTAAAAGGCAAAAATTATAGGAACCGTTACCAACACAAGCAGCATGGAAAGTGAAAGCCCTCCCACAATGGCCACTGCCATGGAAGCCTGATTATTGGTTCCCATCGGGTCTATGGCAAAGGGGAAAAGAGCAAAAATAGTGGTAGAATTTGTCAGCAGCAAGGTTTGCAGTTTTGAAACGGAGGCTTTTACAATGGCAGAAGGAGAAAAGCCCCCCTGTTGCAAGACACTCTCATAAAGAATTATGCCATTGTTGACCGCTGTTCCAAAAAGCACCACCAGGGCAATTACTGTATTCATAGAAAATGTATGACCAGTTAGAAGGGTTAGGATTACGGCTCCACAAAGGGCTGGAGGCAAGGTGGCTAAAAGCAAGAGGGGAATAAGGAAGGATTCAAATTGGGAGCCCATTACAAAATAAAGCAATAACAAAGCCACAATTAGCAAAACAAGACCATTTGCCACCATTTCCTTGCTTTCTTCCTCTTGAACATTCACTAGTTTTACAGGCTCATTTTGTGCCAATTTGTCAAATTCCCCTGCCACTCCTTCTTGCAAGGCTTCTTTTTCTGGATACAAAATCACCGCCGGCTGCCTATTGTGCCTAAAAAGTATTTCTCTGGCAGGAGTTTCTTTAAAGGAACCCAGCAGACTCAATGGAACCCGTAGAGATTCAAGCTGTACATTTAGAGCGGCAAGTTCACTTGCAGTCCGCTGATGCCCTTCCTCCAGCTGAACCCGCAGGGGAATTCGTCTTCCATCCAAAAAGAAGGGAGAAGCCAAAATGCCGGCCACAAGATGATGGGTTGCCGTAGCGATTTCCAATCCATTGGTAGAAAACCGAGAGGCAGCCAACCTGTCAGGCTCAAATACCAACTGATTTCTCTGATTTTGCCCGGACATTTCCATGAGCTTTTCATTTACGAGGGGTGGAACAATTCTAAATTGGGAAAATAAGTCTGCCTTTTCTTCCAGTATTTTTCTGTCTTCCCCAGAATCCAAGAGGGTTAAAACATAGGACTCTTCACTAATATGCAAAATCTTTGATAAAACATCTTGATTTTTTAAGACTGTTACATGGAGATTTCTTCCTTCTAGCAAGCTTTTAAAATCTTCATAATTAAATTTAAGGTTTTTGGGAGGACAAATCATTATTTGTAAAATAAAGGGATTTTGTTCCGGTTGAGATAAATCTTGAAAATGAGAAGACTCGAGTCCACCAAAAATTGCCACTTCCATCATTCCCTGATTTTCTAGAATATGATGGATTTCACCAGAAACTCTTTCCATAGAGGAAATGCTTGAACCCAAGGGAAAATTAATTTGGAGATGCACCCTATCCTCTTTAATTTCTGGCAAAAGTCTATATTCAAGCAAGAAAAGACAGGCTGCAGACACCAGGATACAAAGTCCAAGGGGAAGGAAAATCAACTTTTTTCTACTGATGATTCTCTGTAAAAAAATCCCATATTTTTCTTCAAGTACGGTTACAAACCTGCGGTTTTGCTGAATAATTGTACCATTGCTCCCATCCACAGAAGGTTCCAATTGACTTGACAATGCTCTAAGTTTTTTTGCTGCAATGAATTGGTATAATGATGGAATATAGGAAAGGGAAAGGATACAAGAGGCGGCGATGGCTGCAATTACCCCAAGAGCAAGGTCCAGAAAAAGTTCTCCCAGTAAGCCATCTAAAAAAAACAGGGGCAAAAACACTATCCCAGTGGTCAGGGCAGAGCCTGTATTGGACAGGGCAACCTCCAAGGTACCCTCCACCATTAGATTTTTTACTGGGTCTGGGATTGACCTTGTGACTGTGGAGGCAGCAATCGCTCTATTAGAAAGGGGACTTGTTTCCAAGGAAGATAAAGACAGGGCCTTGAGCTTTTGATTGAGATTCTCCAAAACAACAGTACCGGCATCTACCACCATACCAATTCCCACTGCCATTCCGCAAAGGGACATCAGATTTAATGTCCGACCTGCAAGGGACAAGACCAAAATCACATGGATTCCACAGAGGGGAATAAGGCTAGCCAAAAGAATAGATACCTTCCAACACCGCAAAAAGAACAAAATTACGGCGGCGGCTACCACCACTCCCACAAGGCACGAAATCCCGAGGGAAACCAGGGAGTCTCGTACCTCTTGTGACAGGTCTTTTATGACAATGAACTCATAAAAATCCCCATATTGCCGCCGCAACTGATTGATTTCGTCATAAACCTGTTGGGAAAGTCTCACAGGACTGGCATCATCTCTTTTGGAAAGACTCAAACAAAGAGCTTCTTTTCCCCCATAGAAAAAAAAGCTTTCCTTTTCCTCGCTTCCTAATTCTACCTGAGCAACATCTGAAAGTCTTACCAAGCCAAGGTCTTCATACAGTAGGGGCAAATCCTCCAGGTGTTCAATTTCTTCATATAAGCCAAGGGTTTTGACCAAAAATTCCTTGTCGCCCTCAGCAATTGTTCCCACAGGATATTGGAAATTTGAACTACTGATTCTTTCACTGATGTATTCAAGGGAAAGTTTCTTCGCTTCCATGGCATCGTAGTCCACTAAAACCTGTACCTCCTCCTTTTCCCCGCCTACGAGCTGCACGCCACCACAGGATTCCAGCCGCTGGAAACGACCCTTTATATCCTTTTCCACAAGGTATCTTCCGTACCTGAGGTCTCCATCCCTGGGAATAATTGCCACCATCATGGCTTCTCCAAGGCTTGATGGAAGAATAACCTGGGGTTTTTCACACTGGGAAGGAAGTTGATGGTAACAAAGGTCTATAAGTTCCCTACATTCCACCAAGGCAAGGTCAATGTCAGTTCCCCAATGGAGCTCCAGATTTATCAAGGAAAGACCAGAACGAGTGACAGACTTAGATAATTTTAATCCCTGCAAGGATGCCAAGCCCTCTTCCAGTGGTTGAATCACCAGTTTTTCCATATCCAAGGGATCCAATCCGGGATACTGAGTAGAAATAATGATTTTTCGCTGACTCAAGATGGGAACAAAGTCTGCTTCCAGGGTAAAACAGGAAAATATTCCCCATAAGCTAGTTCCCAATAAAATTGATATGAGCGAAACGGGATGATGAACACAAAAAGAAATAAATTTTTTTGTCATAGTTTGTTCACCTGACAAATACTTGTCTTACCCAATTTATTCCCCAGAGAATCACTTGTTTCCGGCGCAAGCTCCAGAGTTACCAATCCCCTTTGATTTTTATTGAGCAGCTCCAACTGAAATTTGACAGTTACAATTTTCCCTGAATTCCCACTGTCAACTTGCAGCTCCTGATTAAATTCTGGCAATTCTTTTTTAAGGAGTAAAAAATCCTCGTACAGGCTTGTATCTTCGATACCTGCACCCTCCAGTCTTTTTAAAGTAAGCTCACAACAATCATTGGCAGCCGAAAGAAGGGTATGTTCCATAAGACTAAACTCGTCCATTCCTGTGGCCTCAGAAGAAACCTTGAAAAAAAGGTTCAATTCAACTGTGCTGTGAAAGGTTTCTTGGACAGAGGGATAGGTCTCCGGTGGCAATACCATTGACGAAAACGGATTTGAGGGAGAAAAAACCACCCGTAAATCCTGCTGCCCATCTAAATTTGTCATCAAAGCGCCCAAAAACTCCGGCGGACGGAATTTTTCCAGGGTGTAGGCAAGAGTAATCTCCTGCTCGCTTTCCAAGGCATTTCCTCCTGTATCTTCAATCCCTGGCTGAACTACAAGTCTCCAGCTTTTACCCCAAGCTTCATTTTCATCGGAATTCCACCTTGGCCTAAGCCTTAAGCTTCGCCCTCCTTTGTAGTCCCTTACTATTTCCAGTGGCGACGCAATGGTAGAATGTCCCACTGGCTCAAGAAAAATAAAAGAGGAAACTTGGTCTAGATTTATATCCTTGGTAAACTCCAGATAAATCCACTCATCTGGAGCTAGGGGTACAGTTCCCCCATGTTCCACCTCTTGCTGGGATACCTTAAAGCTCAGTTCAAGGGGATTTAAATCCATTTGGTAATAGAAGCTTTTTGCCACCTCCTTTGGCAGGAAATTTCTATGGATGTCCATTACCGACGAGTCAAGAGACACAATATACCGTTGATTGTTTTCCAATTGTTTTTTAGGAATCACCCTAACACAGTGATTTCCATTGTAGTACTCCAAAAAATAGTCAAAATCAGGAGAAATTCTCAGCCCCTTTTCCAAGGACTCCTTGTCTATAGCTTGGGAAAATTCCAGCTGAATTGGAAATGAGTTTTGAACCACAACTATTTCCACTGTCAGGGTTGTCAAATTATCACGGGTGGAATGCGTATACTCAAAGGTTTCCATCAAAGAGTGACCCCGTCCATCTTCCGTTCCAGCTTCTATCCTGATTATGTATTCACGATTTTCCTGTATTCCATAAGTAGGTACAAATTGAGCCTTGTTTCCCAAAACAGAGAGGTTTCCCTCCAGCTTTTTTCCGTCCTCTGTGACACTCAATCCATTTTTTAACGAGGAAAAATCGGGAGGAAGGGAAAATTCAATAAAAACTGTATTATTTTCTACACTACATGATACTACTTCTAGAGGTGGAAGCATAATAGTTCCACAAGAAGGTAGGAGGCATAAAAATAGCCCCATCAAAACCATTCCCTTTATAATCTTAATCCCGTTTATAAAATCTGAATAATAAGACATACATCCTCCTCAAGGTAATTTCCTGCATCAGTTTTTAGTCCAGAAGTTCCACCGGAAATTTCCAGTCGATAATAATTTTTCACATCATTTGAACTGGGGGAAAATCCAGACCAATAAAGTGAAAGTCCTGAATTTTTGTCATACGAAACCTTTTCCAAGATTGGATAATTGGCTGTTATGGGGAAAAGTGGCTCCATAGTGATTGTTCCAAGGTCATTTTGCAGGGACGCAAAACCAAGAGGCTGGCTAAAATTGATTCTTGTAATGACAGTGGATTTTTCATCAGTGATGGCAATTTCCTTCAATGAGCCTGACTGAAAATTACAGCCTTCTGTGTCCGTCCCGTCTTCCAGAGCGTTCCCGCCATCCTCCCGACCTTCCCCTGCATCCGGTGTTTCTTCACCCAACTGAATCGAAGTAACCTGCAAAAACCGATTGGCCACAGTAAAATAGTGATCCACATTCCGAGTCAGTTGATTTCCGGATAAATCCTTTACATCATGGGAAACAATCAGACGATACTCTTTTTCCAAAGACCAATTTTCTTCTGGAACCCATAAAAAATCCTTTCCAGAACTACACCTCTGCAATTCTCCTGCAATGTTTGGCTCAATGCTCACCCCATTTTTAACCGAATCAAAGTCCATCTCCTTTGAAAAACGCAGCAAGATCGACTGATTGTCAAAAAGCAAGCCACTGTCTTGAGCATAGACAATCAAGTCATTGTCAACAACCGACAAGACAGGCACAACCTTTTCTACACAAGGAATTACTGTATCAATATCCCAAATAAAATTTCCCTGATACTGCTTATCGAGCAGGTATCCATCCACATCCTCAAACTGGTTCAAAACCCAGTTGAATCTCTGATTTTTAGTCCAGGCCTCCTGAGGTACCACCAAAACCTGGCAACCGTTTTTTTCAACATAAAAGTCAAAGGGGATTTGCGGAGTCAACGAAAAGCTTTTTGAAAAACCAGGAATTGAAATGGGGCTGACAAACTCAAGCACCAGAGGTCCCCTTTCACTTGCAGTCGGTTCCGTCCATTTCAGGAGGCCGAATTTTTTTGAGGGAGCTCCGTAGAAAAAAATCCTGTAAAAATGAACGGAGTGGCTTCCCCCGGCATCAAGCTTTAGCTCGCCTTGGATTCCAATAGAATAAGCCACGCCCCTTTGCCATGGTTCCACAGGCTTTACAAAGGCCTTATTTCCTTCCAGCCTCATCTCAAAATCAACCGATGAGGCATCTCTTTGAAATACAATAAGTTCTTTTAAGCTTTCCTTATCTGGAAGCAAGGAAAAATCGATTTCAACCTCATCTTCCAGAAAATACCCATTATTCTCTGGAACAGAACAGCTTACCTCCAGCCTTGCAAAATCAACAAATTTGCAAGATACCATGTATGCTAAAGTATACATTATAATAAATATTCTAGATATTTTTTTAGTTGACATCCTGACCCTCCTTCAAAAAAGGAGATGGATTGTCTACAATCAGGTCTCCAGCTTGTAGGCCCTCCGAAATCCAAATCATTCCATCACTTTTACCCAAAACCTCAACATCTTTTTTTACCACCCTTCCTTGATGGATTATAAACACCTCGCCCATCCACTGTTTATTTTCTATTTTATTTTCACCTACTAGGGCTGATTCAGGAATGGTTGGAAATGAGGATGATTCCCGTGGTAAAATACATTTAACAAACATTCCGGGTTTCATTTCTCTGTTCTCATTTTTTAGATAGGATTTAAGGGTAAAATTGCCACTTTGAGAGTCAGCTACAGGAGAAATTTCTTTTATTGGTGCTTTAATCCTCACTCCCAAAGAGGGAACCTCCACTTCTACCGGAGAGCCAACAGAAAAATACCCAATATCCTGTTCTTGGATGGAAAAAACCGCATGGACTTCATCTATATCCATTACTGTAAGAAGTTTTTCCTTTCCACTTAAAAACTCCCCTTGCTCAAAGTAATTTACAGCCACAATTCCTTCTTTTGGGGAACGTATTACAAGATGGGATAAGGCTTCATTTATTGATTGCAGGTTTTTTTCTGCTGAGTCTAAATTTGCCAGGGCTGAATCTAGGGCTGCCTGCAAGCTTCGGGTATTTAATGAAACTAATTGCTGCCGCCGAGTCTCTGGGTTTTCGTCCGGCATAATTCCATTTTCAAGTAAATCTTGGTTTCTAAATCCAAGAGCCTGTCTTTCGTATTCCTTCAGAGCAATTTTAAAGGCCGCTTTTTTTCCTTCTAGTGCTACCTCCTGGCTACGGTAGGCGGCAGCTGTTATACCTCCCAATGCCAGAAGTTCGCCTTGATTTTGGAGCTCCAGCTCGGCTTCTTCCAACTCGAGTCTCTGCTGTTGCAGTTGTAATTCTAGTTTTTCTAAATTAAGAAGGTTGCCTTCTACAGCAAGGCGCCCTTCTTCCAATCGGGTTTTTGCAAGATTTACCTCAGCTTGTGCGGATTTTAGAGCAGACTCTCCCTGTTGACCTTGAATTTGTAGTTGAAGATTTTCCATTTCGGCTAGGATTTGTCCTGAATATACCCTATCCCCTTCTTTTACATAAAGTTTTTTTAGAATCCCTTCCACTTGAACAGTGACATCATTTTTTTCACTATAATAAATTGTTCCAAAGCTACTTATATCTTGAAGAAGTTTTGAAGAATAAACTTCAAATTTTTCTACGGTGGAAATATTTTTTTCCTTTGATTCCAAAGCTTTCTGCTGTTCTTCTCCATCTAGGGTAAAACCAACTAAAAGCAAGATACTACAGAGAAAAATTAGAAAAAAAACAACACAGAGAACCTTGTTTTTTAGCAAAAATTTGCTGAACAAAAATTTATTTACCAATAACTTCATATATACCTCCTGATTTTAATCCAGCCATCAACTCAATAGTCCGCAGAAGTGAATTAAGATTGTTTTGTAACTCCACAATTTCAATTTTCATAGCGGCAAGCTCCATCAGCGATTGAAGATAATCCATCTCTGTTGCTTCCCCGTTTTCTAGTTTTTGGAACAGAATTGACACCTTTTTTTCTTGAATTTCAACAGAATCCCTAGAAAAATCACAGTTTTCCTTGGTTGTATCATAGTTGAGTAAGAGTCCTCTCATGGAGTTTCTAATTTCTTCTTCACTGGTTCCCAAGGAAAACTGCTTTTGCAGCAGTGAAATTGAAATCAAACGGTTTTGAGAAAAATATCCAATATCAGGATTAAGACTTCCAGACACAGAATTACCAAGGCTTTCCATTTTTTCTTGATTGAATCCCATGGAGGTGGTATTGCTCAAGGAAACAAGATTATTTTTCTCAAAACTAATTTTTAGTCGCAGGGAAAAGTCTGGTTCCCGTAGGGGAAAATCAATTCCAGAAAGATTGACACTTCCTTCCAATGTAAGATTTGGTAAAAACCACCTTTTATTCATCCTTTTTTGCTGGACAAGGTTGTCATATTCCAATCTTTGTTGCTTCAAACTTGGACTGTAATTTATGGTAAGCTCCACCAAGGGGTCTAGGTAAGAGGACAAGAAGGGCTTTGCTCCAACCTCATTTCCTCGATTTTCTTTTTCAATAATAATCTCTGTTCCAAAAGGCAGACCTAAGGTTTGACGAAATATTTCTTTTTGTTTTTCCAGCTCTGCTTTTGCCAAGTTTTCCTCCTGCTCCAGCTTACGACAGGTAACGATGTAATCCAGGTAATCAATTTCTCGTACAAGCCCCAGCTCCAGCTCCTTTGCCATAATTTCTTGGCGCAAGAAACCTGATTCTTTGACATCTTTTTTTATTTTAACTACCTCTTGTTGCATTACAATGGAATTATATCCGTCAAGAATCTGTGACTTAAATTCCTCCAGACTTTGTAAATAGGATTGAAATTCATACTGACTTTGCAAGTTATTCACCTTGTATTGATTCCAAGCCGCCCCGCCGTCAAACACCAGCTGACTTAAACTGAATTGAAGAGTTTTACTTCTACTATCAGCCATTCCCTTTTTTACTGTATCTGATTCAGAATATGAGAAGCCTAGTCTGGGCAAAAAGTCCTTTACGGAAAGCCTTGCTTTTATCATATTTTCCTTAACCTTCAGTTCCTGGAAAATTTGATTTTTTGAATTTTGCAAGGCAATGGCAATGGCATCCTCACCAGAATCTACAGTAATTTGAGAAAATACAGGTAATATTAAACTGAAAATCCATAATGAACAGAGAAGCCGCTTCATTATTCCTCCTCTAATGGAGCAAGATTTTCCCATTCTTCAATTAATTCTTCTACTAGGGATACAATATATTTTTTCTGGTATTTTACCTGTGAAATCGAAGCTTTTCCCGTTGCCAAAACTGTCTTTTGCAATAAAACCTCCTGCCCTTCATTGAGGATTTCTCCAGTGATTGCAAAGGAAGCCCTTTGTTTTACTCCTTCCCACACAGTCCGTTGATTAATTTTAAGAACCAAGTTTCCACCAATTCCTGCTTTATTACAGGTACTGTTATATGTTTTAATTTTAGAATCTATAGCTTGGCAAATCTGGCTTTGTATAAGGGAGTCTTTGACGTAGTCAATATTTACATGGATATCATTTGCCGAAAATAAAATTTCACCTGAACTAAAATTTTCCACAGGCTGAATAAAAGTATATTTTTTTACACTTGTGCAGGCTGTGAAGTTCAAAACCTGAATAAATACCAATAGATACAAACCTATTTTTTTCTTTCTAACCATAATTTTCCTCCTATTTTTTGAGCAAGGTTTCTAAGGTTTCAAATAAAACCCTCAATTCACCATGGGCTGGAACAAGGAGCCGTGCCTGTTCCAAATGCTTTTTGGCTTGGTCTTCCATTCCCAGCACAAGCCAAAGTTTTGTCAGGTCAAGATAAACCTTTGCTCCATCAGATAGAGCCCGTTCTGCCTGTTGCAAGGAAACAAGTTGTCCGCTATAGTTTTCATTTCTTGCATCAACTATGCCCTTCAGATAATGTATTCTCCAATCTGTTTCGTTTAAGGCCAATTCTTTTTCCAAAAGAGGGGCCACTTCATCAAATTTTTCTTGTAAAATCAGTAGACGGATATACCACAGGCGAGCATCCGTGTATTGGGGAACTCTTTTAACTAAGCGTGCTATTAGTTTCTCTGCCGTTTCATATTCATTGAGAAAAAACAGAGACTTAATCCGCAATAACTCTGCCTGAAAAAGATTTTTATCTTTTTGTAGAATAGATTCACAAAGCTCTATGGTACGAGAAAAATCTTCTTGACTATATGAATCCAATGCGGAAAGATACAATTCATGTCCAGAACCATCTACCTTGCAGCTAAAAAAAACACCTAAAAATAATATACACAGTGACATTACAGTGATTTTTATAAACAAAATGAAGAATCGATATACAACCACCTTGTTAATTTGCATCCTCTCCTTGTCCCCCTAAAATAAAATTGAATCCAGCAATGAATTGTTTTCTTTTTCATCACTGACCTGTGTTGCAACAAGATTCTGTATTTCTTGCCTGGCATCCCTTGCAAAAACACCTGAGGGATTGAGAGCAATTGTCTTTTTTAATGCAGGGATAAAAGCTTCCCCATTGCCCAAATCCTTTGCTACAGTCCAAAGAAGCCAGTAATAGGAAGGAGAACTTATAAAATAAGGCTCTAGCCCTACCAAAGAATCAAGGTCCCCCTTGACAATTCTTCCTTCTTTGTACCGAAGTGCTGCCTCACAATAGGTTTCTCCAAAGAATTTTTCTTCCTGATAGTCAGACTCCCCAGGAACTACCACACTATGTCCAGAATTGGTTTTGGAAATTTTATTTTCTTCCCTCATGTCAACTAATTTTTTATATTCAGAAATCCAATTTTCTCCAGTTACAGGGCTTTCATCATCTAAACCAAGAAGTCCAAGCACATAATCTTCTCTAAGAAAACTACAGATTTTTTCTTTGTAGTCATTGTTGGTTGCAGCGTAAATTTCTTGTGCTACAAGAATGGTATCGAGGGTAACAGCGTTTCTTCTGAAAAACTCCTCCACCATGGCCTCAGCCTCATTAGTTCGCTGAACCCGAACCAAGAGTTTACCGTATCCTAGAAGATGCATGGAGGCCAAGCCCTGTGGATTTAATTTGTACGCTCTATCATAATATTCCAGAGCATTTTCAATGGTTTCTTCTTGGACAAAATCCTCAGCTTCCGCCATGGAAAACAAAACCTGAGCCATAAGATAAAGGCTAGGAACCACCAGTCCTTCATCCGTATTCCCCAACCTACTGCAATGATAGTCTGTCAAGGCAAGACTTGTTTTGCCATATTTTTCCGCCCCGTTTATATCATCACGAAAAAGACACAGGTAACCTAGAAGTCTATGCAAAAGCTCTAGGTCAATATCAGTAAGACCATCAGGAATATTCATTTGGGAAATTTGATTTGAAATTAAAGTTGAGTCATCACCGTCCGTAGCAGAATCCTCAAATTCCATTCCAAAACCAGCCTCATCTGCCAATGACAAAGCCCTTTGCAAATATTGCCAGCTAAGGACATGGTTCGCCTGAGAAAAATACCACTGGGCTAAATCCAATTTTGACTTGAAATGGGCAGGATTGGCAACTTCAAATTCTATCAGGGAAGCCACCAGTTCCTGTTGTGAATTAGCCGAAAGGTAAAGTTCTTCGTAAGATTCTTGTAAGGCCCTATCACTTACCACCTGTTCCCCAGTTTGGGAACAAGAGGTAGCCACGAAAACAACACAAGAGACCGCAAGGGTCACACAGCAAAAAATTGTTGTAAGTTTTAACTTTTCCATACCTTACTTATAGTCTTGAATTGAAAAAAAACTGTGTTTTTTAAAAAAAAATTTGAAAAAAATTCGAAATTCAAAAAAAACATGCAGGAGCAACGCAACCTGCCTGTTTAAGATGGGTATGAAAATGGTTACTTTATATAAACTGTCAGGAGTCCAACAGAAAATATACTTTTACAAGGGAAGGAAAACACCTTCCCAGCAATCTAGAAAATAAGGCCGCCCACAAGATTTACTATCAAGGCTACCAAGTAGGCAGTGAGCATCTGAATGCCAATGGCAGCTCCCGTGGCCTTCCATGTCTTTAACTCTCGTCTCATGGCACCAACGGCTGCAAAACAAGGCATACACAGCAGGTTAAACACCATGTAGGCATAGGCTGCCTGTGGGGTACGAATATCCTCTTTTACTGTGGGAAGGGCGTTTTCATCGGCTCCTTCAAAGAGAATTCCCTCAGAATACACTCCAAAGGCTGTGTCATAGTCATAAAGGCCGCCTTCAAAGCCCATTTCTTCCAGTTCTTCCAAAGAGAACTGTCCAAAATAGTCTTCCAGATACTCAGGGCTCACATCTTCCTCGTACAGCTGGGCAAAGGTAACAACTACCATTTCCTTGGCAATCCATCCTGTAACAACACCTACAGCAGGCCGCCAATTTCCAAATCCCAGAGGTTTAAATACAGGGGCAATAACACCGCCAATAGATGACAGGAAGCTGTCATTCATGGAACACATTACAGTTGGCTCCTCCCCAGCTTCCATGGCTGCGGCACGGTTTGTTCCGTCAAAGGAACCCAGGTTAAAGTTGGACAAAAGCCACAAAATGACAGTGGAAACCAAGATTACTGAACCAGCCTTTTCCGCAAAGCCCTTGAGTTTTTCCCCACAATGGATGGCAACACTCTTTAGTGTAGGCAAACGATACTGGGGCAACTCCATTAAAAAATTGGACGCTGCGGACTTGTACACCACCACGTTCAAAAACAGGGATACCAAAATAGCCGTTACAATACTTACGACATAGATGGAGAACATCACCAAGGTTTGACTGCTTGCAGCAAAGAAGGTGGCAACAAACATGGCAAAGATGGGCAACTTTGCACCACAGGGCATAAAGGCCGTGATAATGGTAGTAATTTTTCTATCCTTTTCACTTTCCAGTGTACGGGTTGCCATAATTGCGGGAACACCACAACCAAATCCCATCAACAAGGGGATAAAGGAACGACCGGAAAGACCAAACCGACGGAAAATTCTATCCATAACAAAGGCAACACGAGCCATATAACCAGAGTCTTCCAGAAAGGACATGAGTACGTAGAGCACTAAAACTAGGGGTAAGAATCCAAGGACAGCACCAATTCCCCCAAGGATTCCATCCACCACCAAGCCCATTGCCCAGTCAGCAGCACCTGCAGCCTCAAGTCCACTGGCAACCAATTCAGTAAGCCAGCCCCAGGCACCTTCTACCAAGCCGGCAATCCAAACGCCGGGGCTTGGCAGGCCGGGAATGAAGAGAAAGTTTTCACTGAAGGTACAGGCAAAGATCAAATAAACAACTACAGCAAAGATGGGCAGGGCCAACCAACGGTTGGTAAGAACCTTGTCCAACTTGTCTGAAACAGTTTCCGTTCCGATGGTTTCATCCAGGGGCTTCACTACGAATTTCTGGGAAAGCCCTTCAATAAAGGTGTAGCGAAGATCGGCCCTAATCTCTTCCGGATCACTGTCCTTGCTGGAAGCTGCCGCAAGTATTTTATCGTATACATCGAGTTTGGCAGGCTTTGCACCGTTTTTGATAGTGGCCGCCACAGCCTCCATCAACTCAGCAATTCCCTTGCCGCTTCTTGCAACAATTGGAACAACAGCTACACCAAGAGCCTTGGAAAGCCCATCAGCATCAATTTTAATTCCCCGTTTTTCCACCTCATCCATCATGTTCAAGGCAAGAACAGTGGGAGTACCAGTTTCCATAATCTGCATGGAAAGATAAAGGTTTCTTTCAATGCAGGTAGAATCAAGAATATTTATCACACAGTCAGGCTTTTCGTTAACAATGTAGTCCCTGGCAATCACCTCTTCTGCAGAATATGGTGAAAGAGAATAGGTTCCAGGAAGGTCAAGAATCTTGTACTGGGAATCCTTTTTATAGGTTCCCTCCTTTTTATCCACTGTAACACCAGGCCAGTTTCCCACATGCTGCTTAGAGCCAGTAAGCTCATTGAATAGACTGGTTTTTCCACAGTTCGGATTTCCGGCAAGAGCAATTGTATACGACATAAATTTTCCTCCAAACAGTTAGACAATGCTAACTTACAGTTAAAAAAAATAATTCTTACTCAACCTGAATAGAAGCCGCCTCATCCTTTCTGAGACTCAACTGATATCCACGTAAGGTTACCTCAATAGGATCTCCCAAAGGAGCTATCCTAATCAACTTGACAGTGACACCGGTAGTAATTCCCATGTCCATAATACGGCGCTTAAAAGCACCTTCTGCATTAATTGCAACAACCTTACCTATTTGCCCAGGCTGCAATTCCCGCAAAGTCATTTATTTATCCTCCAAAAATAATGTACCAAATCTATGCAACTAAAATCTTTTGGGCAAGCCCGCGATTCAATGCCAGACGAACTCCCTTTACCAAGAGGATGATTCCGGCAGAATTTTCTCCCACAACAGTAACCCTTTGACCAGGTACAAAGCCCAACTCTATCAAGTGCTGCTTCATTTCTCCGGCACCAACCAAAGAGGTTACACTTCGTGTCTCACCTTTCAAAACCATTGCCAAGGGCATACATACCTCCTGTTAGAATTCTCTAACTAAAGTTAGCATAACGTAACTAATTGAAATTGTCAAGTTAATTTAGGGTAACAATATAAAAAAATATCAATATTTTTTTACATTTAAAAAAATATCGCTTTAAAAACTCAAATTTTACAGGAAATTATAGTTTATCCCAGCAATTTTCCCTGAAACCAGAAATTGGTTCAAACAGGATTTTCCCTCACCCAACAAGCAAATCCTTTGCCACTACAAAAATCCCAGAAAGTACCAGGGCTGGCAGATAGTCAGCTGTTTTAATCCTTGCTATACCAATGAGATTCAAGCCAATCATAATGATAAGGACACCACCGGCAGCTCCAAGCTCCGCCAAAAGAATATCGTTGACATAGGGTGCAACCAAGGCTGCCAACAAGGTCAAGCCTCCTTGATACACCAAGACCGACAGGGCGGAAAAGGCTGAACCAATACCCAGGGCAGCGGCAAAAACTATGGCCATAAATCCATCCAACACAGACTTAGTGAAGATTATGGTATAATCCCCATCTATGCCAGCCTTGAGAGAACCGAGGATAGCCATGGCTCCCACACAAAAAAGCACAGAGGAATTTAAAAACCCATAGGCAAAATTACTGGCCCCCGTTTCATCCCCATCTCCTTCCGTGGCTGCCGTCTTGCTGGTAGCAGATTTTCGTAACACCAATCTCCCCAAGGCATCTCCGACCATAAGAATTCTACCGTCAATATCCATCCAGGAACCAATGATTCCACCAGTGATAATTGCCATAGCCAAAAAGATAATGTTATCGTAGGCCAGAGCCATTTCCATGCCGATAACAACCGTTACAACTCCAGCTCCAGTCTGCACAACCTTAGACAGGTTATCGCTAATTTTCTTTGAAAAAACAACCCCAATAAGGGAGCCAATGATTATAGCAATGCAGTTGACAAGGACAGCTAACATATTTTCTTCCTGACAAAGAAATAAAATAAAACTCCTAGCAAGGGGAAAATTGAAAACGAAATAAATACAGGGGGATAGCCAAAGGAGTCAATCATCCATCCACCAAGGCTATTTCCCATTACACTGGCAAGTCCAATGGCAAAGATAGAATAGAGACTCATACTTATCATAAGCTTTCCCTTGGGAGCATACTGGGAAACAAAAACCACTGCCGCAGGATGATATAGTCCGTAAGTGATGGAATTCAGCAACTGTCCCAACACAGCCCCCGCCATATTTGGGAAAATTATATAGAGCAACAAGCGAACTGTTACCATGGCAGTACAAAAAACAAGGATTTTAAGGGAACCATAGCGACGCAAAAACCTTCCAGAAAAGAACATAAAAGGAATTTCTGAACCAGCCGAGATAGCACTCAGAGCACCCGTAGCGTCGGAATGAAGGAACTCCATCATGTACAGGGCAAACATCTTGGTGGCAGGTGTCAATCCAAAAAAACCAAGGAAGAGCAGCAACAAGCCAAGCCAAAATGCTGGTGGAAATTCGGCCACCAGCTCTCTTAATGTTTCTTTTTTAGGAGCGGCTGTATTTTGCAAGTCTGCCGGAGAAACCTCACTGGAAGAAGGAGCAATAACCAAAGATTTTTTTTCGTAGGAAGAAAAAATACCAGGAACAAGAAATAAGGAAAGGGTAAACAGTCCTGCAGCCAGAACCATCCCAATCATGTATTGCCCTGCAGTTCCAGCAGGAACAAACTTTTGCAGGAGCAGGGTCATAATAACATAGCCAACAGAGCCTGCTACCCGAACCTTGCCGTAATCATTGCACCTGTCACCCAAAACCTTGTTGGTCAAGGAATCAGAAAGAGGGACAGCACCCTTATATCCCAAGGAATAGAGGGATAAAAAAACAGCAGTGGCCCCAAACCCAAGGAATTTTACCATTGGAAGTGGAATTGCCACCATGAGAAGCCCCATAAAAACAAGGGGCAATCCATATTTCCCGCTTCTTTCAATAGCGGGGCTAATGATAAGGGGCAGAACAACTCCTGCACCCTCAAAAATCCCAAGGAGAAACCCCACCTGGGTGGCTGTGTACCCCATTCCCGTCAAGACAACCGGAAGATATACAGCAACAACACCATATATAGCAAAGAGAAAAAATAATGGCAGTGCTAAAACCATAATTTATTCCAGAACTTGAGAACCTCTACCCATAGCAGTAAGACCAGTACGTACCAATTCTTTGATACCGTAGGGTTCAAGCAAACGAATCAAGCTAGCAACCTTGTCTTCGCTACCTGTCACTTCAATTACAACAGATTCTACACCAACATCCACAATTCGGGCTCGGAAAATATTGGCAGTTTGAATAACCCCCGCACGATGGGATTCATCGGCCCCCACCTTGATGAGAGCCATTTCCCGCACTACAGTTTCAGAGGCCAGGCAATGCTGAATGGAAATAACCTCCACCAACTTTGCCAGCTGCTTTGTAATTTGGTCCAGAATATACTCGTCGCCACTTACCACAATGGTCATACGGGACTGACCGGGATTGTAGGTCTCACCAACGGTAAGGCTGTCGATATTATAGCCTCGACGACTAAAAAGCCCTGAAACACGGCTCAAAACACCGGCATGGTTTTCCACCAGAACAGAAAGCACATATCGCTCCATCACACACTCCTTTCCTTGTATACACCAAGCAACCGAACCTCATCGGCCTTGGCTCCAAGAGCAGAAATTGCATCTTCCAGTACAGATTTGCCATCCTCCGGCAACTGTAGGTCTACATAGAACATATACCGCCAAGGCTCACCCATAATTGGACGGGATTCCAAACGGGTCATGTTTAAAGATTTTTCGTGGAACACACCAAGACATTCATACAGGGCACCGCTCTTATTCTTTGCAATAAAGACAAGGGAAGCCTTGGCAACTTCGTTGGTGGCGGCACAACAAGAGGGTCCACATACTGTTGGATTGTAAACATCTTCCACTGCAGCACGATGTTTTTCTCCATCCTTTTGGGTAATTACCACAAAGCGGGTGTAGTTTCGAGGATTCAACTCAATACCAGTGGCCAACACCTCAAGATTGTAGTAATCTGCCGCCACATTGGAAGCTATAGCTCCGTTTTCCACAGAGGCTTCCTTTGCAACAAACTCAGCGGCGGTGGCAGTGGAGGCGGAATCCACGTGAATCCACTGGGGATACCTATCCAGAAAGTCCTTGCACTGGGGGAACCCATGAGGATGAGAATACACCCTTTTGATGGAATCCAGGGTAGCACCCCTTACCCCCAGCAGGGCGTGCTCAATCCGTAGTGTATAGGCACCACAAATACTGACATCATCGAAACGGAAAAGATTGTCGTAGTTGTCGTACACAGAACCCGCCAAGCTGTTTTCCAAAGGAATCATTCCATAGTCAGCACGCCCCTCAGCCACCGCTTGGAACACATCCCGGAAGGAGTCAAAGCCAACAGCCTCCACCTCATCAAAATACAGGTTGATTGCCTGCTCCGCATAGGCTCCATGGTTGCCAGAATAGGCACAAGTCATCTTGTCACCATTTGTTTCAGAGGGAGTGGCAGTCTTGGCCTTAACCAGGGGACGAACTCGAGTAACCTCCTTGCCTACAACGGGTGCCAAAACATCAATATCACGCATCAATTTTTCAAACTGCTCGGGATACATGGTTTGAGCCGCATCAGACACAGCCTTTTCTGGCTGGCAGTGGACCTCCACAATAATTCCGTCAGCTCCAGAGGCAATGGCAGCCAATCCCATGGGCGGAACCTTGTCTCGCAAGCCAACCGCATGGCTTGGGTCAATGATAATGGGCAGGTGGGTTAAAGAACGTAAAACTGGAACGGCAGAAATATCCAAAGTATTTCTAGTAGCCTTTTCGTAGGTACGGATTCCCCGCTCGCAAAGGATTACATCATCAGTACCAGAGGACAAAAGATACTCTGCAGCCATGAGCCACTCTTCAATCGTGGCGGAAAGCCCACGTTTCAAGATAACAGGTTTTCCTAGGGCTCCCACCTTTTTCAATAGCTCAAAGTTCTGCATATTTCGGGCGCCAATCTGGTACACGTCTACATAATCCCTCATCACCGGGATATGCTCCGCAGAGACAATTTCTGTCACAATAGGCAAACCATAGGCATCACCAGCCTGGCGAAGAATCTTAACACCTTCTTCTCCCAAACCTTGGAAGGCATAGGGACTAGTGCGAGGCTTAAAGGCTCCACCACGAAGCATGGCAGCACCAGCAGCAGAAACACGGGCCGCAACAGACATCATCTGGTCAAGGCTCTCCACCGCACAAGGCCCTGCGATGGACAGCACCTTGTTTCCGCCGATACGGATTGTCTGACCACGATTATTCTTGACCTCCACCACCGTGTTTTCCTTTTTGTACTCACGGCTGGCCATTTTATAAGGCTTGGAAATGGGAATCACCCGTTCTACCCCGGGAAGAATCTCCACCTCCCTGGGGTCAATGGAAAGCTTTCCCACGGCACCAAAGATGGTGTCCTCCTCACCAGCAATCTCATTGACCTTAAAATTGTTCCGAATGAGAAAGCTCTTTAAATCCTGCTTGTCCTTTTCTGGAATACCCTTTTGTAAAACTATAACCATATTTTTTTCCTCATGTTGACTACATTTCTGGATTCCAGGAAACAGTGCGAAGAATGTCCGCAAAAACACCCGCCGCTGTTACCCCGGCTCCTGCTCCATACCCCATGATGGACAGGGGAATGGGATTGTACCGCTGGGTATGGAACACAAAGGCGTTCTCCCCGCCCTTCACTGTGTACAATGGATGGTCAGCATCAACCTCCATCATTCCCACACTACATTTTCCTTCCTTGATGGAAGCTGCCATACGAAGAACCTTGCCCTCTGCCTTCAACCGGCTCATCAATTCCGAGAAGTAATCATCCACCTTGGGCAGGTTGGACAGGAATTCATCCACAGAGCCTGAATCGTCAAAATCCTCCGGAAACACCTTGTGAATGACAATGTCTTCCATTTCAACTGCCATTCCAGACTCACGGGCAATAATAAGAGCCTTGCGAGCCACATCAAGACCAGCCAGGTCATCACGGGGATCCGGTTCTGTGTATCGTTTTTCCCGGGCTTCCAGCACAGCCTGGCTAAAGGTAGCCCCCTCATCCAGTCGGCCAAAGATGTAAGACAGGGAGCCGGACATAATTCCGTTGAAGCCCTTCAGCCTGTCACCACTGGCAAAGAGGTTCTGAAGGGTGTCAATAATGGGCAGCCCCGCACCTACGTTTGTCTCATATAAGAACAGACGACGCATCCTATTGGCTGTACGGCGCAGCTTGTTGTAATAATCCATGGACATGGAATTTGCCCGTTTGTTAGGAGTGGCAATATGCATTCCTGCCTCAAGAATATCGATGTACCGCTCAGGCAAATCGTAGCTGGCGGTGCAGTCCACAAAGACGGGATTCAGGGGCTTTGTCTGGCGAACATATTCCAAGATGGCCTCCAACGAGGTGGGCTGTCCCCTTGAAGAAACCATATCCCGCCAATTCGTCAGATCCAATCCTTTGGAGTTGATGTCAGCGGGAGCCACCAGCATCTTGTCCATGGTGGCAATGGCCATGACACGAATGTCAATGCGCTGGGAAAGAAGCTCCTGCTGCTGCTCGCAAATCTGGTCCAACAGGCATCCCCCGATAGTACCGGCACCAAAGGCGAACACCTCAATGGTCTGGGCCGTGTTGAAGAAGAATCTATGGGCAATACGAACGGCAGTATCTCCATCCCTTCCGGAAATAACAACACTGATTGAACGCTCAGAAGAACCCTGTGCAATGGCAAGGATATTGATATCCTGAGAAGCCAAGGAATTAAAGAAGGTGCCCGCAACTCCCCTCTTCTCCTTCATGCCGTCTCCAACAATGGAAACAATGGCACAATTTTCCTGCACCTCGATTACGTTCAACAGCCGTTCCCGCAACTCCAGCTCAAATTCAGCGGAAAGAATGTCCATTACCAGATGGGCCTGGGACTGGCGTACACAGAAGGTAATGGTGTACTCGGAGCTTGACTGGGTAATCAAGAGGATTGAAACACCACCACGACTAACCGCGGCAAAGATTCGTGCCGCCATACCGCTGCGTCCCTTCATGCTTGAACCAGAGACACTAACCATGGCCGTATTCTTCAGGCAGGAAATACCCCGCACAGGTCCCACAGTCTCCGAGGAGCTGAAGGGGCCTTGGGCAATTCTTGTACCACGGGCAGAAGGATTGTGGCTATTGAGACTCCAAGCCTCAATTCCCTTGGAAGCCAAGGGCGCAAGGGTTTTTGGGTGCAATACCTTGGAACCAAAAAAGGAGAGCTCCATGGCTTCTTCGTAGGTCATATTCTCCACTAAAATTGCATCCGGAACAATGCGGGGGTCGGCAGTAAAGATACCGTCCACATCAGTCCAGAACTCCACCCTCTTTGCACCCAGGGAAGCGCCCACAATGGCGGCGGAAAAATCCGAGCCATTACGCCCTAACAGACCGGGAACGGACTTTGTATCCTGAAACTTTGAGCGCCAAGAACAGATAAATCCGGGGAACAATAATATCCTTGTGGAACGATGGGATTCACCGTCACGGTAGGGGGCAAAGGCTTGGGTAGTGCGGCCATAGTCCAAGTCCCCTTCCTTCTGGTTGCCTGTGGTAAAGATAAAGTTTCTGGAATCAAGGAAGTCCACCTTCTGTCCCCTCGCCACCAAAACAGACTCAACGATGGGAACACAGAGCAACTCTCCACATCCCATAATTCTACAGTGAACGGAATCAGGGCATTCTCCAAAGGCAGAGACCGCTTCCAACAGACGCTTGTACTCAGCAAGGAGAGGCTCCAAACGTTGCATAACATTTTGTGGAATGAAGGAAGGCAGCTGTGTAGCAATTTCTACACAAATATCGTGATGAATTCTCCGTATATTTTCCACAAAGGGACCAGCAGGAGAACCTGCCGTGCAGCCATCAATGCTTTCCTGCAGCTTGTTGGAGACACCAGCCACTGCAGAAACAACAACACTAATGCGGTCTGTCTCCGAGCGGGAAACCATAATGTCCGTTGAATCAAGGATTCTTCGGGCACTTCCCATGGAGGTGCCGCCAAATTTTAGGGTCAACATAAAAACCTCTCAAACTGAAGGATAAAAAACTTATTCTGTCGGGCGCTTTTTGAAGGAAGCGCTATCAAGGATAGCCTGCCCCTTGCCGACCTGCTGCTCCATCATGGCCCGAACCTTCAAGGGAAGTCCTACCAAGGTAATAAAGCCCTGGGCATCCTGATGGTTATACAACTCGCCAGTGGTAAAGGAAGCAATGCTTTCGTTGTACAGACTGTACGGTGAATGGGAACCCGCTCCACGGATGGAGCCCTTGTACAGCTTGAGCTTAACCCAACCAGTTACATTTTCTTGGGTCTTGTCCACAAAGGCCATGAGGGAATCCATCAAGGTGGTAAACCATTTGCCATCGTAGATGAGCTCACTCATGCGATGGGAGACCAGCTGCTTGTAGTGATAGGTGTCACGGTCAAGGCACAGATGGTCCAGCATCTGGTGGGCAAAATACAGAATCGAACCACCGGGAGTTTCATACACACCACGGCTTTTCATCCCAACAAAGCGGTTTTCGCAGATGTCCACCAACCCAACACCGTTTCTTCCACCAATCCTATTTAATTCAGTCATCAAGTCCAAGGCACCCATCCTCCTGCCGTTTACAGCCACAGGAATTCCTGCCTCAAAGTCGATGGTTACATACTCACCGGAATCCGGAGCCTCCTCCGGCACGGTTGTGAGCTTGAGCATATGCTTGTAGTCAGGCTCGTTTTCTGTTTGCTCCAGCTCCAATCCCTCGTGAGACAGATGCCAGATATTTTCGTCACGGCTGTAGGACTGGTCCTTTTTCATAGGAACGGGAATACCACGTTCCTCCAGGAACCTGATTTCAGCTTCCCGGCTGTCCATATTCCATTTGGGGTCACGCCACGCCGCGATAACCTGCAAGTCAGGAGCAAAGGCCTTGATAGCCAGCTCAAACCGCACCTGGTCATTGCCCTTTCCAGTTGCACCGTGACAAATGGCCACAGCCTTCTCCTGGCGGGCATACTCTACAAGAATCTTTCCGATGAGGGGACGAGCTGTGGATGTACCCAGGAGGTATCTATCCTCGTAAATGGCATTGGCTTTGACAGCAGGCCAAATATACTCCTCAATGTACTCTTGGCGAGCATCAACCACATGGCAGGCAGATGCCCCTGTATCCAGGGCTCTCTGCTTTATGGTCTTCCAATCATCACCCTGTCCCACATCAACACAGACAGCAATGACATCGTAATCGTAATTTTCCTTAAGCCAGGGGATGATTACCGTAGTATCAAGTCCACCAGAATATGCAAGAACAACCTTTCCTTTGCCCATATCAATCCTCTTCAATTGTCAAAAAAAACTGATTCAGTATATCATTCTGATAAATTTGATACAAGCGAAAAGCAGGAAGAAAATTAGTAATTTGAAATTCAATGAAGTGTCACTAAAAAATGAGCCCAATCAGAGGCTCTCAACCACCAATCAGGC
Organism: Spirochaetaceae bacterium; assembly: GCA_017936345.1. Taxonomy (GTDB): domain Bacteria; phylum Spirochaetota; class Spirochaetia; order Treponematales; family Treponemataceae; genus Treponema_F. The sequence continues at coordinate 63,660 of JAGBFT010000032.1, forward strand.
TCTTTTAGCTTGCCAATCAGGCTCTTTTAGCTTATTTTGATTGAACTGTCCAAACCAGATTGTCAATGTCGAATCCCAGGGACTCCGCCAGAATCAAATATTCTGTCAGTACATCAGAGGGGATTGTTGGAGTCCTGCTTAAAATCCAAAGATAATTCAAGTTATTTCCAGACACAAGGGCATACTGGTAGTCCTCATCCAAGGCCAAAATATTGTATCCACCATAAAAAGGTCCAAAAAAAGACACTTCCAGAGCACCTACAGAAGGACTTCCCCTAAATCGGGCCCGTCCTTCCGCTTGCTGCCAGGCATTTTTCGCATAGTTAAAGCCTCTGTTTATAACGTTTACCGAGCCATCCACATTCAAGGAATAGTCTGCCGTTACCTGACTAAGATTTTTTTCAAAGGTAAAATCAAAACGAGCAACCTCATACCATTTTCCCAAATACCGCTGCAAGTCAAAATTCTCTACTGGTTCTGCACCCTTAGGCATAGAAGCACATCCTGCAAGAATCATGGCGGTCAAAACTGACAGCACAGAAAAAAAAAGAAATCCCTTCTTGTTCATAATTCATCACCTTTACTGGTTTTGCGTTGGATTTACGGGAAGGCCACAGAAAGCCTTCCCACACTGAAAAGTATAGGAGAATTCGCACGCAAAAAAAAAGAAGTGGATTTTATATGGGAGAAATTTATAAGGGATTTAAAAATGCAGAACAAAGGGAATTATCTTGGCCTCGCAGATACTTGCGGACAGTAAAAAATTCCCTTCTAAACGGACATGGTTCTCTGGGCTATTCTTTTTAAGGAGCGCAAGGCCTTCGACTCCAATTTGCGAACAGTTTCGGTAGAACAACCAATTCTACCGCCTATCTGCCGCAGGGTACGGCACTTGACGGCATCCCTGTCAAAGCTGAACCGATAGTAAATAACCTGTCGCTCAGCCCTGGGCAGAGTATCTACCATACGGCGGATATCCTCTGCCACAAGGTTGCGGAAGCCAGTTTGCTCCACAGAAGACCTCTCATCCTCCAGGACATCCTCGCAGGTAAGCCCCTCACCCTTCTTTAACTCTGAATGAATGCTGGAGCAGGCAAAGCTGTAGGTCAGGGTCTCCCTGACAAAGGACTCACTTACATCCAGGTAGGCAGCCACCTCGCCAAGGGAAGGCTCCCTCCCCAGCATCATTTGTAAATAGGTTTGAGTCTTCTTTACCCTACGCACCTCCTCTTCCTTTCTGGAGGGAAGGTAAATGATGGGAACCTTTTGTTGGAGGTATCTAAGAATATATTGGGTAATCCAAGGATAGGCATAGGTTGAAAAGCGCACATTAAAACTCCGGGAGAATTTATTTACTGCCATCATAAGCCCCATGTTGCCTTCCTGAATCAAGTCCAGCAACAGATGCTCGTCCCGTGTATGTTTTTCCGCAATGCTAACCACCAGCTTCAAGTTGGAGTTTATCAGCTTTTGCCGGGCCTCATCACTTCCCTTGCTGATTTCATTGGCGAGACTCATTTCTTGTTCATGGGTCAACACCTCGTAATGACGAACCTGAGCCAAATACATTTCAATCATACTTTCCTGTGCCATTCAGTCCTCCAGCCTTGCAATCATTCAAGCAAGAACCATGCCAACTTTTAAAAATAAGTGGAGAAAATATCAAAAAAGTATATAACTTGTTATATTATTATAAAATAAAATATAAACTGGTTTATCTTACCCCAGCCTTAAGAAAATAGTACTGTATAAAAATTCATAACAAAAACAAACAGAAATATAAACATTGAAAATATCTGTATTATTTTTTCTACACCAAAATGAACCTGTCTATTTTTCTATAATAACGAACACTCATTTCAATAAAATAATTATTTAACAGATACATAGTTACCACCCCCTGCATTGCGACAAAAAAAACAGCTTTTCCCATCATGTACCCCCTCAAAATAATTAGTTGTTTTATATATAGATAAAAAAATACTTTTTATTCATAAGTTTTTTTTCATCTTTTTTATGAAAAAAATAAAAATAATTGAAGAAAACCAATTTTTTTTTGATTTTTACTTTATTTTTTTCTTGACAGTTTCCAGCGTGAATACTAGCATGGGAATGTATGTATTTTCTGTAAACGAAGCTTGTTTTACTGTATGAAAAAATATACAGAGGAAAAATAAGGCTTGCAGTGTAATTTTTAGGAGGAAGATAGTATGGAATTACGAAAGGCTTATATCGTAAGCGCAAAACGTACAGCTATTGGTGGATTTCTGGGGGGACTGTCCTCAGTAAAGCCAAGGGAGTTTGGTGCAGAGGTCATCAAGGCTCTGTTGGCTGACGCAGGCGTAAAGCCTGGGGATGTAGACGAGGTTATCTGCGGCAACGTTCTTGGAGCTGGTGTTGGACAGAGCATTGGACGCACAGCCTCCTTGGAGGCAGGTATTCCTGACACAGTTTGTGCACACACAACCAACATGGTCTGTGGCTCCGGCATGCGCACCGTCATGGAGGCCGTGATGACCATTCAGGCTGGGCAGGGTGACCTTGTTGTTGCCGGTGGAATCGAGTCCATGTCACAGGCTCCCTACCTGGTTCCCGCCAACACACGCACAGGAAACAAGATGGGTTCATGGAAGGCCGTGGACCACATGATTTACGATGCCCTTACAGATGCCCGCCTGGACATCCACATGGGTGTGACAGCAGAGAACATCGCCAAGAAATACAGCATCAGCCGCGAGGAGCAGGATAAATTTGCCTATGCCTCCCAGCAGAAGGCCATTGCCGCCCAGGATGCAGGCAAGTTCAAGGAAGAGATTGTTCCCATCACCATCGCCACCAAGAAGGGCGATGTCATCTTCGACACCGACGAGCATATCAACCGTGGAACCACTCCCGAAAAATTGGCAAAGCTCAAGCCAGCCTTCATCAAGGACGGAAGCGTGACAGCCGGAAACGCATCCGGAATCAACGACGGAGCATCCTTTGTGCTGGTTGCCAGCGAGGATGCCGTGAAGAAGTACGGCCTCAAGCCCCTCTGTGAGATTGTGGGCATCGGCCAGGGCGGTGTCGACCCCAGCGTCATGGGTCTTGGTCCCACCCCCGCCATCCGCAATGCACTGAAATACGCAGGCGTGAAGCTTGCCGACATCGAGGTAGTGGAGCTGAACGAGGCCTTTGCCGCCCAGTCCCTTGGTGTAATCCACGAGTTGGTGGAGGAGCATGGCGTTAACAAGGAAGAATTCATGGCCAAGACCAATGTGAACGGCGGTGCCATTGCCTTGGGTCACCCTGTTGGAGCTTCTGGAAATAGAATTATCGTTACATTGATTCACGAGATGATTCGTTCTGACAAGAAACTGGGTCTTGCCTCATTGTGTATCGGTGGTGGACAGGGAACTGCCATTATCCTCAAGCGGGACTAAGCCAACATTTTTTAGGAGATTGATTTTATGGAAGCAAAGAAGGTATATGTTGTAGGTGCAAAGCGCACCGCTGTGGGAAATTTCTTGGGAACCATTTCTGGAGTTCACCCAAAGGTGCTGGGTTCCACTGTTGTAAAGGAGCTTCTGGCCTCCTCCGGTGTCAAGCCTGAGACTGTAGACGAGGTTATTTGTGGAAACGTTCTGGGCGGCGGCCTGGGACAGAACATAGGCCGCACCATTGCACTGGAGGCCGGCATCCCCGAAACCGTGTGTGCCCACACCACCAATATGCTCTGTGGTTCCGGCATGCGTACTGTGATGGAAGCAACAATGTCCATCCAGGTGGGCTTCAACGACATCGTTGTTGCCGGTGGTGTGGAGTCCATGTCACAGGCTCCCTACCTGATTCCTGCCAACACACGTACAGGAAACAAGATGGGTTCATGGAAGGCAGAGGACCACATGCTCCACGATGCATTGGTTGACACCCTGTACAACATCCACATGGGTGTAACCGCCGAAAACATTGCGGAAAAGTACAAGATTGGTCGCCAGGAGCAGGACGAATTTGCCATGGGCTCCCAGAAGAAGGCTATCGCCGCCCAGGATGCAGGCAAGTTCAAGGAGGAAATTGTTCCCATCGTCATCCCCTCCAAGAAGGGTGACATTGTGTTTGACACAGACGAATTCCCCAATAGAAACACCAGTGTAGAGAAGCTCGGCAAGCTGAAGCCAGCCTTTATCAAGGATGGTACTGTAACAGCCGGCAATGCCTCTGGCATCAACGACGGCGCATCCTTTATGGTGCTGGCCAGCGAGGATGCTGTCAAGAAGTATGGTCTCAAGCCCATCTGTGAGGTTGTTGCTTATGGCCAGGGCGGTGTTGACCCCCGTGTCATGGGTCTTGGTCCCACTCCCGCCATCCGCAAGGCATTGAACAGTGCCGGAATGAAGCTGGCTGACATGGAAATCATCGAGCTGAACGAAGCCTTTGCCGCCCAGTCCCTGGGTGTCATCCACGAGTTGGTGGAGGAGCATGGTGTGGACAAGGCTGAGCTGATGGCAAAGACAAATGTAAACGGAAGTGCCATCGCTCTTGGTCACCCCGTTGGAATTTCTGGAAACAGAATTATGGTTTCTATGATCCACGAGATGAAGAGAACTGGCAAGAAGCTGGGATTGGCTTCACTCTGTATCGGTGGTGGACAGGGAACTGCTGTCATCCTGAGAATGGTATAGCCATATAAATCCTGGGGTGAAGACTCACCCCGGGATTTTGCTGTAAATTGGTTCACAAGCGGGATTTTTTCCTGCAAAATTTCTTATTTCTTAGTTTCAAAGCGAGGTATATTATGACTAAGGTTGGTGTAGTTGGTGCTGGAACCATGGGACAGGGCATTGCATGGGCGTTTGCCGCAGCAGGATACTCTGTAACTGTATGTGACGTAAAGGTTGAATGGGCGCAGGGTGGAATCGACAAGATTGGTGCCGGCCTGGACAAGCTTGTTGGCAAGGGAAAGATGGAAGCTGATGCGGCTGCAAAGATTAAGGGCAGCCTCAAGACTGGTGAATACAAGGACCTGGCTGATGCAGATCTGGTTGTGGAAGCCATCCTTGAGACAATGGACGCAAAGAAGGGCTTGTTCTCCCAGCTGGATGACATCTGTAAGGAAGGAACAATCTTCGCTACAAACACCTCATCCCTTTCTGTAACCGAAATTGCAAAGGGAATCAAGCACGATGTTATTGGTATGCACTTCTTCAATCCTGCCAACGTGATGAAGCTGGTTGAGGTTATCTGCGGCGTGAACACACCCGCAGCTACAAAGGATGCCATCGTTGAGGTTTCCAAGAAATTGGGCAAGACCCCCGTTGAGGTCAACGAAGGCCCTGGCTTTGTTGTAAACCGAATCCTGGTTCCAATGATCAATGAGGCTGCCTTCATCCTTCAGGAAGGAATTGCTTCTGCAGAAGACATCGACACTGCAATGAAGCTTGGTGCAAACCACCCCATGGGTCCCCTGGCTCTTTCTGACCTTATTGGAAACGACATTATCGTCCTCATCATGGACGTTCTGTTCAATGAGACTGGAGACAACAAGTACCGCTGTTGTACACTCCTGCGCAAGATGGTTCGTGGTGGTCTTTTGGGCCGCAAGAGTGGCAAGGGATTCTTTGACTACTCAAAATAGGATAGGTGGATAAAGATGAGCATGGTATTACTTGACGTGCAGGAGCACGTTGCCACAATTACAATCAATCGCCCGGAAGCATTGAATGCCCTCAGCACCGCTGTTTTGAAGGATTTGGAGGGAGTTCTGGACCAGGTGGAAAAGAATGCGGAGGTATACGCTGTTGTAATCACTGGTGCTGGTGACAAGAGCTTTGTTGCCGGCGCTGACATTGCTGAAATGAAGGATAAGGATGTTGCGGCAGCCGCTGAATATGCGCGCTATGGCAACGCCATATTCTCCCGCATCGAAAAGTTCCGCTGTCCTGTCATCGCCGCTGTAAACGGCTTTGCCTTGGGCGGCGGATGCGAGTTGGCCATGTCCTGTGATATTCGCATTGCTTCCAGCAAGGCCCGCTTTGCACAGCCAGAAGTTGGATTGGGAATCACCCCCGGCTTTGGCGGAACACAGCGTCTGGCCCGCCTGGTTGCCCCCGGTATTGCCAAGGAGCTTATTTACACCTGCCGCCAGGTAAAGGCCGACGAGGCTCTTTCCATCGGCTTGGTGAATGCTGTGACAGAACCAGAGCAGTTGATGGAAACAGCTTTGGGAATGGCAAAGACAATCAGCAGGCAGGCTCCTATTGCTGTAGCCCAGTCCAAGAAGGCCATTAACGGTGGTCTTCAGGTAGACATCGATGCTGGTGTTGTCATTGAGGTTACAGAGTTCTCAAAGTGCTTTGCTACAGAAGACCAGAAAATGGCTATGAATGCATTTGTGAACAAGGAAAAGGTTGAAAAATTCAACAACAAATAATATACTGTTATAAAATTCGCTGAGGTCTGGTATCTTTGGAGCCAGGCCTTGGCTAACCTCTCAGAAAACTGGGAGGTATAAAAAGGAGGAAAGAATGGGCTTTGAAGCAGATTACAAGGCAAAGCTTAAGACAGCTGAGGAAGCTGTTAAGGTTATCAAGTCAGGTGACTGGGTTGATTATGGATTCTGTGTAAACACACCTATTGCGCTGGACAAGGCAATGGCTGGACACTTGGTTACCTTGGAGGACGTGAAGTTCCGTGGTGGTGTTCTTCCCTTCAACCCCGCCATTTTCCAGATTGAAAATCCAGGTGCACACATGACATGGAACTCCTGGCACTATTCAGGAATTGAGCGGAAGGCTGGTCAGGCTGGTTTTGCCTACTACAATGCTCTGCGCTACTCAGAGCTGCCCCGCTGGTATCGTGAGAACATCAAGCACATCAATGTCGCTATGTTCCAGGTTGCTCCAATGGATGACGAGGGATACTTCAACTTCGGTCTGAGTGTATCTCATCTTCTTGACGCAGCAAGGATTGCTGACGTTGTAATCGTTGAGGTGAACAAGAACATGCCCCGCTGCTGTGGTGTTGACGACAAGATTCACATCTCAGAGGTGGACATCATCGTTGAGGGCGAGAATCCTCCTGTTTCCCAGATTGGCGGTGGCGGCGAGCTTTCCGATGTGGACAAGGCTGTTGCCAAGCTGATTCTTGAGGAGATTCCTAACGGTGCTTGTCTCCAGCTGGGAATCGGTGGAATGCCCAACGCAGTAGGCTCCATGATTGTTGACTCCGACCTGAAGGATTTGTCTGTTCACACAGAAATGTACGTTGATGCCTTTGTTGACATTGCCAACGCCGGAAAAATTACCGGTAAGTGCAAGTCCTTGGACAATGGAAAGCAGGTCTATGCCTTTGCCGCAGGAACAA
>JAGBFT010000033.1 GCA_017936345.1 Spirochaetaceae bacterium
GGCCACCGTTCCCACCTGGTGCAGGTCGTCAGCAGTGGGACTCTCCGTCTCCTCCCGCAGCATGACGATGCCAATGAGTCCGTCCCCAGCATAGGATTCCTCGGCGACACGGGCATCGTCGCTGGCGGTAATCATCAGCGGCGTGAAGATGCCGGGAAAGATGGGGCGGCCGGAAACGGGAATGAGATGCAGTTTATTAGATAGGGTTTGTTCTACAGGAACAATGGTGGGTTCATTCTTATTACTTGGTTTTTCTCCAGTCTCTGGCTGTTTTTCAACTATAGTTCCCTGAGAATCCGCTACACCATTCCGATCAGGTGGAGAGTCAAGCGTAGCCTCAGTCTCCTGAACTACTTCTTCTTGGGAATCAACAATAGAATCTATAATAATGGAATCGTCCTGATAATCATCTTGCTTTGACATAGAAACACCTCATATTAAATATGCGAATATTTTCATTTAAAAGCAACTGTTTTTTTATAAGTATCCAAGGACCGGAAAAAAAATCTATTGTCCCTAGTCCTGTCTTTCCATTTCTGCAGTGAGAAACAGTTCGTCCTGATACCAGTCAATTCTCAGTCCAAAGGTTTCATCCTTGTAGTCTGGGGACTGCGCCTTAAACTGCCACACTTGACCGGTTTTTAAAAGCCCTATGTCCAGGCTGTCCAAGGGAATCCAACGACCATCATACAAAACAGAAAAACTTGTACGCCCAGTGAGGGACTGACCTGTCTCCTTATCTTGAGAAGAACAATGGACAGTAATATCACGAGTGGCATAGGGAGTCAAATCGATATGGGCCGAATTCGCCTCTTTTTCCATAAAAAAGGACTTCCACCACACATAAGGTCCCACCGCCACCTTCAACCTATAAGCTCCAGGTTTTAGATATAAATCCTTTGCCCTATACAGTACCCCAGAATCTGTTTTTTCTGCCGCCTTAAAACCTCGGGCAGAGCCTGAAATTTCTGGAATCTTCAGTCCATCGTTTTCAAAGAAAAACACACGAACCGGCAGGTCTGCATCTACAGAGGCGGTGGCGGGCAGGGTTATAGAAACAGAAAGGGGGGCAAACAGGGGACTCAAAATGGTTTTATGAAAGACATTGCCCCGCCACAGGGCCACAAAAGCAAAAACCATAAGTGCAGCGCCACAGGCAATGAGGGCTCCATTTCGTATAGTATGCTTTTTGGCTTCAATAGCTGGTGGAACAAATGCCTTGTCTCCCGCCAGAACCATCCGAGCTAAAATTGTTCGTAAAAAATGGTTGTCATATTCTTTGAGGTATCGTTTCAGCAGCTTGATGACAGGCTTCATAGACTGAAATCGACGTTCCGGACGAGGCTGAATCATCTTCCAAATCAAAAAACGTGGAATTGTTGAAATTGACTTGTCTATTTTTTTAGGAGCGATGTACCTACCCTTTTGAATCAGGGCCTTTGTCTCATCAATTGTCTTGCCTTTATAAGGTTTTGACCCTGTAAGCATTTCATACAACATTACACCCATGGCATAAATATCAGCCCGTTTGTCTACAGAACCACTATCTTGAAATTGTTCCGGTGGCATATAGGATGGGGTTCCTACAGTAACTCCCGTCTCATCTACAGCTTCATCCAATTCCTTGTCACTGGTTGCAATGCCAAAGTCCGCCAGCTTTACCCCAGCCTTTTTTGAAATTAAAATATTTCCCGGCTTAATATCCCGGTGCACAATTCCCTTGCTATGGGCATACTGCAATCCCATACACGCACTATAAAAAATCACCATGGCAATCTGCTCTGGCAAAACCACCTGTTTTTTTATCAATTTATCTAAAGACAATCCATCTACGTACTCCAAGGCGATATAGTGGTGGCTGCCCTCAATAAAGTAGTCGTGCATATGGACAATATTTTGGTTTTGTAAGTCCAGAAGAATACGGGCCTCCTGCTTGAATCTATCTCTTGCAGTGGAATTTCCCCGAATAGTTAGACGCTTTAGAATAATTTCTTTTTTCAGACCAGGATGTAAAACCTTGTATACAGTTCCCATTCCACCCTTGGCCACTACAGCGATAACCTTATATTTTCCTATTGTCTTGGGAAGTTCAGTCATAAATGCCTCCATATAAAGCCCACAATTTTTTGATTTTTGTCCTTACCTGTCAATTTGAATGATATCCCCACCAAAATCAAAGGGACGATGGACAGGTACAAGGGCCACCTGGTGGTTACGTGGATTGTGCAATTGTACAAAGCGTCCGCCCTGCCTCAGTTTATATTTTTCGCCAATGGATCGATGTCCACCAAAATACAGGGCAGAAAATGGATTATGTTCGTTTTTTTCTTCCTCCAAATCCCACCATTGGGGCAAAAGCTCTTGCAGCATTGATTCCACAGCCCCCTGCTCACTCTCACCATTTTTTGTCCAGGTAAGACCATAAGCCACCTGTCCAGAACCTTCATCAGGAGCATTGATTACTTGAAGCCCGCTAAAATATGATGATGGTTCACTATGACTTATAAGGCAGCGGGGAGCCCTAACCAAAAGGGGCAGCAGGGATTCAAAGTGGCTGTATAGATACAGAATATCATCACCGTAGTATTCCTCCATGAATAGACGACTCATTTCACCTTCTTTGGCAAATTTTCTAAAAGGACGATCCCCTCCCTCCCATTGATTCATAATATTTTCGTGATTTCCCTTCAAAAAGTGAAAATTCTTTGGGAACAGCAACTTGCATTTCATTACCAGAGTCATAAGACTCAGCCCCTCAGCCATCTCTGCTTCAAGAGCTCCACCAGTTACACAGCCTCTTTGATAGTCATCCAGAGCAACAAGCCATCGCTCCCTATGCAATTCAGAATGAAGTCCATCTCCCATACAAACAAGATTTAGCCTTCCTGTTTCCAGCAGGTCAATTACAGGTATATTTTCTAAGATTCTATTTTCCGGAAAAACATAATCATTAAATTGCGGAGTAAAACAAAGTATTTTTTTTAAAAATTCTCCCCTACAATGCAAGTCTGGAATAATCATTGTAGGACACCTCCCCTGATTCCCCACCAAGTCTACTAATCCGCCGGGTTTATTTCCAGCACTGAGGGGTCTGTAGGGGGAAGACTCCCTTTCCAGCAAATCAATCACTTGATGCAACAAATCGGAAAAAACTCCGCGAGACAATAACTCATTAAGGGGATGGGCTAGGAGAACAGCTTTATCTGTCATGGCAATATTTGAGTGTTTTTATGAAATGACGAGGTTGTCATTTCCAATGGTAATTTTGTCTCCAGGATTAAGTCGAACATATTTTTCTGGTGGAATACGTTGGCCGTTCAAAAAGGTTCCATTGGTGCTTTTTTCATCTTTAATAAAATATGCATCCTTTATCTTCTGAATAACAGCATGGTGACGACTGGTAAGTTTATTATTAACCACAATATTATTCTCTGGAGCCCTGCCAATGGTAATTTTTGCTACCAGCTGGATTCTACTATCCTTAAAAATAATTTGAGACACAATGTTCATGTCATTCAATCGTTCCAGGCGCTGACCAATCTTACTGCTAGTTACAATAGTTTCATCTCTCATATCTTCACTATCGGCCATTCATTGACGAGGAATTAGTTTTTGCTATTTTCCCTGGCATATTTTCTAAATACCACCATCAAGCAAAGGGCATGACTCAGCAGGGTAATAGTCCATGTCACCGGATAGGAATAAAACAACACTTCAAATGTATGGAATTGGGGTATCTGAAAAATAGTTGCAATCCACAAAAGTCTAATTCCACAAACACCTGCAATACTTACTATCATGGGCAGCAGGGAATGTCCCAATCCCCTCACAGTGTTGGCGGTAGTCTCCATCATGCCACAAAGGAAATACAAGAGACATATTATGGAAATGCGACTGGAACCAGCTGCGATTACGGCAGGATTATTTGAATACAACCCCAGGAAAAACTCCCTGAACAAAAATACAGTGCCTCCCAACAACAATCCAGCAACCAATACCGCCAGCTCAGACACAGCAACAGCCTTTTTTACCCTGTCAAGTCGTCCTGCTCCCAAATTTTGAGATGAAAAGGTTAGGGCTCCTTGGGCAAATCCATTCATACTAGTGTAGATAAATCCTTCAATGTTGCCTGCCGCCGAGCTTCCTGCCACCACCTGTGCGCCAAAGCTGTTTATGGAGGACTGAATCACTACGTTGGAAAGGGAAAACACCATTCCCTGAAATCCCGCAGGAACTCCAATTTTTATTACCTGAATCAATATTCCCCGTTCAATTCGCAGGCGACGCAAATTCAGGTGAAAGGCTCCATCTTCTTTCATCAGGGCTCTAATTACTAATGTGGCAGAAATACACTGGGAAATAATTGTAGCCAAGGCAACTCCAGCCACATCCATTTTGAAAAAGATAACGAAAATCAAATTCAAAATGACATTTATCACTCCGGCAAAGAGCAGGTAATACATGGGGCGGCGGGTATCCCCCTTTGCACGCAAAATTGCACTACCAAAGTTATACACCATAGAAGCAGTGATTCCACCAAAATAAACCTTAAGATACAAACTGGCCAAATCAAATACTTCCGGAGGAACCTGCATAAACTGAAGGATAAAGCGAGTTCCCACAATTCCCACCACAGTAAGGATAATTCCACTGTACAAGCTAACCAAAACAGCAGTGTGAACAGACTGCTCCACCTCATTGTCACGTCCTGCTCCAAAAAAATGAGCGGTAACAACATTAGTTCCTACAGAAAGACCCACAAAAAGGTTTACCATAAGATTAATCAAGGCTCCTGTAGCCCCAACTGCCGCCAAAGAGTTTTCTCCTGCAAAACGTCCCACCACAATAACATCCGCTGCATTAAATAAAAGCTGTAAAGCACTTGAAAAAATCAATGGAATAGAAAAACTCAACAACTTGGGTAAAATTGCACCATTAGTCATGTCTATTTGATGGGTTTTTGCCACTGCACTCATAAGCTAGTAATATCACTAAAATCAAATACAATCAACAGAAAATTATCAACGAAAAAACAAAAAAAACTCTTGTTTGGTGTTGACAAAAAATGCTATTACATGATATAGTCTGTCACATCGAGAGGTTAAACACCGATACCCGATATGGGCGAGAGTGGTGAAATTGGCAGACACGCCAGACTTAGGATCTGGTGCCCTAGGCGTAAGGGTTCAAGTCCCTTCTCTCGCATACCTTTATGGGAAGCGAATCAGGGATACAGTGCTTTAGCCCAACAAAATTTGCGGGAATAGCTCAGTGGTAGAGCGCGACCTTGCCAAGGTCGATGTCGCGGGTCCGACTCCCGTTTCCCGCTCTAAGGCGATTCGGAGTAATCTGAATCGCCTTTTTTTTTTAGATTCTTGCAGGTAAAATCTGTATGAACATAGGCAGCCAAGGACAATCTTGTATCTGCCAAAATTTTTTATGAGGAATCAGCCATGAAAGTAACCAATGAAATTACTAAACTGGAAAATTCAGCAGTTAAATTGACCGTAACCATTGGAAAAAAAGATGTAGCCACTGAATACAATGCTTCAGTTGCAAAGTATGCAAAGAACCTTCAAATCCCTGGCTTCCGCAAGGGTAAGGTACCTGTTTCAGTTTTGGAGAGAAAATATGGAGATGCTCTTAAGGCTGATGCCGCTGCTGAATTGATTGAAAAAGCGTTGGGAGAGGTTTTTGAGACTATTGACGAAAAACCCCTGCCATACACCCAGCCTTCAATGGAAGAGGTGCCTGTCCTGGATGTAACAAAGGATTTGACATTCTCCGTTACCTACGACATATTCCCCACCGTCAAGATTGAAAGCCTTGATGGAATTACCATCAAAGAGCCTGTGGTAGAGGTTGGCGAGGCAGAGCTAAAGCAAGAATTGGAACAGATTCGTGAGCGTAATGCCATGGTAGTAGACAAAAAGGATGATGAGGCTGCCGTTAAGGATGACATTGCCACGGTAAACTACTGTGAATTAGCAGATGATGGAACAGAAATAGAAGGAAGCCAGAGACAAGACTTTGTATTTACCATTGGCAGTGGTCAGAATATCTTTAAGTTTGATGATGACATCATCGGAATGAAAAAGAACGAGACAAAGGAAATTACCAAAACCTACGACAAGGACTTTGAGGATAAGGACTTGGCCGGAACTACCAAAAAAATCAAGGTTAGTCTTACAGCCCTCAAGGTGCGTAATCTACCTGACCTGGATGATGAGTTGGCTCAGGATGTTAACGAAAAATACAATACCCTTGAAGACATGAAGGCAGATATTTTGAAAAACATGGAAGCCATCAGGGATAGACGTGTTACTGAAATCAAGTCAAATGAGTTGTTGGAAAAGTTGGTGGAAAAATATAACTTTGACTTGCCAAATTCCATGATTCAGGCAGAATTGGAGCATCGTTGGAGAATGATGGCCCAGCAGTTTGGTACTACAACTGAACAGCTGGACAAGTTGGTTGCATCGTCTGGACAGAGTAAGGAAACCATGCTGACAGAATGGACAGGTGATGCAGAAAAGATGCTGAAGGCTCGCATCGTAGTGGAATCCCTGCTAAAAGACAGAAACATCACAGTAACTCCAGAAGAAATTGAACAGGAAATGGAAAGTATTGCGGAAAAATCAGGAGTTTCTGTAGAAGAAGTGAAAAAACACTATGCGGATCCCCGTTCAAAAGAGTATCTTATAGACGATACCAAGGAACAAAAATTGTACAAAGAGTTGTTTGCACAGGTGAAGGTCACCAAGGGTGACAAGATGGTCTTTGCAGACTTGTTCAAAAGATAAGTTGCCTTGGTATTAAGGATTAATGATGAATGAAAGAATGAATACCATGGTGCCCATTGTTGTTGAACAAAGTGGTGGGCATGAGCGTTCCTACGATATTTACTCACGTCTTTTAAAGGACAGAATCATCTTTATTGATGGTGAAATCAGTGATATGAGTGCTGACCTGGTAGTGGCCCAAATCCTTTTCTTGGATTCCCAGAACTCAGAAAAGGATATAAGTCTCTATATTAATTCTCCCGGTGGTGCTGTTACTGCCGGTTTGGCGATTTATGACACTATCCAGTCAATCAAGTGCGATACCCAGACCATCTGTCTTGGACAGGCTGCTAGTATGGCTGCCATCCTTTTGGCAAGTGGAACACCCGGAAAGCGATTTGCCCTTCCCTCCTCCAGAGTGATGATTCATCAGCCTTGGGGCGGAGTCCAGGGACAGTCTTCCGATATTTCCATTCAGGCAAGGGAAATCATTCGATTGAAGCGACTCACTATAGATTACTTTGCATCTCATACTGGTAAAACTGCTGATGTGGTAGAAGCTGATATGGAACGCGACTATTATATGTCAGCTCAAGATGCCTTGGACTATGGAATTGTAGACCAAATTCTCCCACGGAGGGAACATGGCACGAAAAAATAACGGACACTTCTGTTCCTTTTGTGGCAAGCCCGCTGAGCATAACCGACGTATGGTAGCAGGACCCAGTGATGTCTTTATCTGCAACCAGTGTGTTGCGGTTTGCCAGAGCATTCTAGAAGATGAAGAATTGGACTTGGAGCCCATAGAGCTTGCCGATGTTCCCACTCCAAAGGAGTTCAAGGACTATCTTGACCAGTATGTTATTGGTCAAGACTATGCAAAAAAGGCCTTGGCAGTGGCAGTTTATAACCACTACAAGAGGATGGCAATGCCTAAGGTAACTGACACAGACGTACAATTGGAAAAATCAAACATCTTGTTGATTGGTCCAACTGGTTCTGGAAAAACATTGTTGGCAAAGACCCTTGCACAAAGACTAAAGGTTCCCTTTGCCATTGCAGATGCAACTACCCTGACAGAGGCTGGTTATGTTGGTGAGGATGTAGAAAATGTTCTGCTAAAGCTCATCAATGCGGCAGACGGCAACATTGCGGCTGCCCAGCGTGGAATTATATTTATTGATGAAATTGACAAGATTGCCCGAAAGTCCGAAAACACTTCCATCACTCGAGATGTTTCCGGAGAAGGTGTGCAGCAGGCTCTCCTGAAGATTATCGAAGGAACCAAGGCCAGTGTTCCTCCCCAGGGTGGTCGAAAGCATCCCAATCAAGAGATGCTTGAAATTGATACCACAAACATTTTGTTTATCTGTGGTGGAGCCTTTGTCGGTTTGGACAGTATCATTGAAACCCGTGTTGCAGACAGAACCATGGGATTTGGAAGCAATACGAAGGATATGGATGAAAATGCAAAGGCTGAGCTTTTAAATCAGGTTATTCCCGATGACTTGGTAAAGTTCGGTTTGATTCCGGAAATTATTGGCCGTATGCCAATTTCCGTGGCCCTCAAAGAACTGACCAAGGATGACTTGAAGATGATTCTTACAGAGCCCAAAAATGCCATTACAAAGCAGTATCAAGTATCCTTTGCGGTAGACGATGTGGAGCTGGTATTCAGTGATGGAGCCATTGATGCTATTGCAGAAACAGCAATCCGTCACAAAACTGGTGCCCGTGGTTTGCGAGCCATTGTAGAAAAGATGCTCCTTGATGTTATGTTCGAGATTCCATCTATCAGAGGAAGGCGAAAGCTCACCATTACAAAGGAAATGGTGGAAAGCAACAAGGTTGCCGCTTCATTATTGATAGAAAACCAGAAAACTGCATGACTTTAAAACTAGATATAAAAAGCCATGGGGACAGAGAATCTTGCAAAAGAGATTTCATGTCTCCATGGCTTTTTTTGGCAAAATCAAGCTGCCTAAATCACTCTCCCTTAGCAATGGACAACACAACTTCCAAGGTTTTTCTTGCTGTCTTATCCCATGAAAAGCGACGGGTCCAATCCAGGCCACCTTCCATGAGTTGTTTACGCAAAGCTTCATCACAGACAATTCTTTCCAAGGCAGAAGCCACATCTTCAGCATTATCCGGATCAAAATACAAGGCATGGACACCAGCAATTTCTGGCAGGGCACCTTCCTTGGCACAAGCCACAGGAATACCACAGGCCATTGCTTCCAAAACAGGCAGCCCTACTCCCTCGTTTACTGAGGGAACAATACAGGCTTCTGCATTGGAATACAACTGCGGAAGGTTTTCGTGGGGAAAATATCCTGTTAAAAAGATATCCGATGCGTAGGGAGAGGCTGAAGTTTTTTCATGAACCTGCTGGGAATAGGCATCCGCACTACCAGCCAGAACAAGACGATGGGGCAAGCCTGTTTTTTCTTTAAATAAAGAAAAAACATCAATCAACTCAATATGCTTTTTCAAATGATTTTGAAGACGTGATGCGTAAATCAAATATGGCTTTTTGATGGCAAAGGGTTTAATATCAAGAACATCGCCCTCAAAATCTGTGTGGGGATAAAACAAGCTGTGATTGATTCCGTTGTGGATAACATGAATTTTATCTGCATTAATGCCAAGATTTACCATGTCCTTTTTGATAAATTGACTGGCTGCAATTATTCCCGAACATCTGCTTAATGCGGTCTTAATTTGAAGAGAATACAAGGTTTTTTTTAGTTCAGTTATTTCAGAAACCACCTCATTTACTACAATGATACCAGGGGTTTTATAGCTGGTGGCTGCAAAACGGGGGCCACCTGCATAAATCGTAACATCGTATCCTTCTTTTGCTACAAAACCAGAACATCGAGTAGAATGCCACAGAAATTCAGCCATGGCACTATCCGGGATAGAAACAGTTGAATAAGAAAAATTCCCTGTCTTGGAAATATAGGTGTACTTATCTATTTTTGAACCAAAAAGTTCGAAGTATAAATTTTCTTCTTTGGGAAAATTTGCAATCAAGAACATAAGGTAGAGCCCTATCCCTGATTGACCATGGCCACAGCCAAAGGTATCTATTCCAATCTTCATACATTAAATTGTAGCACATCAAGCGAAAATATGCTATAGTTCACCCATGAACAGCTCAATTACATTCAAAGACTTGGGAATTGACAATCAACTTATAGAGAGGTTGAATTTACTTTCAATTACCACTCCTACCAGGGTTCAGCAGGAGGCAATTCCACCGCTAGTACAGGGAAAAGACCTTATTTTTCAGTCTGAAACAGGAACAGGCAAAACCTTTGCCTATCTTTTACCCCTGATTCAAAAAATAGATGTATCAATAAATCAAACTCAACTGGTAATAGTTGCCCCAACCCACGAGTTGGCATCACAAATTAAGGCTCAGATTCAGCTAATTACCGATTTTTCTGTAGTACTGTTGATTGGAGGAGCACCCATCAGACGACAGGTAGAAATGCTGAAAAAAAAGCCATTGATTGTTGTTGGGGGACCTGCTCGATTTATGGAATTAGTCTATTTAAAAAAATTAAAGGTTCACCAGGTAAGGGCTCTTGTTTTGGATGAGGCGGATCGACTTCTTTCGCCAGAGCTCAGGGAAGAGACAACAGCCCTCTGTGATGCAATGCCTGCTGACCTACAATTAGTAGCTTGTTCTGCCACTGTTACAGGAAAAACCGAGAGAATAATCCATGGAATACTTCATTCTAAAAGGACTGGGCAAACACCGCAAGAATGTCAAGCTGCTTTGGAAAAACGTATTTTGCCACCGGAAGATGTTCTTCAGCATAAAATTACCCATATTGCAATTTACAGTGAGGGAAGGGACAAGGTAGAAACATTGAGAAAGCTGATTGTGGCAGAACAGGAGGCCAACAGTAAAAATATTTCTAAAAAACAGCTCCCCCCGTTACCCTTGAAGGCCATTGTGTTTACAGCACGGCCTGCCGACGTGGAAATCATTCACTCAAAGCTTTCTTACAAAAAGATACACTGTGATATTCTCCATGCAAAACAAGATAAGGTGAAACGAAAGCAGGCCCTGGAACAGTTCCGCAAAGGCAACACTTCCATTCTCATTACAAGTGACCTAACGGCTAGAGGCTTGGATATTCCTGATGTAACCCATATCATTCAAATGGATATGCCGTCCAATATCGACTTTTTTATTCACCGAGTGGGCAGAACAGGACGCAATGGAAAAACTGGAACCAATATTGTTATTGGCGACGGCTACGAAATGAGAAAGCTGGCTGAGGCAGAAAAAAAACTGAAGATTATTGTTAATCCTCGTATTTTATACAAGGGAAAACTAGTTGCCCCAGACCAAGTAGACTAGGAAACATAAAACAAGGTACAGGCAAAAATCTCCTTTACACCAGCTTCCTTCAAAGCTCTAGCACAGGTTTCTATTGTAACCCCAGTAGTAAGAATGTCATCAATTAAAATCACCCTTGCTGGAACTTGACTTTTCGAAAGTTTTTTTTCATCGATGCAATAGGTCTGTCCTAGATTCTCCAGACGACTTTTTCTATCCAGCTTTTTTTGCTGCTCCAGTGATTTTCTTTCCAGCAAGGGCAGGATTTTAAATCCATGTTTTTTTTTCAAATACCTACAAAGTTCATCCACCTGATCCCAACCCTGCCTTCTGATTTTTCCCTTTCTTGGAGGAACCGGCACTAGGGGACAGTCTTTTAATTCCGCTAGTTCTTTTTTTATAAAATCTGCCATGAGAGTGGCAAAAATGGGAGAAAGCTGTCTCATTCCGGCAGTTTTCCAAGAAAACAGCAGGTCTTTTTTCCAAAGGCGGTAGCAGTGAATGGGCAAAACTTGTTCAGTGTGGGTTAGTAAAGGTTCACTGCGGCAGCTAGTACAAATACCAATTTCAGAAACTAGTTCCCTTCCGCAACAAGAACATCGCCCCTCCTTGGCTGTCCAGTGAAAAAGCCTTGTATCCTGACATTCTGGACACAGGGAAACTCCAATGGTGTATTTTCCACAGGATAGACAGACCTGTCCCCCTGTTAAAAGGGACAAAAAACTTCCCATCTTTAAAGATAAATCCTTCATATAAGTATTATAAGAAGAAAGAAGGATTTTTTGACGGATTTTCTGAAGATTATTTTCCAGTCAAGGCTTTTTTCCAGCGTGCAATCCGTAAAAGAGCTTCAATGGGTGGTAGACTGTCTGTATCGGTAGAAAGGATTTCATCAAGAATCAATTCTTCATCAGAAAAAAGCCCAGGATACTGAAAACTCACAGGTTCTTGACTAGCTGGAGTTGATTTTACAACCGGATTTTTTTCTTCTGGTTTGGCTTCCAAAGTTAAATCAGAGAAAATTCCCAGCCGTGGCCCCATCTTTTGAGTAATTTCTTGAAGAAGATTTTCAGCACGAGCAATTACTTCTTGTGGAACTCCTGCCAACTGGGCCACATGAATACCGTAGGAATTAGCCACTGCCCCCGCCTTAATCTTTTTTAAGAAAATAACCTGACCCTCCTGCTCCAAAACCTCAAGGCAAAGAGGAACGAGGGCTGGATGCACAAGGCGAGTAAGTTCGTGATAATGGGTTGCAAAAAGGGTGATGCACCTTACCTTGTTCAAAAGGTATTCAGATATAGCCCAGGCAATAGAAAGACCATCTTCTGTAGAGGTGCCCCGCCCCACCTCATCCATAATGACAAGGCTTTTGGCAGTTGCTGAACGAAGAATATGGGCTGTTTCCGTCATTTCCACCAAAAAAGTGGATTCACCTCTGGCAAGATTATCAGAAGCACCTACACGACAAAATATCTTATCCACAAGACGAATGCGGCCCCTGGTTGCAGGAACAAAGGAACCTATTTGTGCCAACAAGGTGATGAGGGCTGTTTGCCGTAAATAGGTGCTTTTTCCCGCCATATTTGGACCAGTTATGAGGGCAAAATAGGCCTCATTAGAAAAATGACCATCGTTGGGAACAAACTCCCCGGAAGGCAAATGGGCTTCTACCACAGGGTGGCGGCCTGCAATGATTTCTGTAGGGCCGTCTTCCGCAATTTCCGGTCTCACCCAGTTGTTGTGCAAGGCAGCCTGGGCAAAAGAGGCAATACAATCGGTATAGGCAATTTCCTTTGCCACTTGAAAGAGATAGCTGGTAAAGCCCTTTATTTTATCCCTAACCTCTAAAAAGAGTTTTCTTTCCAACTCAATTATCTTTACAGCAGCAGAGTTCAGTTCTTGCTCCAGCTCTTGTAATCGAGCAGTGGTATAGCGGTTACCGTTTACCATGGAGCGGCGTAAGATAAAGTGAGAGGGAACAGTGTCAATTTTTCCAATGGAGACTTCTATGTAGTAGCCTGAAATGCGATTGTAGCGAACCTTCAGAGTGGGAATACCTGATTTTTGCCGCTCCTCTTCTATGTAGGCATCCAGTATTTCATTAAAATTGTTTTGAATTGATTTTATGTGGTCCAATTCCTGAGACCACCCCTCTCTTATTAAATTTCCCTCAGTCAAAACAATAGACGGGTCATCCACAATACTTGATTGAATAAGCTCTACAATATTTCGAGCTTCTTCAATATCCGTACCTGTAAAATTAAGATTAACTATCAAGCCATGAACTTGAATCCATGAATGGAGACTTGTTTTTAAGGCCTGGAGATTCTTTCCATGAGCCCTATCCATGGCAACTCTACCGGTAAGGCGCTCTAAATCCAGGATGGAGCTTAATTGTTCCCGAATATCCTTTAAAAGGCTCCTTTGACTTACCAGTTCTGCCACGAGATTTTGACGAGCAAGGATTTTGTCGTAATCCTGCAAGGGAGAAAGAAGCCAGCTACGAACAAGGCGTTTACCCATGGCAGTAACCCCAAAGTTCACTGTTTCTAGCAAGGTAAACTGCATTGAACCATCCCGTAGATTTGTGACAAGCTCCAAATTTCTTCGTGATGACTCATCGATTGCAACATAGTCACTATCGTTGTAAACCTGAATCCCTGTAATATGGGGAAGGCTTGAGTTAAAATTTTTAGACAAATAATCCAATAGAAAACCAGCAGGCGGAACCTCCGGGGAATTTTCTGTCAAGGAAAAGGAACGCAAATTTGCCGTTTTAAATTGCTCAACAAGTTTTTTGTAGGCAAGGTCTGAAGAAAAATGCCAATCAGGATAATAGGAAATGGAAATACCGCTATAATTGGCCAAAACCTGTTGTACCACCATCTGTTCCTTTAGAGAAAGGGGTAAAATCAATTCTCTTGGAGAACAACGTCCTAATTCCTTAGAAAACTCTTGGACCATATCAGAAAGATTCCAGCTGGTTGCAGAAAAGGAACCTGTACTCACATCTATAAAGGCAAAGCCAGCCCTTCCTCGACTACAGGAAAGAACTGCCAAGTAATTGTGGCTTGCTTGCTCCAAGTACTCCTCTTCCACGGCGGTTCCGGGGGTAATAATTTCCACCACCTTACGCTCTGCCAAGGCACGAGAATTTTGAGGCATAGAAACCTGTTCACAAATTGCAATCTTTTTACCCAGACGTAGAAGACGGGCAATGTAAACCTTTGAAGCATGGTAAGGGATGCCGCACATGGGCTGGTTTCCCCGATGGGTCAAGGTTAGATTTAAAAGACGGGAAACCTCCACGGCATCCTCATCGAACATTTCGTAGAAGTCACCTAGCCTGAAAAAAAGCACTTCATCAGGATGTTGTTCCTTAAGCCCCCGGTACTGGAGCATCATGGGGGTTGATTCAGCCATACTTACAATCCTAAAGCACTAATAACCTCATCGGTAACGTCAACAGAAGGACTGTACCACAGGATGGAGTTGGAGTCCTGCAAGCTTAAAATCATACTATATCCTCCATCCTCGGCAATTCTTTCCAATGTGCTGTATAGTTTTTGGTAAAAGGCATCAGATGTCTGCAAAGAGCGACGAAGAGTTTCCAACTCCATGTTCTTTGCGCTTGTGTATTCAGTAATGTACTGGGTTCTTCGAGCAATTTCAGCATCAAGCCTCAGCACTCCTGCCTCGTTTTTATTCTTTTGATATTCTGCACGCTGCACTTGTAATTCACGCAATTCCTGAGTTAGCTCATTGATTTCCTGCTGAAAGGCAGCCTTTTTGGACTCGTAGTTTCTAACAGGACCAGTTTCTCGGAAAAAAGATTCATATACACGAGATGTGTCTACTACTCCAAACTTGGTGATTTGCTGTGCACCAAGGGTTCCACATAAAACTAAAACACCAAGGATTACAATAAAAAATTTCTTGTTCAAAGTAAAGCTCCTTATCTGTTGGTGATATTGAATGAAAGCACAAAGTCCCATTCAGGTCCCTCTCCATTTCTCCATTTTACGGAACCATCCTTCACTTGGAAGGTATTGGCCAACATCATCCTCAATGGGAACTGAGGCAAGGAGAAACGGAAGCCAGGGCCAAAACTAAAGAATACATCGTTGATGTTCAGGTCAGTAAAGAAGGTCCGTGCTGTATCCTTAATGACAGCAGCATCAAAGAAGAAGTCCAAGGCAAAGATTCCTGGCGCAACAGGCATTCTCCACTCAACAGTATTGTTCCACAAGGCTTGTCCACGGTGGGTACTGTAGAGGGAACTCCATCCACGACCAGTAAACATTCCGTCAATATACAGCATATTCGATGAGCTAAGTTCTGTGTTGGGTGTAGGCTCCACAAAGGAAAGGCTCGTCAAGCCAGCCAACACAAACTTTAAATTCCAGACATCTGTTATCGGTAAATCCAACAGGGTGAAGTAAATCTCTGCCTTTGTATCAGAACTCATAAAGAACTGCTTTTCAGCCATTGGAACAAGACCTGTCCAAGAGAACTGTTGCTTTGCAAACCACCCACGAGAAGGATCATAGTTCAAATCACGAGCATCTATTGAGCCTGCAACCCAAATTGAATTTTTCATGCCCCAACGCTTTTGATTATCTGCAATGGTTTTATCTGCGGGGGTATAAATTGTGTCATCGTAGAAATTTCGCAAAATACTGCTGCTAATTCCCCCTGAAACAGAAAGAATGGCATAATCAGGTATCCAACGACGACCAAGAGAGGCTCCGAAATCGAAGGACAATTGATTATAATTCATATAATAAGATTTATTATTTATACTTCCGTCGGGCAAAACAACAGAACGCAGGGTATTGGATATTGTGTGGGAAATACCTGCACTGGCACTAAAACTGATTGGCATACCAAACAACCACGAATCACCATAACTCAAGGCAAGAGACTGGCTATCAGTTGAAAGAGTTGTATTGGCAGAAACAAGCTTACCTGTACCCATAACATTGGCATCCTGCCACTTGAAGAACAAGGACACAGGGAAGGCATCTGGATCCGCAATTCCAGAGAAGGTAACACCGAATTCGATGGAAGTAGTTGATTGCTCTTCCAAATTCAAAACTACATCAACAAGGTTCTCCTCGGAACCTGCCACAATTTCAGGTACAATGGCAGAAAAGTATTGAAGATTAAACAAATTTCTCAATCCAGTGGTAATCTTGGTCTTGGAGAAAATATCACCCGATTCAATGGGAAGTTCACGTAGAATTACATAATCCTTTGTCTTTTCATTCCCCTTGATAAAGATATTCTCAATATGACTCCTTGGATTTTCCATAATCATAAAGTTCACAGCAATTTGCCTGGTTTCTGCATTCTTGCTTTCAACAGGGTTAAAATAATTGGAAGTATAACCATTCTCAAAATATAGGTCAGTTACGGCAACCAATCCCTCCTGGAATCTCCCCAGGTTAAAGACATCACCATCCTGAAGTTTAATCAAATCCCGCAGCTGTTCGGTAGAAAAAATGGTATTCCCTGTAAAAGTAATTCCAGAAAATATATACTGTGCCCCTTCCTGAATTACATACTGAATGTTAAGCTCATCGCAATCATCCTTTTCGTTGTAGGTTACTGTTCGTACTACATCAAGAATGGCCACATCTACATAACCACGATTTTGATAGTATGCAATAATTGACTGCTTGTCTATTTCCAACTGACTTTCCTGAAAAGCACCCTTGTTAAAGATACCCACAGTCTTCATTGAAAGAAGCCCCTTCAGGGTCTTTGATGAAACCACAGTGTTTCCCATAAAGGAAATTTCCCTTACCACAGTTGAACGACCCTCTGAAATCTCAAAGGTAACCTCTATTTCATTGTCTTTTTCCACTGTTGTAGAAGAAACACGGACATTTGTATAGCCTTTCTTTAGATATAGGTCACGAATCGCCCGCTCATCCAAGAGAATTTTGCTGGAGTTGTATATGTCTTTTGCCTTGGTTGAAATAGCTGCCTTTAATTCGGAAGCCCGAATATGCCGATTTCCTGTAAATTTCAACTGGGAGACAAAGGGCTTTTCCACAACGGTAAATTCAATTACAACAGAATCCCCCTTGGCATCTCCAGGCAATGCTATTGGAGAAACATCCTCAAATAAATCCAAGGCATAAACCCTGTTCAATAAGTCCAGATATAGCTCGTCGGTAAATTCCTGTCCGATGAAAGGTGAAGTTATTCCACTGAGTTCCATGGAATTTACATTTTCCAATCCTTTAAAGTCAATGTTTCTGATTTTTTTACCATAGTACCAAGTGTCAGATGTCTGAGCAAAGGCTGTAATTGTAAACAATAGCACCAGGAAAAGCATCAGGACTCTACGAAATAAATTTCTACAATTCATCATACCATATCCTTTATAAAGAAAATTTCCATGAAAGGCTGATGGAAGTTGATGGAACCCAAAGATGTTGGGGATTTTCCAAGTCAGGAGCAAAACTCCATCGTATGGCTCCAAAGGGAGAATCCATCTCCAAACCAATTTCCGGTTGAAAATTTAATCCAGAACTAGTCCCATCCTCCAATGCCTTTTTTTCATCATAGGCAAAGTGAAGCATGGCATCAGCATAAATGGAACTTCCAAAATACTTACCTATATAAACAGTAGTATTATCAAAAAAGTTACCAACAGTTAGCCTTTGGTTTTTTTCTCCAACATTAAGCCACTGTTTTAAACTATTTTGCAATCCCATCGTCCTTAAAGAGAATATATCAAAATTAAGGAAATCACGCAATGCATTCTCTATTTTGCGTAATACCAGCATATTAAATCCATAATCAACTCCTGACAGCAAAATATCCCATCCACTCTGAACGTCCCCTGTCAAGGCTTGACCTAAAATGGACATGAGCTCCATTTCAGACTTGGGAGGGGATGAGGAGTAGCTCGGAGTAAATTGACTAAGACGCTGATTTTCTGCAGACAGGGTTATGCGCACTGGCTCACCATTTTGGTCGTGCTCACGAATTTCAGCCCGTACCGTAATGATGGGGTCCAAGGAATCATTTTCATCAAATACAACTCGTCCCTCTCTCAAATAGAAGTTTCTGTTCAGGTAGTTTATTTCCCCTCCTCGCAATACAATGTCACTGTCTATCGAGTAAACGCCCGTGCTGGAATCATAACGGAAGGTTCCCTTTGTGTTCGGTGCAATAAGTCCACGAAGGAGGGGGTCAAAAAAAAGTTCGACGTGTTGCCCCGTGGTAATGCCTATATCAAGGATTGTGGTCATCCTACCAGAACCACCTGGATAGATGAGTCCCTCCTGTCTCGTATTTTGCCCCTGTATACCGGCAGAAACAATATCAATATCCACGTCGTCAACAAAGAAACGACCTCGAACCTCCACAGAGGACAGGGTAACCTCAATGTTCAAATCACAGGTGGATTTTCCTTCTATGAGAACAGATGGTGCGCCTGCAATGGTGGCAGGAATGTTTACCAGGGCGGGAACCATTACATTGCCAGGGGTCCTTACATCTATCGTAAGAATATCCAGCATCAATCTGTCCATGACCAGGCGCAAATCAAGATAGGCACTACCATCTGCAACAGCAAAATAAACATTGTCAAGACTTAATTCACTATCTTGTAAATTGATAATGGCTTGGGGAGCTGTCATTAATTCAGGCACATAGTCTGGACAATTGATTACAAGGTTTGAAGCCAAAAGCTGTCCATCAAATTTAGGGTCAGCAATAATACCACCAATATGAAAATTACCTGTTAGATGCCCACCATGAAGCATAATGAAGGGAAAGGTTACGAGTCCCTTGAACTTGGACAAATCCGATGAGATATTCCTTGCATACAAGTCAAGCCCTTCCTCTGCTACAGACCCCTGTACCACTGCATGGATGGGCATCCTGTCAGAAAGATTCATATTTATATATCCTTCTTCTGTAATGGAACCCGAAATTCCCAATTCATTCTTAGAATTAATCATAATGTAGCCTGGAATGCGGACTAAATTTATTTCTACCATTTCAGGTTCTGAGAATAAGGTTCCCCCCAACTGGGCACTAAGATCCACAGAAATTAGCTCTGGCAAGCCTCTTGCCAAGGTAGTCACAATTCCAACAAATCCACTATTCTTAGGGGAAGCAAGGGTGTTTCCAGAATCGTCCGTCAGTGTAGTTGCACTTCCCTCATCTGCAAGAGAACTAGTCACATTTACATCCAGAGGAACATTGATTGTATAAACATCACCCAAATTTGCATCAAACTGGGCATGGAGAAAACCTGAAAGATTGGCTAGGGAAAAATTGGCAGAAACATCTGTTACAGACATGCTTCCCGATTGAACCTCTGCCTCATCAAGAAAAACTTCTCCGTCATCCAGTCGTGCCTTTGCCGTAAAATTAAAGGGAAGACCTCCAAAGGAAACAGATGAAGGTTCTATTGCAATGGAAATGTAGGGATTTTCTATTGTACCCATGGCGGTAATTGCTCCAGTTAGTACATTTCCTTCATTTTGCATTGGACGGAAACGGGCCATGGGCAGCTTGTTTACATCAATTTGAGCGGAAAAATAGACATCCTGCAAAAAATTTAGCCGAGAAAAATCCTTTTGCTCTGGATTGGAAAAACTCATACCAATGTTGTATGCTTCAGAAGTCACGGCGCTACCTAAGCTCAAATTAAGCCCAGCAGTCTCAAGTATGCCCTGGGAGAAATTCCACATCACTCCACCAGAACCATCCAAGGTTGAAACCTCGTCCTGGAACAAGAAATGCTCCAGCAAAAATCCATAGTTGGAAATATGGCCAGCCACAGAAAGCTGTGGATTTGTAAACAACACATTTGAAACCTCCGAGATTCCCAGGTGACCTACATCAATCCTAAAATCAGAAGGATTATCACGAGGAACAAAGCCACTTGTCTCCATAGAGCACAAAACCATTGCCGGACCAATGGCCAAGGGCAATTCCGCCATTTGCAGCTGGCCCTCCACCATATTTTCTTCCCCATTCAGTGACAGGGAAGCCACAAGCCCATAGCTACCTGTAAGATTCAACCATGAACCAAAGGTATAGGAACCAGACAAGGAATAAGGAAGGCTGTTGACAGAAAGGTCTGTGTTAAAGAAAAGCTGGGTATATTCATCATCCACATCAACCGCGGCTGTCAT
Source organism: Spirochaetaceae bacterium (assembly GCA_017936345.1). GTDB lineage: Bacteria > Spirochaetota > Spirochaetia > Treponematales > Treponemataceae > Treponema_F. The sequence continues at coordinate 20,313 of JAGBFT010000033.1, forward strand.
TTGAATATTTTGTCCGGCAAACAGCAGGTCAAACTGGGAAAGATTCAATGTGGTCTCATTTCCTGTAAAGGAAAAGATGAGAAGATTGTCATCGTTGGAGGCATCTGCAAGAATCCAATAGTCCACATTGTAACTAAAGGATGAAAAATCCGTGGCAATATACAGCTCGTTAGTTGTTACGAAGGATGAGAGACTGGTTGACAAGGAGTCAAACCGAGTTCTTGTCTCTTGTGGCACAAAAAATGAAGCTGCATGTAGGGCTGAGTCAATAAAGAAATCGTTTATCTGGAGATTAGCTTGGAGATAGGGTTTTTCCTCATTCAAAAAGCTGCCAGAAAGTTGTAATAATCCGGGAACACCAAAGTCAACATGAGAATAATCCGAAGCCTCAAACTCAAAGTCTATGGATTCAGCCTCGGAGTCTGGAATCATAGTGAGCTGGAGAGCGGTAAAGCTCCTATCCCCATAGTAAAGCTGTGGAATAAAGCAGGTAAATCCTCTGTCCAGGGCATCTATATACAATTCAGCAGAAATATCTCCACTGCCAGGTACAGTCAGCCGCTCAAGGAAGGCAAAGCCAGTGGCTCGTAGATTGGGAATATTAAAGCTCCCCTCAAGGGAAAAATTCAAATTTTTGTTCTCAATGTCAAGAGAAGTAATTTCAATATCGGTGGTATTACCAGAAAACTTATAATCAAAAAGAACACCTTCCGGCAAGAAGGCTTCTGACAATATTTTTTCAGGAAGAAAAAGAGAACCCGCACCAGAATAGCCAAAGGCCAGGGTATTTGCATTTATCTGGAATTCATATTCACCAGAAATCCTTGTTTCCCGCAAATTTTCCAGCAAGGGAATATCTCTTTTAACCCGTACATAGGAAAATGGCTCAAACTCTTCCATATCCGCTAAAAACCTAAGCTCACCGGTATCCAGGCTCATTTCTCCCATCAGCAAAAAAGGAAGGTTACTCTGGATGGTAGAAACACTTACCAAGCCCTCGTTGTACTCTGCAAATAGACTGGTACGAGCGACTGAAAACTCTTCATTGGAAATGGATGCAAGTTTAATCCCAGCTGTACTTCCATCCAGTTTGGGGAGAACAGAGGCATCCATGGAAAAAACCAGGGAAATATCCTTCAATATTTTTTTGAAATTATCTCCAGTGGATGCCAAGGCCCCATCTTGAACAGAAACCAGACATTGTCCAAGAGCCTGGAGTGACAAAAAACCCTGGGAAGGTGTATCTGTTATTTCAATGTCCTTAAACAAAACGTGGGCATCCACAAGATTGTCATAATACCGAAGAGATACATTGTCAATTTCTATGTCGAAGGGTAATCTGACAATGAGTCCATTCAACTTGGAGTCAGTGGAGCCACTGGTATTTTCAGAGGAGACTAGAGCCATAAGTTTTTCCAACAAGTGGCTATTCTTTACCCCGTCATACTCAAGTTCTATACCTGAAATACTCAGCTTGGAAAAGGCTCCCTGCACATCACCAGAAAGGAGCTTGGGTATACTGTAGGAAATTTGAGCCTTGTGAATGCTAAGAAGAGTATTTTCTGTTTTCACATCAGAAACTACTATACCTTTTATACGAAATACTGATAGAATGGCGGGAGACAGGGAGTCGTAGGATATTCGTAGTCCCGTTTTTGCTTCTACCATGGACAAAACTTTGTCACGGTAGGTTTCCAGTTTCTGGGTAAAGCCATGAATTACAGGTCTCACCAGCACCAAGGATGCAAAAATCATTGAGAAAAAAAGAATGCTGCTGATACCTATTTTAAGGATTCGAGACTTCATCTGGGCATAATATCCTACTATACACTATAGTAAATTTCGGAAAAAAATGGTAGGTCTATCGTGATATTGAAGAATTTCATCGTTTTTGAGGGCATTGACGGAGCTGGTACAACCACCCAGCAAAAACTATTGCAGCAAAGGATTTACAGCAGCTTTCCACAGGTGGAATGCCATTGTACAGCAGAACCTACCACCGGTCCCACCGGCAAGTTTCTCCGTAGCCTCCTAAGGGGAGAGTTTCAAGCTACAGCAGAAACTGCCGCCTACCTCTTTGCTGCCGACCGCCAGGAACACCTTTCAGCTCCGGGGGGCATCAAGGATCTGTGCCACAAGGGTGTCCTTGTTGTCAGCGATAGGTATTTATTTTCTAGCCTTGCCTACCAAAGCACCACCTGTGGACCGGAGCTTCCCCGGCTCCTAAACAGTCAATTCCCTCTACCAGAATATCTTTTCTTCTTCGATATAGAACCTAGTCAATCATTAAAACGAATAACTGCCCGGGGTGTTACGGAGATATACGAAAATCAATCATTTCTGGAATCAACGGCAAAAGAATATCGAAAGGTAATACAGGAATACGAAAGCCTCTCAACTGACATGAAAATCATTCGTATTGATGCCACCCAAGGCCCAGAAAAAGTGGGGGAAAACATCTGGAGTGTCTTAAAAAAAATGCCGATATTCCAAGGGTGAGGTGTACACATCAGTTTTTCAGTGAAAAAAAATCTCTGTCTCCAGCTGCAAAGTGGTTTATAGCCCTTGCCCTCTTTTTGTGTTTTACCATTGGGTCTGGCTTTTCTTACTTTGTGGTTTACAAGGAACAATTTTATCGTCTTTTTCACGTTCACTATCAAAAATATCCCGATGATGTAATGGAAAACATCTACTGGTTGGAAAAGGCTGTAAAGGCAGATTTTTGCAATCCTCGACATGCCTTGGCAAAAATTACCGACGAAAAAGAATGGGAAAAATACCGTTATCTTTTTATGATGCACATAAACCTCAAGCTCATAGAACAGCACATGAGGCTGGCTGCCACCTTTGACAAGGAGGTTGCCTATTTTTACGAGGCTCCTTGGAAGGAACAATACCTAAGGGATTTGGAAAAGGCAGAACAATGTTTTGAAACAGGATTGGTGTACTGGGAAGAGTCAAAACTATGGGCAGAAAAAGCCAGCACTGGGAATTTCCAGTTTTTATACCTGACAGACATTCAAAATTGGGAAGATGAGCGATTCCGTATTGCCAATGGAGAGTTAGATTACGGAAAGATTTTAAATCGTGAGTTAGCTCGGTTGGAAAATGTTCGTGCCACCTTCCTTGCAATGGATGAAAAAACATATTAGAATGTCTTATGGTCCAAGACACTTTTACCATTAAATATCCGCCGGTTTCTGCTGGTACAGAAAAAACTGACATTCTGTTTTACGAATCAGAAGATTTACCGCAGCTTTTGAGTTTTCTCGTTCCAAATGATGGACGGGGAAGAATTCTTGTTACTGATTCTACAATTATTTCCCTCCCCCTAATGTCACAGGTAGCGAACTTCTTTTTAGTGTCAACCGAACAACCTGTGCCTCCTCTTTCTGTTTTTAGAAACGGAATGCATACCCTTGTAGTATTGGGAGCAGGTGAAAGCTACAAAACCATTGAGAATGTTTTGTTTATCGTTAAAACTGCCCTGGAATCAGAATTACAACGAGGTAGTATCTTTGTGGGAATTGGTGGCGGCGTTATCTGTGACATGACAGCCTTTGCTTCTTCTATCTTTAAGAGAGGTGCCGGATTGGAGTTGGTTCCCACTACCCTCCTTGCCATGGTAGATGCCGCTGTGGGAGGTAAAACCGGTTGTGACTTTGAAAATTACAAAAACATGATTGGAACCTTTTATCCTGCAAGCCGCCTTCATGTTTTTGGTGATTTTTTACAAAGTTTACCAGAGTCCGAGTATCGTTCTGGTTTGGCAGAAACACTAAAAACAGCTCTCCTGTATGCACCAAAACTCTTCCACATCCTCCAAACACAAAAAGAAGATGTTATGGAGCGGACACCAGAGTTAATCCGGCAAATTATACGCCGTTGCGTTATTGCCAAGGCTAGCATAGTAGAAAAGGACTTGACAGAAACGGGTTTGCGGATGCAACTAAATCTTGGCCATACCTTTGCCCATGCACTGGAAACCTGTGCCGGCTTAGGAGCCATTCCTCACGGGGATGCTGTTGCATGGGGTATTGGCAGGGCAATGGAGTTGTCCCTAAACCTCAACCTCTGTGATCAAGAATATAGGGCAGAGGTGGAAGAGGTTTTAGAAAGCTACGGATGGTGCACTACAGCCTACCATCCTGTGCTAGAGGGAAAAATTCCTCCTGATGAGGCAGGTGACGCCTTGCTATCTGCAATGAAAAAGGACAAGAAGAACAGCAGCCCTGCCATTCGCTGTATTCTTCAGAGAGAAATCAACAGCACAGTCATTCAGGAAGTGCCAGAGGCTGCAATTCGTTCGGTATTGGAAAGTTAATTATGGGACGGGAAGAAAACGAAACTTTGGGTGCTGAGGGCAATCCTGCCCCGTATCTTTACTTTGACTGGGCCGCCACAGCACCTGTAGAGGAAGATATTATCAAGGAGGCTGCCACCATTGCAACCCAATACTTTGGCAACCCTTCCAGTGCGCATTTTCTAGGTGCTGAAGCAAGGAGCTTTTTTCTACAGGTTCGCCAGGATTGTGCAAAGGTCCTTCAAGTAAAACCAGAAACTGTTTTCTTTACAAGCGGAGGAACGGAGGCAAACCACATTCCCCTCCTCTCCCTGCTCCAAAGACCTGCAGCGGGAACAATAATAATTAGCGCCATTGAACATCCTGCCATCCGGGAACAGGCACAAATGCTCAAACACTGTGGCTGGAGGGTGGAAAAAGTTTTACCTGATTCTAGCGGAATTGTACCAGTTGAGGCCCTGGAGAGGTCTCTTACCGACGATACAGCCTTAGTCTGTCTTATGGCGGTAAACAACGAAACGGGAGCCATCCAGCCCATATATCAGGTGGCAGACCTTTTAGTAAACCATGCAAAAAAAACTGGAAGGCGGCGGCCAAAACTTCATCTTGACTGTGTGCAGGCGGCGGGAAAGATTCCCCTGAATTTATCCCATTCTGGAATTGATAGTGCCGCTTTCAGTGCCCATAAAATCGGGGGGCCTAGAGGAATAGGTATACTCTACCTCGCGCAAAAATCTGAAAGTTTTCTTCGTGGTGGAGGTCAGGAACAAGGAATTCGTCCCGGAACAGAAAATATTGCAGGAGCCTGGGCCTTTACCAAGTGCCTTCAACGCCATTATCTTGCCTCAAAGACTCCGGAAAAAGTCCCCTACACTAGATTTCTACAACAACAGATAATGACAAAAAGGTTTATAGCCCAATTACAGGAAATCAAAGGCTGTACGCTTATTCCCGAGATACGGGTGGAAGAAGACCAACAGGAAAAATTCTCCCCTTGGATTGTTCAAGCCGCCTTTGAAGGGATTCCTGGAGAGGTACTGGTACGAGCATTGTCAGAAAAAAATATAGCCATATCCACGGGCTCGGCCTGTTCCAGCCGCAAGTTGAAACGGCCAGTTCTGGAAGCCATGGGCGTTTCAAAAGAATTGGCTACCAATGGTGTTCGTTTTTCCTTTGGACATAGCACCACCCAAAAGGACTTGGATAAATTGATTTTGGCTCTACAAGAAATTCGCCGATTCTTTTAGCTTCATCCGATTCCCAGATGAAGCCAGCACTGTTTTACTGTTTTTTACTGAATATTCTATAGTTCATCCATGGAAACAAGGGATGCTCTTGTTCTAGCTTTGTAAGCCATTCTGTGCTGATGGTATTTGCTCCCAAAGAATCAAACACTGTAATAAAGGACTGAACATTCTTTTTAAATTGAGCCTCCGCATACTCAGGAAAAAGCCCCTCACTAAGCATCTTTGGCCAATCCAAGGACTGGGCCAGAAGCACCTCACGGGCAGCCATATTCAAAGCACGGGCCTTAAGTCCCGTATCCTCCGGGAATAAGTCTGCCAGTTGATTCATTCGCTGGCAGGCTTTACGCGCATACTGCAGCATCCAGTCATTTTTTGTATCCAGAAAATTTTCCCCATAACCGGTTCCAGTGGCGGCAGACATAAAGGGATTAATCTCCTGCAAGTCCTTCTTATAGTCCAAGAAATCACAGCATTGGACAAGCTCCATATCAGAACTTGTCGCCACCAAACGAATGACCTGTTCAAGCCAGCTCATGCCTTCATGCCAAGTTTGACCAAAATCCTTGGCATAGAAGGCACACACAATAGAAATATCATCTGTTTCCAAGGCTTGACTTGCCTTGTTAAGTTTTTCCTCATATTTTCTAACAAAGGTTTCTGCATCTTCCTTTACCTGAAGGAGGGCTGCATCCCTGTCGTACAATTTGTTGTCATCTCCCCTAGTCCAGTATTTGTATCCAGAGGGCAAGCGAACTCCACTCTCAGTTAAAAAACCAGCAAGTTGTTGGTCTGTTGCCTCAAAGGCAAAGTCCCTGTTTTGATTTCTGTACACATCTTTGTGCATAAATCCACCAGCACCTATCACAGAATCTTCCGCAGTATAATCCTGACCAAAAACCCACAATCCATTTTGACAAACTGCTGGAGAAAAGATTCCATTTCGTGGAACAGGATTGGCAAATAACAATCCATGGGAATCAAGAATCGTATAGGTATAACCATAACTTTTAATAATCTCTTCCAGTCCAGAAGTATATCCCATGGCAGGAAGCCAAAATCCATCTGGAACAAGCCCAAAGAACTGTCGATGGGAATGAAGCCCCGCATCAATCTGGGCATTGATAGCCTCAGGCAAATCTATGTAATGAGGCAAAAAGGCTGCGGTGGCGGCAGTAGCCAAAAGCTCAATGCTTCCCCGGTCTGCGTAGTAGCGGAAGGCCGCAAGAAGATCGCATTTATATACAGCAACAAAGTCTTCCTTGCATTTTTTCACTCTGTTTAGCTCTGCTTCTACCAAGGGATACATCTCATCTGTTTTGTTCAGAGAGTTGATTTGGTTTTCTCCCAACAAAATCAATTTATCCAACCAGTTTACGTACATCTCCTGAACGGTGTAATCAGCAAGCAAGGTACAAAGAGGTGGAGTCATAACAAGGGACAATTTGAAGGGAATATGCTCAAGGTCAAGTGTCTCAAACATATTCAACAAGGGAATGTAAGTGTCAGAAATTCCTGAAAAAAGCAGCTCTATCTCCGGGTGAGACAACTCTTGAATGCTTGTAGGACAAAAATATCCTTGGTGAGCCACCAATGTGATGACAATATTCTTTTTAGACATTAGCTTGAGACTCCTAGAAAAAAGACTGACGATGATTCATATAATGAGTTCGCAATAGCTCTGGCAAACCAGAAAGCTTTAAAACTGGAGAAATGGGAGTTTCTGGAAAAGGATTAGCAATTTTTTCTGAGACGTATGGCAGTGTAACAAGACCAGTACTAGCGAGCACTTCGTAGGTCTCCCCCTCCATATTCACCACAAAATCTATACGGACAAAGCCAAATCCAGAAGGTAGCAATACATAGCGATTTCTATCATCCAGAGTAATTGGCACATCAAAATAATCAGCAATGGCATCAGGATTATCACGACTGAACATGTTTACCCGCAAGCTGAGAGACTGGATTTTATTAGATTTCCGTACCATAGAAATATGATCTTTTTTCATATCCCAGTATACAAAAATCCATACAGGATTTCGTAGAACAGCTGAAATCACTGTCTCATTATAAGTTTCGGGTAAATCTACTGTTTCCAGGTCAGAGGAATCAATCAATTCATTATCATTATCGCCAAAGTCCTCAGCTGCTTCCAATAACTCACCAATGACGAACCGTCTGTTCAAGCTCTCTGGAATATCTATCCCCAACTCGTCGGCCAAGGCAATCAAGTCTGCCGATGGCAGGGTTTCCAGATAAGCCCTATTTAGCTTTGTATCACTCATATATCAGCCCATGATGAATAAAAATAAAACTTCTGTCAATATGGGAATAACCCATTATTTCAATGAAGCATATTATTCCTTTCCAGTAATTCCTGGCACACCAAAACGAGTAACTGGCCAGAACCGTAATACGGTTGTACCTAAAATATCTTTTGCACCTACAGCTTGTGGGGCAATATTTGAATAATACAGCAATGAATAAGGATCGTAGGATGTAACAGCCCTCATGGATGAATCATAGGAATGACGCATATCCAAGGAATTGAATCTATTGTCTCCCATCATAAAGAAGGAATTGTCTGGAATATACTCTGGTTCCCCAGAGCTAGTATTGGCGGGGAACACCGGCATATTCCTCAAGTCCATAAGGACAAAATATTGATGAAGCATTTGGATTTGGCTTAACGCTGCATTACGAATTGAATCATTACGCCAGGAAGCCACTGGAGCCACCTCTGCTGTAAGGCGGGCATTTTGCACAACCAAACGGCCAAAGGCTATTTTTGACAGCAAATTCAACCTGAAGCTTGAATCCTGATACAAATCTCCGCCCACAAGGACTGTATCGTCAGTAAAACATTCTTGAGGAATTTCGTCCATCCAGGCGGTCATATAATCAGCAAACCACTGGTTTCCCCCGTTGATGGTCAATAAACGACGGGAAAGCTCATCAGCACGGGAAAAGAAGGTATACTCAAACAAATCTGCCATGGGAACAATGCCCTCACCATTGCCCCCGTCTTTGCCAGTCAAACTAGTTCTAATAGCAGTAAATTCTTCCACCAAGCCCAGGATTTCTTCCCTTGCACTACTGTAGGTAAGATTGTTCTTCATTTGCTCACACTGAATCATAGTGTCATAAGAATTTTCTGACAGCGGAATATCCTGAACCAACTCAAGAGTCTTTGCAGGCAAGCCCGCCACATTCCACTCCGCCCATTTTTGATCCTCTTGCACCACCTTGAATTCCTGAGAATCAGCAGTACGGGCATAAAGCACACCATCCACCATCATAAGCTGTTCTCCGGGGAGTCCCGTCACACGCTTTACCAGGGGGTCAGCCTTGAGATTACCATCCTCGTCCACATTCAATTTTACGCCGGTAAAGGTTAGGGTGTACACCAGCTGGGACACAAAGGTCCGCACCTCGGATTTACGGTCACGACTGTAGTGTGGATTGCGGAACACCACAATGTCTCCCCTGTCGTAGGAACGGAGTTGAGGAATCCCCACATCAGACAGGGGGAAACGGGGACCAGAAGCGGTTTTAAACACCACAACCCTGTCTCTCACAAGAAATTCCGGAACCATGGACTCAGAGGGAATCTCATAAAGCTGAAGAATAAAAATATTCAACAAGGCCACCGTAAATGCGGCTTGAATAAAGGCATCTATCCACTCAAAGACTTCCCGAATTATACGGCGAAGTCCCCTTGGCTTTTCCTGTGCATTAGCTTCCTTGAACTCATTCCACTGAGGAAAGGTGCTTCCAATCCGTTTGTGGCTAAGCAAGACCTGCATGCCAATGGAAAATCCTGAAGCTCCCAGCCAAAGAAAAACTGAAATGATATCAAACGTATGACTTGTTCCCTCAGCCCCAGCACGTCTGAATACAAAGGAAACCAAAAGGATGAAGGGTAGATACTGGTACAGTTTACGAACAACAGAGACTATCTTTAAATTTCTTTTCAGATACAGCTGAAACCAAGAACAATACACCAGAACAGCAGAAAAGACAAAGGCCAAGGGAAAGGCAGCTACAGATATATCCGGGGAGAATACAATGTTCAAAAGGGAAAAAACCAGACTCAAGCCAAGGCTGCCATACAAAAAGATATTTATCAAGTTCATGCATTAAATATAGCAAAAAAAATGAATATATACTATAATCCTTCCCATGGAAAATGGTACAAGCAACTTAATTGACCTACGGGAAGCCTTGGATCGCCTTGACGACGATATGGGGCTTTATATGATTCTCGTAGATGCATTTTTACAAGATACAGTTTTTAAGGACGAAAGGCTGAGAGAATTGGAAGTCGCGTTCCGTAGGTCCAACTCCAAAGAAAGCCTGGAGGCGGCTCAGTACATCCATCGGCTAAAGGGTGCGGCCCGTCAATTGGGTGCAAATCCCTTGGCAGCTGAGGCGCAAAAACTGGAGGATATTTTTCGTAACAAGGGTACGGTAAATCTACAGGACACAGAAACGCTGGTGGAGGTTATCCTGGACCTACACAAAAAAACAGTGGAAGAACTAAGGAAATTATCACAGTAGGCGGCAATGTCCTTTCGCATTCCTCAACGACTACAAGAAAAAATCCTATGAAAATTTCTTGCCAGAGGTTCTTTCAATTCCTCGTAGTTCACCCCACGAATCAAGGCGAATTCCTTGTAGACATCTTTAATCTCGTCTGGCCTTGACTCTCCTTGATTACGGAGAGTTTGGTAGGGAGAATCAGTTTCTGCCAGCAATCTTTCTATGGGAAGGGATTTGACACAGTGAATGCTGTTTTTTCTGCCCCTCAATAATTCTTTCCCAAAAGAAAAAAAACAATTAATTCCTCTCCCCATTAAATTCACTGCTTCTTGGCAAGAACCGGGATATGCGTGGAACACCACCGCAGGAACCTTAGTCAAGTCTTTAGAATACAAAAAAATCTTGTCCATGGCTTTGTGGCAATGAATTACAAGGGGAAGCTCGTATTTTTGGGCCAAGTCTATTTGCAGCTGCCATACCTCCTCTTGTTTTCCCCAAGTTGCGGCAAGATCTAGAGTAAACAAATCAAACCCTACCTCTCCAATGGCAGCAATCCTCCTTTCAACGGCTAGTTTTTCCAGCAAGGGAAATAACTTTACATCAGGATTTTGAGGATGAATACCAAAGGATACAACTATTCTTTGGGGATTTTGCCTTGCCTTTTCTTCTACAAACAAAAACTCGTCTAAAGAATGAGTGGAAGAACAGACTAAAACATCAGGCAAGTCCTTCCAGTCCTTACAATCTGCTATGTGAATGTGGGCATCGATATAATCCATGGCATTACCTCATAAAAAAGCTAATATGATTGTAAATTAAAGCCGAAAATAAAGAATAGAGACGGATTTTTATAACAAAGCCCTAAAATCAAAGGGGCGTCTCAAAAGTTTTATCCAAAATCGGGAGGATATTGAATGGATTTTTACAGACTTAAAAGTTCCAATCCTACAGATTATATGACAATTCTTAGAGAGATGGAAGACGGATTTGTGGTAAAGATTGTTCGTGACAGAGATGGGTACGAGGATGAGACTACAGACTTTTTAAGCAAGACTCTATTTGAGAGCTGCCTAAGAACAGGATATATTGAAAAAATAACTGCAAAAAACAAGCTGGCTGCCAACGCTTGAATTCCATAAACTTTGGGAGTGAGCTTCCCTTCACTTCCAAAGTAAATCGTTTTCGCTTGAGATTATCTCCAAAGCTTGTGCCAACCGCTGCTCTACACTGCCAGGATGCAACCAAATTATCTTTACACCCTTTCTCTCCATTCCCCTAAACCAAGTCTCCTGTCTCTTTGCAAATTGACCAATGGCAATAGCAAGTCGAGAAAACAACTCGTTTTCCGAGGGAATAACACCTTGTAAAAACTGAGCTACAAACTTGTATTCCAAGCCCAATCGTTCCAGTCGCTGCCACGGTATCCCCGAATCATGAATGGATTTTACCTCTTCTATCATCCCCTCTTTAAGACGAGCTCGCAATCGCTCCTTTATGTTGCGTCGTAATTTATCCCGTGGAAAGGTGGTTCCAAAGATTATTGGTCGAAAATCGGGTCGAGGGGGCATAGAGGCTTCTGGAGCCCTTCCCTCATTTTTTTCATATTCAGCAATTTCTATAGCACGCAGCAGACGATGACGTTCTTCTATGTCCGTATGGTTATGCAAGACCCCCCGGACTTCCAACAAGCGCTGGGTTAATTCATCCATGGACTTACCCGCCAAGTCTTCTCGTAGCTTTTCGTTGGTAGGAACAGAAATCAAGTTATACCCTCTTATCAGGGCATCCAGGTACATACCCGTTCCTCCCACCACTACGGGAAGTTTTTCCCTCTGCTGGATGCAAGCAATGGCCTTGTAGGCTTCCTTTTGGTAATCATGAACATTGTATTCATAGGGCAGGTCCGTAACATCAATCAAATGGTACGGAACATGGATTTTGGCTCCATTGTCCTTTGAAATGGTATAATCAGCCAGGTCTTTTCCACTACCTATATCCAAATGACGATACACCTGTCTAGAATCAGCCGAAACCACCTCACCTTCAAAAGCGGCGGCAATGTGCACCCCTAAAGAAGTTTTTCCGCAGGCGGTGGGACCCAGTACAACCACAGCGTTATACATTACAGCACCCTAAGAATTGCACATTTAAGATACTCTCCCTTGTCATATCCAACAAGCTGAGGATGATCAGGGGCAGCCCCCCGCCGCTCCACAATCTGAACCCTTCTATGAGCATCCCTGGCAGCATGGCTTATCATATCGTAAAAGGTGGAAGAATCAAAGAAATGTGAACAGGAACAGGTGACTAAAAGCCCACCTTTTACTAAAAGTTTCATTGCTCGTAAATTTATTTCCTTGTAGCCACCGTAGGCCTTGTCTACCTTTCCAGCACTTTTGGCAAAGGCTGGCGGGTCAAGAATGACTAAATCGAACTGACGCCCCTCTTCTTCATATTCCCTTAACAGGTCAAAGACATCCCTGCAAACAGCTGAAATATTGCCTCCAGCCACAAGGTTTTTATTTAAGGCAATATTTTCTTCCACAGTGGCCACTGCTTCTGGAGAAATATCCACAGAGATAACCAACCTTGCTCCACCAGCCAGGGCATTAAGACCAAAGGCTCCGGTGTGGGTAAAGGTATCCAGTACCCGTCGTCCTTGGGAAAGACTTGCCACAATACGTCTATTTTCTCTTTGGTCCAAGAAATATCCTGTTTTTTGTCCCTCAGCTAGGTCCACCTTCAAAAGGATTCCATTCTCCTTTATGGTTATTCTGGGATTCCATTCCTGCCCAATCCAGCCCTTTTTTTGTTCCAGCCCCTCCAATTCCCGAACATGAACATCACTTCTTTCAAATACACCAAGGGGATGGCAAAGCTTTTCCAAAGCCAAAAGTATTTCCTCACGAAAGATTTCTGCTGTCAAACTTAAAAATTGAACCGAAAGAAAAACACGATCCTCCACATCATAGTAGCGGTCCACCACCAGTCCAGGAATTCCATCTGACTCGCCAAAAATAAGGCGGTAGGAATCAACCTTTTTATAGAGCAAATATCGTAAATCCAGAGCCTGCTTTACTTTCTGCAAAAAGAAGTCCCTAGTGGCTTGATTATGAATGGCAGCAACAGAAATTCCCGTGTTTTCCGACAAATCACCAAATATTGCTTCTGGTTTTTCATAAGTTAAAAAACGAATTGCAATCTTGGAATCTGGATTAAAGATTCCTGTTCCTAAAAAGCGGCCCGACTTGGAGTACACCTCAACAGCACTCCCCCTTTCCACAGCCTTTTGTTTTTTGCAAGCTCCAGCTCCTTCCAGGGACAACTGCTGAACGGAGCCATTCTTTGTATACTTAACGAAAAGAATTTCATTGTCATAAACCCAAGGAGAACCTAAAAGTATTTCTCCTTCCTCCTTTGCCTTTAGAAAAAAACGTGGAAAAATCATAGTGAATCCTATACATCATTTTAGAGAAGAGACAAAAACCTCAATGGCTGTTTCCCCGACTAGTCAAAATACAAGTCCCTCCCCCACCTTATGGACATCATCTTACAGGAAAAATGGCGAGAGCACAACTAAAAAAAGGGGCAAGAGAATAATCCCCTGCCCCTTACAAGAGGTTTAAAATTTAGACGGGATTTCTAAAGACGTTCCAATCTAATTGTCTTTGTTGTTAAATCACAAACCTCTGTGGGGCCGTAGTACTGGATGGCACCAGGGAAGAGGTAGCTGGTTTCAATGGCCCACTGGTCGCGATGGGCGGCAAACTCCAGGAAGGGCTTTCCATCCAGCTCCACCAGGGCCTTGCGGATAACGGGCTTCTTGGAGCCGTGCCGCTGCTCCATGTTCATCATCATGGTCAATGGAATACCACCTGCCGTCCACTGGGCTGCAGGAGCGGTCAGGTTACGAACAGATGAAAGATAACCTGTTACACCACTAGCAATCAACAAGAATGCAGTATATCCAAGGGCATAGCAGTAGTCGGCATCAAAGTTGGAGGGGAATGCACAGCGTCCCTCATAACCAAAGAAGTGGGTATAGGAGCTGAACTTACCTACGTAAGTCCCCTCCTTTCTCATCACAGCCAGTCGTTCCTCCACCATGGAAGCCAGCAGTTTTTCAGTCTCAATACGTGAAACCTGAACGTTTCCGTGGGGGTCACGATCTGCCAAGAACTGGGCGGCAATGGCTTCCGGCAAAGAGGCAAAGGTCTCGTAGGAAGGTGCAGTCAAATGGGCCTTCAGCCAGTCCTTGCGAGCGGCAAAACCAGCCAATCCATTAAATTCATCCTGATGACCAGCCATTGTGTCATTAAGCTCTGCAATCAAGGTCTTCATTTCAGGAATGAATTCAACCAAGCCCTCTGGAATAAGAACAACCCCAAAGTTTTCCTTATTCTCTGCACGCTTTGCAATTACCTTACAGATATCGTCCGTAATAGCTCGCAGGGTCATTTTCTTAGCCTCAACCTCCTCTGAAACCAGACAGATGTTAGGCTGGGTCTGGAGGGCACACTCCAGGGCAATGTGGCTGGCAGAACGCCCCATCAATTTAATAAAGTGCCAGTACTTTTTGGCACTATTTGCATCACGTCCAATATTTCCAATTAACTCAGAATAGGTTTTACAGGCAGTGTCAAAACCAAAGCTGGTTTCAATCTGCTCATTCTTTAAGTCACCGTCTATGGTCTTAGGCACACCGATGACCCTAGTCTTCTTTCCCAACTCCAGAAAGCGTTCTGCCAACAAGGCAGCGTTTGTGTTGGAATCATCACCACCAATGATTACAATGGCATCCAGATCAAGCTTTTCAGCAGTGGCAACGCTGGCTGCATACTGTTCTGGAGTTTCAATCTTTGTGCGGCCAGAACCAATCATGTCAAATCCACCAGTATTGCGGTATTCATCCATAAAGGAATCTGTAATCTCTACATATTCACCCTCGATAAGGCCAGAAGGACCACCAGTAAAACCGACAACAACTGAATCCTTGTTGCCCTTCTTGATTCCATCGTAAAGACCAGCAATAACGTTATGTCCACCAGGAGCCTGTCCACCGGAAAGGATAATACCCACCCGCAGCTTCTTTCCTGCATTGGGATTGTTTCCCTGCTTAAACAATGCCTCTGGCTTTCCGTAGGTGTTCTTGAACAATTTTTCCAACTCGGCCTGGTCAGCGACGGCACTTGTAGGCTTACCAAAATCAATCACAATGTTCTCGGGCTTGTTGTCTGCCAGAACAGCAGGCAGCTTTGGCTGATACCCATAGCGGGCTTTCTGCAGCGCAGATACAGTTTTCATGGCTTCTCCTCAAATTATGCGGACAGCGACAAAGCCCCGACTACAAGATTTCTTCAGGAGCAGGACATCGTCTCCGCATTTAATTAGATATATTTTACACTATTTCCACTATGTTTATCAAGGAGACTGTCCTTTCCAGATACATTCCGATGTCTCCATACTGTTTACCTCCTCCAAAAATTTTGAAAAATCTATTGACTAATTCAAACTTGTCTGGTATAGTGTCCCTCGTCACGGCGACATAGCTCAGTAGGTAGAGCAAACGGCTCATATCCGTTCGGTCATAGGTTCGATCCCTATTGTCGCTACTTTACGGAAGGTAATTTGTGAAAACAAATTACCTTTTTTTATTTCAACATCTTTTTCTAGCTGGAGGCAACCATGCTACCGGAAATTTTCAAGGCTCCTTTCAAAGGAAGGTCACTTCTCAATTGGATTGATTACACTCCCCAAGAAATCCTGCAGTTTCTAGACCTGTCAGCCCAAGTCAAGACTGAATCCCGCAGGGGAGAAATTCATCAAAGATTTAGAGGCAAGACCATTGCCCTCATTTTTGAAAAGCGTTCCACAAGAACCCGTTGTTCATTTGAAACTGCCTTTGGAGAAGAAGGTGGTCACACTGTCTTCCTTTCTCCCCAGGACATTCAGCTGGGGGCAAAGGAATCCATTGAAGACACAGCCCGTGTTTTAGGCCGTATGTTCTCCGCCATTGAATTCCGCGGATTTTCCCAAAAGAACCTTGAGTTATTAGCTGAATATTCAGGTGTACCTGTTATCAATGGTCTCACCGATGATTTTCATCCCACCCAAGCTCTGGCAGATGTCCTTACCCTCAAGGAGCATTTTGGTAAGATTGCAGGACTGAATCTTGCCTTCTGCGGAGACGGGAGAAATAACGTCGCTCGTTCCCTGATGTTGATTTGTTCTAAGTTGGGAATCAATTTTACCGTCCTTTCTCCTGAAGAGCTCTTCCCCGATTCAGAAATTCAAGGGATTTGCAAATCCTTTGCAGAAAAATCTGGGGCTAAAATTGCTATTTCAAAAGATATTTCCCTTGTAAAAGACGCTGATTGCGTTTATACTGATGTGTGGACTTCTATGGGAGAAGAGGCTCTCAAAGAAAGTCGCACCGCTCTTTTGAGACCCTATCAAGTTAATTCCGATTTGATGAAGGCTACCGGCAAGGAAGGCACCGTCTTTTTGCATTGCTTGCCTGCAGTCAAAGGAGAAGAGGTTACAGAAGAGGTTTTTGAAGGGGCAAAAAGTTTAGTTTGGGAACAGGCGGAAAATAGAAAGCATACTATCAAGGCTATTATGCTGGCTCTACTGTAGTTTTCAACTAGACAAAAGTAAATCCTAACGTATAGGAAGTAAAAGGAGTTGCAGAATGAAGAAAAACTTGCTTGCACTGTTGCTGGTGTTTGCTCTCACTGTAGCTGGGGCATTTGCTCAGGAACAGGCTGAACGGACAACAGAAAAGTACGATGGGAAAATGTCCTATCGCAACGTGATTGTCTACAAGGTTTTTGATCACAAGGATGTGGTTATTGTCATCTATGCAAAACATGGAAAAGACATGGGTCAAGTAATGATTCCCAAGAGTTGGACTCACGAAAATCCTCGTAAGCTTACCTACAGGACCTGTCCTCCAGGAATTAATCCTTACATGTCAGTGGTTACAATGGATGGTGAATTCCATAAGGTTATTCTCACCCTGCCCCATGTAAAGAGTCCCGACAGTTTGTGGACTGTTGCTAGTCCCCACTTGGACATTGGTGATGCTGCCAGTGCAGAAACTTTGGAGTTAGACTACTAAGCAAATGACTTGTTTTGAAAAAATACAAGTTGTCTCACAACAAGAGTCAGCCATCTCAGCTTTGGATGGCTGGCTTTTTACTGATTTTGCAGGCAGAGACAAACTTACACAAGACCTACTTCAATTGCCACCGGATGGCATGACTACCAGACGATGGATTTACCTTGTACACCCAACTGGTGAACCGCTAAAAATCCTTCATGCCATTGAACCCCATGCCTTAGATTCACTTCCGGGAGAGAAAAAGATTTTTTATTCTTCTCAGCAGGAACTAAAATCAGCATTGGCACAATACAAGGGCAAGACCCTGGCCCTTTTGTGGGATTCAAACCTACCTGTTATTTCAACTGTTGACGGAGGCTTTGTCTCCCTTCTCCAGCAAGAAGAAATAAAGATTACCAGTGCGGCAAGGCTCTTACAGAGATACAAGGGAATTCTTTCTCCAGCCAGTATAAGAAGCCAAGAAAGGGCAGCATCCCTGCTGTATACAATTATTCGTGACACATGGAATTTTATCTGCCAGCATTATAAGTCAAAGGAACCTTTGAATGAGCGGGCAGTACAAATATTTATCCTAGAGCAATTTATTAAATATAAACTTACCTCCAACCACAGTCCTGTTGTCGCCTTTGGACCACATAGCGGAGATCCCCACTATGAGGTTCCAGAAGACGGGGGCAAATATGCAGAAGAAGGAGACATAATTCAACTGGATATTTGGGCAAAAGAACGTCTTGCCGATGATGGACAGGGGGGATTTTCTGCGACTGTACCCGCTTATGGAGACATTTCTTGGGTAGGAGTTTTTAGTGAAACGATACCAGAAGAAGCAGAAAAGAGATTTTCAATTTTGTGCAAGGCAAGAGATTCTGTCGAACAAGCTATTGGGCAAGCTACTGCAGAAGGAAAACGGCTTACAGGAGCGGAACTAGATATGCAGGTGCGTTCCATAATTCAAGATGCTGGATACGGACACTACATAAAACACAGAACAGGCCATGGAATTGATTCTGAGGTTCATGGTAGTGGCGTCAATCTAGACGGAAGCGAGTTTCCTGATTATAGACAGATTTTACCCGGCAGTAGTTTTTCCGTAGAACCAGGCATCTATGGTGAGGATTTTGGAATGAGAACAGAAATCGACATTTACATTGATGAGACAGGAATGCCCATTATTTCTGGGAAAAAATTCCAAAAGGAAAAACTGGGGGAACACTCCATTCCACAACAAAAAATTATGACAACCAAGGATGAGCTATGAAAATTATAAATGACCAACAAGCCCAGTCATTCAAGGAATTTGTGCAAGCCTATGATAGTCTGATTATCGTGGGGCACAAGGAACCTGATGGAGATTGTATTGCCTCCTCCTTAGGAGTTGCGGCAATTCTCAAAAAAATGGGAAAACCCTACCAACTGATTTCCGCTGGTCCATTTAAGAGAACAGAAATAAAGCCCTACGAAAAACTATTCGGAAAACAAGCAACTATCCTTCAAACAGGGAAAAAAACAGGATTAATTATTGTTGATTGTGGAGAATTCAAGAGGATTGGAGAGGTCTTTTCTCAAGATACACTAGCAACTGATATGTCTTCCCTCCCAACCTTTTTCATTGACCATCATAAAACATCTTCTCCTGAGTCTGAACATTATATCATTGAGCCAACCTCCCCTGCCACATCATATTTGGTGCAGCAGCTTTACGAAAAACTCATTGGTCCTCTGGACAAGGAGACAGCCCAAATTCTTTTCTTTGGTTTGGCAACTGACACAGGTTATTTCCGCTTTTTGGAGGAGAATTCCAGCGATATTTTCCAGGCAGCGTCCCGCTTAGTGGATGCAGGAGTGAGCCCTCGAACAACCTACGACAGTATGACCAGCGGAAAACCCTTTTCTACCAGAAAGCTTTTAGGTGTTACCCTGGCAAGAGCTACTCAATACTACAAGGGAAAGTTGATTATCACCTATGAAACCATGGAGGATACAAGAAATTATGGTGGAGAGGGACGGGATTCAGATAGTTTGTATCAACTCCTTTTGTCCTGCATTGACGTAGAAGTTGTAGTTTTTATACGTCAGGAAACAGAACAGTCCTGTACTATGGGATTGCGTTCTCGAGACCAGATAGATGTAAGTACTGTAGCGGCAGCCTTTGGAGGTGGTGGACATAAAAATGCATCAGGCTGCAGCACCCTTGGCACCATTGAAGAATTAATCCCAAAAATACTTTCCGAGTTTGAGTCAAAATTGAAGTAACTTACAAAGAGCTCTCTATATTTAAAGTGTACCCTAAAACTGATATGTATCCCTTTTACTGGACAAAAGTAAAAGAGGTGCGTATCACCTTTGGGGTACATTTTTTTTTCAAAGAAGAATAATTTTTCTTAAAGAAAAAAGGTATAAAAACCATGTCAAATAGCTCCAAAATATTAAATTCAAAAATAAAATAATAGTTGGCACGGTTCTTGCATCAAGTATTGTAACAAATATAAGGAGGCATGCAGATGCTACAAGTAAACAAAATTTATTCACAGTTAATTTCAATGGAAATTTCAAAACAAGAGGCTTCCTCCCTCTTGCTGGGTGAAATTTTCAAGTCCCCACGCTACTACTGTATGGAACAATTGGAGGAGGACGAAATAAGTAATTTTCTCCTCTGGATTTACGACCAAATCCCAAGAATAATTGACAATTACAAGAACAAGGACTCGTCCTTTCTCACCTACTACACATCAAGCATACGATATAGGTATAAAAGTTGGAAACGATTGAATATAAAAAAACAAGTCTTTCAACATATTTTAGATAACCAACATTACCTTGAGTATAATGAAAAGCCAGGAGGATTTTTGGTTGCAGATCAGGACACTACCTATTCCGCATCATCGACAAGGAATTTACGATTACGGGAACCCCTGACAACAAAACAAGCCGAAACAATATTAGTGTTGGCCCTAAAAACATTTAAAACACTTTCTGGTAAAGTAACAGAAATGATACCACACCTTACAGGAATTTCTACACATGAATTCAATCACTATATCAACTTGATTGAAATAAAAATGACCAAACGCTTGCAAAAATTTGAAAAAATCGAAAAACGAACCAATGCATCCTATGTGCTGTGCCAACAATACACCTATGAATTATCAACCTTGGACACAGCTTCCAGTCAGTATGATGTTGTTTTGCAAAAATACCATGCCCAGCAGAACACTTTAAATCGACTGAGAGACACACTTAGAGAATTCAACTTACAGCCAACAAATAAAATGATAGAAGAAGTCTTGTGTTTGCCAGATGGTAGTGTCAGAAGAATTTTGTCAAATGCAGATAAAAAAATCAAGCAAATTCTTCAGCTTATTGACCCTCTAAAGAACTAAATGGTAGGATACAGCATGAAGATTTACTTTGCATCAGGAAATCTACACAAAAAACAAGAAATGGCAGCCCTATTTCCTGAATTCAACCTTGTAATACCCTCAGAAGAAGGAATTGACTTTAATCCAGAAGAAAATGGAGCCACATTTTTGGAAAACAGTCTTATCAAGGCTCGCACCCTATGGAACCTTGTTCATCAGCCAGTCCTGGCAGATGATTCTGGAATATGCGTAGATATACTTGGTGGTATTCCTGGAATTTATTCTGCTCGATATGGAGGAAAAGACTTTCATCAAGGACGTGCAGATGGTATTAAAATCACCCAAGCAGAGCAAAACCAATTTCTTATTGAAGAAACTGATTTTGCCATCCAGCAATGCAGAGCGCAAGGACTAGATTTACCCAAAAACCCACGAAGTTGCCGTTATGTATGTGCAATGGTACTGTATCTTGGACCTGATAGATTTTTTTCTGCACAAGAAACAATGGAGGGACATCTTATCCAAAAACTGGACTTGGCACGGGGAACAGGTGGGTTTGGCTACGATCCAATAGTCATTCTCCAAGGAACAGATAAAACCATTGCAGAGCTTTCTGCGGGGGAAAAAAACACCCTCTCTCATCGGGGGAAGGCTGCAAAAATTTTAAGAAAAATACTTCTCTCCTAAAATTTGTCCCTCAGTTCTTATGCATCTCCTAGTTTTTTAAAGATAAAAATTCTAGGAGATGCCTTCCCCATGTAGCGTAGGCCACAAGTTTTTCCACATTCAACCATGGCCTTTTCTGTATAAAAGGAAACATGGGTTTTATCATCCTTATACCACCAGCCCTTGAAATCCATGTTAGAAACAATGGAGTCAGGAATTGGCAGAGTACCAATAGCCACATAACCATCTGCAGTACAAGATTGGGCAAGTCCAGAAAAACCTTCCCATGGATTTTCAAAATGTTCCGCCACTTCAAGACAGAGAACTAAATTTGCCGGTTCTTTTTTTCCATTCGGAGAAAAGAAAGGATCCCAGCCGTAAATAAGTTCCTGCTTTGGAAGATATGAAAGGAAAAACGCAAGAAAATCAATACATTTTTCAACAGAATCAATTCCATTAAAATCAGTTGATTTTGTAAAGGAACCATGGTCTTGTTGTCTTTTTAAAACAAGATGCAGCAAGTCTATCAAGGCAGGATTTGGACCACAACCATAGTCTAAAATACTGGAGGGAGCAAAGGGCGCAAGAAAAGAAAAGGTATGATAGACAAAGGAAGTAAGAAAATGGACATACCCAAAATCATTTAGATTATTATTATGCTGCCGGTATCTTGCAAGCTGCTGGGCCAAAGGTAAATGCTCTTTATCAGATAAAGAAATAGCCATACATTCCTTACAACGGAAATACTCTGTGACACCTTTTTTTGAGACAACAGGAAAAGGAAAAACCCCAGAATCACCACAAAATTTACACCTTGAAAAAGCCATGCAAAACTATAATTCATAGTAAAGAAAAGTGCAATTATCACCGATAAAAAAAGTGAAGAGTTGTGTAGTTAGGTAGCTTCGTTGAAGAATCTGACTATACATTTTCACCGTAAGTTATCACTAATGTAGCCTTGTAGTGTAAACTTGCAACGGACAGCAAGGAAGTTGTCCGCAAATTATTCCATGGAGGAAAAATATGGTTATCAACCACAACATGTCAGCTATGTATTCCAACCGCCAGCTGGGCGTTACAAACGTCAGCTTGCAGAAGGACATGGAAAAGCTCTCATCCGGAATGAGAATCAACCGGGCAGGCGACGACGCTTCAGGACTTGCAGTATCTGAAAAGATGCGCGCACAGATCCGTGGCTTGAACCAGGCATCAAAGAATGCTTCTAATGGTATCAGCTTCATCCAGGTAACCGAAGGTTACCTGCAGGAAACAACTGATATCATGCAGCGTATCCGCGAGCTTGCTGTTCAGGCTGCCAACGGAATCTACACTGATGAGGATCGCATGCAGATTCAGGTTGAAATCTCTCAGTTGGTTGCAGAAGTGGACCGCATTGCTAGTTCAGCACAGTTCAATGGTTTGAATATGCTTACTGGTCGTTTTGCAAGACAAACAGGCGAAAACTCTGTAACTGGATCTATGTGGTTCCATATCGGCGCCAACATGGATCAGCGCATGGAAGTTTACATCGGTACTATGACCGCTGTAGCTTTGGGCGTTCGTGAACTGGGCGACGAGACAATCATTAGCTTGGCATCACCGGCTGAGGCCAACCGTGCAATCGGTACTATTGACGAAGCTCTGAAGAAGATCAACAAGCAGCGTGCCGACTTGGGTGGATACCAGAACCGTCTTGATCATGCAGTAAGGGGCATTGACATTGCCGCTGAAAACCTGCAGGCTGCTGAATCACGCATCCGTGACACAGATATGGCCGCACAGATGGTTGAGTTCACAAAGAACCAGGTCTTGACACAGGCAGGAACTGCAATGCTGGCTCAGGCCAACACTCAGTCCCAGAATGTTCTGACACTCCTCAGATAAGGGTCGTAGTATTAACCGAAAATAGTGTGGTTTTCCGCACTATTTTCGGGTGTACGATATTTAAAAAATGTTTTAAGAATCCCTTTACAACCACCCTAATAAGCGATATAATGATGATAATGATTTAGTATGAATTTAGGCATACTATATGTTCTTTGAAAATTGTCTTTTATGTTGTCTATGACAGTATAAATGGACACTGTGGTTACTGTGTCTTTTTATGCTGATGGAGCTAAATCCGTACAGGAGGGCGCAACTCCGTACCGGTCCACATAGGCATAAAGCCAGGACAGGGAATGTCCTGGAAATATAACATGGAGGGCAACTATGATTATTAATCACAACATGAGTTCTATGTATGCTAATCGTACATTGGGAGTATCAAATGCACAGATTCAAGGCAACATAGAGAAACTCAGTTCTGGTCAGCGCATAAATAGAGCTGGCGACGATGCTTCAGGATTGGCAGTATCTGAAAAGATGCGGTCACAGATTCGCGGTTTGAATCAGGCTAACAGAAACATTCAGAATGGTGTTTCTTTTATCCAGACTACAGAGGGTTATCTTCAGGAAACCACTGATATTCTGCAGCGTATCCGAGAGCTCGCCGTACAGTCTGCCAACGGAATCTACACCGATGA
>JAGBFT010000034.1 GCA_017936345.1 Spirochaetaceae bacterium
GAGGGATGAATATCTCGGCGCAAGAATCCTAATCCGGCCACAGAATTTCCTCTCCATGCAGCTGCCCGATTTTAGCGGCAAGCACGTCATCAGCCTGGGCTACATCTTTCCCACCAACCTGACCACGGCCGCAACCACGGGCTTTTCGGCGGGCAGCAAGGATAACTTCGGTGTTTCCGTCAGCTGGGAGGACTCAGACCACAAGCAGTTCCCCCTCATCCTTGCCCTGTCCTACCGTCGGAGCCAGGTGCAGGAGGAAGGTAGCTCCCACCAGACTGTGACCCACTCCAGCACAAATCAGGAGCCGGTGCAGACACTGACCCACCACACCCTGATGCTGGAGGGTTCTCTGGGCTGGCAGCTGATTCCCGGCCTTGTTTTTTATGGTGGTGGTGGTATCGGGTTCTCCCTTGTCCCCGAAAACAACATGGCAAAAGGGGATGAGGGGCATTTCACAAGAGAATTTGACTGGCAGCTGCAGGGCGGAGTCCGACTAAAGCTCTTTGACCTGTTGTACACCAGGACCCAGATTGTCTACCTGCACACTGGGGAAGTAAATCTTTCAGTGCACCTTGGACTTGCCCTGTTCTAGGCCGGTCTTAAAAGTCGCCTAAAAGGCGACTTTCTGCAACTTTTTTTCTGTATAATTATATTCATCACCCACCAAAAGGAGCTATTTTATGGAAGCACCGTACAAGTTTTATGACGAGGAGCAGAAAATTAAGATTGTGGACGTGGCAATCAAGGAGCTTGAGGGGAAAAGGTACACCTACCTCATGGCCGACGACTACCTGGCTTTGGCGAAGGAGCTGCTGCTGTTCGGCTTCAATGACGGCTTTGTCCAGTGGCCTTTCATCCCCAACCCCCGTCTTTCCATCTCGGTGAGGGAGGCTATGGAAGAGGCGGGAGCCACCTACTCTGTGTTCTTCGGCAACAATGTTCACATAATGAACCGCTACGTTCCTGGCCATGAGCCCGGCATCCTCAACCTCACCCCCTTCCGCTGCCACATCTCCACCTGGAACCCGCCCCTGCTCTCCGTAGTGGCCATGGCAAATGCCCGCCGGCAGGTGGAATTCCTTTTGGACTCCCAGCATCCCATTGAGCAGGAGGATAAGCACGGTCGGACTGCCCTGATTATTGCCGCCCAGAACAATGCCCTCGATGCAGGCAAGCTCCTCATCGAGCGGGGAGCCACAGTTGACCTTCGGGATAGCTACGGCCTTACACCCCTCACAGCCGCCGTCAGTATCAACGCCCTTTCATTCGCCAAGCTCCTGCTGAAAAATGGAGCAAAGGTGAACCGATTCAGCGTGGAAACCTCGCCCCTCCTGTTGGCCGCCACCATGAACTTTTGCGACATGATTGAGCTGCTGCTGGAAAACGGAGCCGACATCAACATCACCTCGCCCAAGGGCTCCACTCCCCTGCTGGAGGCACTCAGATATTCTGCCCAGGATGCCGCCTGCCTGCTGATAGAGCGGGGAGCCGACATCCATGTCCAGGACAAGCAGGGCTACACTCCAGTCAGATTATTGGCTCGGCAAGGTCTTTCCCAGGTCTTGCGAAAGCTTCTGGATGCAAAGCTCCTCACCAAACAAGATAAGGAATGCGCCCTGATCTATGCCACCATCGGAAACCATCTCTCTCTGGTCAAAACATTAATCTATGAAAAGATGGATGTAAATTTACAGACTGAACCGGAGGGATTTTCCCTGCTGGCTTTGGCCGTCATGGGCAACTACAAGGAAATTGTCCAGTTCCTGCTGGAACGGGGTGCTGACGTGGAAATCCGAGACAAGATGGGATTGCGTCCACTGGACCATGCGGAACGGGACCAACGGCGGGAAATCCAGAAAATGCTCACCCTCCAGTACCAGAAGAAAAACATTCCCCTGCGTCCGGCAGAAACCATCAGCTACCAGACCCTGCTGGAGCAGCATATCGGGCGGTACCTCCATGACAATCCCTCAAAGAGGCGCTTCCATCTGTGGAAGAATACTGTCAGCATCTCCAAGCAGCTGTTCTCGGACATTACCCGCGAGGATGGCTACAAGACCCGCAAGGACAAGCTGATTATCATCGCAGCCCAGCTCCGCCTTTCTGTCAATGAACTGGAGGAACTGCTGGCGGCGGCGGGCTTCAGCCTTTTGCCCTCCAGTCCTGTGGACACCAAGATTATCCACGCCTTTGCCAGCGGAAATCATGCCGACGTGGAGCCCATGCTTCTGCAGGACACCGAGGAGGATACAGGAGCCGGGCAATCAGGCTATCGTACCTGAATTTGACCCAGCACAGAAGCAATTCCTTCTGTAATGACCAGCTGGGCCATCGAATCGGCAGAGGTAGGCGACTTGTTGATTAGCACAATCTTGTTCCCACGGAAGTAGTGGATGAGAGAGGCGGCAGGATACACGTTCAGCGAGGTTCCTCCGATTATCAGGGTGTCTGCACTGGCAATGGCATTTACCGCACCCTCAATCACCTCGTTGTCCAGCCCCTCTTCGTAGAGCACCACGTCGGGCTTTACCACACCGCCGCACTTGGAACAATGAGGAATTGCGGAGTCCCCTTCCCTGCCGCTGTCCACGATAAAATTCACATCGTAAAATGCTCCACACTTCATACAGTTATTTCGCAAGACACTACCATGAAGCTCGAACACCTTCCTGCTGCCCGCCGCCTGATGGAGTCCGTCAATATTTTGAGTTACCACACCAGCTAGCTTTCCCGCAGCCTCCAATTCCGCCAGTTTCAGGTGGGCGGCATTGGGTTTGGCATCAAGGCAAATCATCTTCTCCCGATAAAACCGGTAGAATTCCCCCGTATTCCGCATAAAAAAGCTATGGCTAAGGATTTCTTCTGGTGGATACTTCCACTGCTGGGAATACAGGCCATCCTGGGAACGGAAATCCGGTATGCCGCTTTCTGTGGAAACACCTGCACCACCAAAAAAGGCGATTTTCCTGCTATTGTCAATAATTTTCTGTAAGGCTTCTACACTCATGTCATTCTCCCCCTAGAGTATATCAAGAGGTGGTTTTCGGCGCAAGCAAAGATATTTCTAAAAAAGGGAAAATACTCTTGACAAGAATTTCCCCTTGTTATTCTAAAATCTTTTTGTTATTATAATTGTTATGGCAACAACATCAAATATCCAAGTTCTTTTGCGTTCCTACGCAACCCATCAAAATAACGCTCAAGTTAATGTGGCCGATTTTTGTGATTATATAAAGAAGTACGCTCAACACCATGCACAAGAGCAGGTTGAATTGCTCCCCTATATTAACAATGCAAGTGAGCTGGTAAGAAAAGAGTTGGAGAAACTGGCTGAAGACAAGCAGGTTCTTTTCCTTTCTGCGGATCCTGAAAAAAAAGAAGTTATTGTCGTTCCTTACTACATTGACAAGTGCTATTCTATCTACCAGAACATCAAGAGGAATCCAGCCATTCCCTATCCATCTCATACAGATTTACCCAAGAACACCCCTATGGAAATTATGAAAAGGGAGACTGCTGCCAATTATTTGGGAGAAACCCTGGGACAGGAGGGTCCCACGGAAAATTCCCTCTATTGCTTGCAGATTCCCCGTTCACTGCCTTCAATCCTCTGTCCTACAACCCTTCCTTCAGAAGAATTGATGACCATCGCCCTGACTAAACTCACCATGAGGTTGGCCAAGGACGAATTCCACGACTATTTCCTAAAAAAACTGAAGGTTGCCAACCCCGGCAAGGATTTGACCATTAAAAATTTCTTTACCACAGTAACAAAAAAACCGGAGGAAGCCATTCGCTCCATAAAGAATGCCTCCGACACTTTTTACCAGTGGAGCCAGCTCTGCTTCTTCATTCGGCAGGACTACGAAAAGGTAAACGATTTGACGGCAGAAGATGTTTCCTTGCTTCAGTCTGTATATATTCTGGAATTTAGCATTACCTGTTACCGAAACAAGGCCCAGCAAAACCTTCAGAAAGAAACGGCCCTCAAAAACCTGGAGCTCAGTCTGAATAAGCCACCCTATTATTTTACACGAGAAAACATCAATATGTTTTCTGACTCCAGGGGTGTTCCCCTTTTAGGACAGTACAGCGACAAGGACCTTTTTGATTACCTTCAGAATGCCACAACAAACTCTGAGGACAATCGCTTGCCCAGCCTGTTGACCTTCAAGGGTGTCAACAATGTGCAAACCTATGTGTTGAAGTCCAAGGTTTTGCCCCTGATTGTTCGGCTCTGTACCGATGCCCGTGAGACAATCCGAGACCAAATTACAAAGGACTGTTTCTATAACTTGAAAAAGTTTGCATCAGTGCCTGAGATGAAAAATCAGGAGCTTTTTGAAAAGACATTGGAGAATGCAGTAAAAATCAAGTCTCCTATCCTCTATGCACTACTAAACGCCAACTTCATCAAAGCACTGCAGTACGAGACAAGGGGTATGACTGAATTGGTTACAGGTCATATCCATCTGTTCACGGATGGAGAGATTTCTCCCTATAGCGAGCTTTTAATGCTTTCCAAGGAAGAAATCCTCACGGATGCAAAGATTTTGCTCCCTGTGTGGTATACAATTCCTGGAGTTTCTTGGCTCGTATCTTTGTTTATGGGTCAGGGAAAACAAAAGAAGCAAAAGCCTGTCGTCAAGCAGGCAACACAAAAGAAGATGCTCTCATCGGATGAGGCAGAAGTCTTTGACATTCCCTCCCCAATCACTCAGCAAGATACCGCAACTTCTCGAAAAGAAGAACTTAAGGCGGCGGCTCAAGAGGCTGAGAGGCACTATGTTCCAGAGGGTTCAACCCTAGAACGGGAGTTGTCTTCTTATGAACACGCTTGGAACAGAATGCTGAGCAAACAGGCACGGGAAAATCTTACAGAGGACGTGAATTCCCTCATCCGAGATTACATGAGAAAAATTTTGAGGACTCTTCGGGCAAACAACTTTACTCCAGAACGAATAAACAACTTGGCAGATACCTTGGTAAAAACTCCTGGTATGCAAAAAATCCAAGACCGTGCAGAATTACATATGTATGTTCAGTTGTACATGGTAAAACTCATCAAGGGCTTGTAAGACAGACAATTTGTGGAACAAAGCACCTTTTGCTGGAGAAATTCTGGCAAAAGGTGTTTTTTTTTTGAAAAAAGTGACAAAAAACTGCATTTTAAAGCGACTAATATAAGTGTAGGTTTTAATGCAAAACACAAGAGCCTAGAAGAGAGTCCCAAGACAACAAGTACACTGAACTAGGAAAGCATAATCTACTTTCACCACGTAGCTACCGGTACCCATTAATTGACATCTATTTGAAAGGAGTTTTTATGGACGATTTTAACTCAATCGTATTGGAAGGAAATGTTGTACGAGATCCCGAATTACGGGAAACCCAGAAGGGAGTTCCTGTTTGTATGTTTTCCATTGCGGTGAACAAATCCTATCGTACAAATCAGGGCGAACGAAAACAGGAGGTTTCTTTTTTCGACATTGAAACCTGGGGAGCCCTAGCCTCCTCCTGCTCAAACTATTGTACCAAGGGCAGAGGAGTCCGTGTTGTTGGCCGCCTAAAGCAAAATCGCTGGCAGGACACAGAAGGGAAAAATCACTCAAAAATTAGGGTGGTAGCAGAACACATTGATTTTAAACCACGATTTTCAAACCAAAAAGACAAAACAAGAGATGTATCCTCACCAACAAGGATTCATCAGGAAATGGCTGACTTAGCAGAGGCTGCCTTGGCAAATAGGGTTGTCAAAGAAATGAGCCAGCCAGAGCTTTGTGAGGCGGTATTCTAAAAAAAATCCGGAGTATCCAAGACAGCCTCCTCTTTAGATACTCCGGGTTTATTTGGGAAAAAGCCCCAGGAAAATTAACGAGTGCGGGGCCTGCCACCGTTCTTAGATGGATTCGTCCGTCCGCCTCTTCCGCCATCACGGTTCTTATTTAATGGGGCAAAACGTCCCCGTTGTTTACCCTTGGCAGCGGCGGCCTCTTGTGCACGGAGGGTGGCGGCCTTGTATTCATCCAGCTTTTCCTGGGAGTAGAAACCGTCTTTCCAGTTAAAGTTGCTTGTTTCAGGCAACACTTGCTTTTTTACCATGGCGGCAACAATTTGCTTGAAATGCTTCTTCTGAACGTGGGTTTTAGACATATCGATGAGATAGCGGTTAAAACCAGCTGACTTTAAGAGTTGAACCTTATCCACAATGGAGAAGGGATTTTCAGGCATGACAAAGGAGCCATCGGGAGTAGACAGGGCCTTGAAGGTCATCCCTTCCTTGTCTCTGAAGAAGGTAAAGTCGTATGAATCGGGCAACTTGAACCTCATGCGGAAAAGGGCTGGATAAGCAAAAATTGTAATCAGTACACGACTGCGAAGGTGGCTTTCAAAGGTGGCCTCCAGATTCTTGCGAGAATTCTCCAAGGGGCTGACAAAGGCACCAATGTTTTGGTTTTCCAACCAAGATGCTGCCCAGCGATTGAAGGTATACAGATAGGGACCTGCCACAAGGTTGGCTCCCTTTCCTTTGAGCATACTGATGTGAGCCAGATTGTTTACAATCCAGCCCTTGTAGCCCATTTCCACCAAGGTATCCAGGGTAAGCTGCAAGTCCTCTTCTTGGGAAGCGGCGCAGAAGGGATCCAATGAAATAAACACCTGCTTTTTGGAGAAGGGTAAAACAACCTTCTTTTCTAGCAAATCCCGCCTTGTCTCTGAGTTTAGCTCCAGGATTACCCGAACAGGAGATTCTCCTTGGATAGCAAAGAGATCCCTGACAGTAGACACTTGAACGTATAATCCTTCCGGGAAGTAGGAAAGCTCACCCCTAGCCACGGGTGTCAAATCAAGAATCGGTAATTCTTGATTTCCTGGCTGGCGGCGGAAGGGAGACAAATTGTCGGGCAACACGTGCTTGTACCGCTTGGACATGGATTTTGTCTGCAAAAGATAGACGGAATCTCCCGTGGTAAATCCTTCTGGAATATCAATCCACTGCTGGCTGCCTTCCTGCTCCACAATTTTTACCTTGTGGCTGGAGCGACCAGTATCATCCTTGCGGTGAAGTCTGATGGAATCACCAGAGTCCGGGTCATAGCTGCCGCCCTTTAAGGTAGCCATAATTATGGAACCATCTGCCCCTGTTGAACCGGCATCCTGAGACTGAAGCCTCACGGTTCGGATTCTGTCAAGGATGCCAAGATAAATACCTGTCCCGCCGGCCTGATTTGGGTTCAACACGTTTTCTGCAACCCTTTCTTCCTCCGCCGCCTTAAAATCGTACCAGAAGGTGGTTTTTGAGCGAGCGAAGTCTGTAGAAAGAATACGTTGGGCTGTAGAAATAGCACCCTTTTTGTCTTCCTGCCAATGGTCAAGGACATATCGATATGCGGCGGTGACACTTCCCACATACTCGGCACTTTTCATTCGCCCCTCAATTTTGAAGGAATCAACACCTGCCATTACCAAATCGGGGATTTTTTCCACCAATTGCAGGTCTCCAGGAGAAAAGAAATACCCCTGGCCTAGGTTGTCACTTCCTTCGGCAGTGTAAAAACGACGACAAGCCTGAGTACACATACCACGGTTGGCGGATTTTCCACCAAGATAGCTGGAAAAAAGACAAAGACCAGACTCACTTACACAAAGGGCTCCATGAACAAATACCTCCAGCTCTGCAGAGGTATTTTGTCTAATGTACCTGATTTCCTCCAGCCCCAGTTCACGGGCAAGCACCACACGGCTCACACCCTGCTTGCTCAACAAGTTTACGGCCTTGGCACTGGACACATTCATCTGTGTGGATGAATGAACGATAAGCTTTGGAAAAAATTCCTGAACCATGCGGATGACACCAAAATCCTGTACGATGATGGCATCAGGTCCAATTTTTTCCAAGTATGCTAAAAAGCGATAAAGACGCTCTGTTTCCCGCTCCTCGCTAACAGTGTTTACCGCTACGAAAATCTTCTTGCCCTGACGATGTACCGATTGAACTGCCGCCTCAAACTGGTTCCACGCAAAATTGGTGGAACGGGAACGAGCGTTAAATGACTTCAACCCTAAATATACTGCATCGGCTCCTTCACCGATGGCGGCGTCCAATGCCTCTACATTTCCCGCCGGTGCTAATAATTCTGCCATAATGCAGGGATTATAACATAAATGTCAACAAATGGTAAAGATTGCAATGATTACAAAATTCTAATCAGTGGAGCTTCTCATAAAGTCTACAAATTGGGGAACAAATTCATCTTCCAAGATATCTTCCATAGTACGGTAGGCACGCTGCTTTGCCTCTTCATAGGTAACATGGGCTTCCCGACCATTTTTGGAATAGGGAAACAAGGTTTTTCCCGTTTCCTTTTCTATCAGGTCTATATCAATAACAAAACGAACGTACTCATACTTATTGTCATGGTCAAGGGCTTCCATCACAACATTGCCATGCAATAAATAGGCCGCAGCTTCCTCATTCCCCTCAAAGGCATTCAGTCCCAATTTCCTTAGAGAGGACTCCAAGATGGAAGCTATGCGTTCGTTGGAGTCTCCCGCCACACTTACTGCCACCAAAATCTTTTCTTTTTGGCGAGCAGCAAGAACCTCTACCGCCTGGGCGGAAACATAATCAAGGGAAACCATCCGATACATATCTGGATGGATTCCTGCCAAGGCATCAACATAACCCTGGTTTTCCCAAGCAGCTTCCGTTGCATTCTGAAGGGCGGCAAAGGCCTTGAAGGTTCCCTCATTGTCAGCGGCAAAAATTATTTCGCTATTTACCACCGCAGTCAGGTCACTTATTTTTTGACGGTAAAAGCGGCCAGCCTCCTGTCGATTTAACAGGGCCAAAGTGTATACAGTACCATTTCCTGCAATCCAAGCCTTGGGAAAGGTGACACCGGGTATGTCTTTTATATTGGATGCGACCATTACCTGCCCAGTGTAGTCATAGTCAATGTTGTATCCAGCCTCTTCATTTCCATCCAGAGTCTTACGAGCCTCTGTGGTAGCAACTACATTTTGTTGAACACTTTGAGCCAACAGGGAAAGGGCATCATTTTCTGAAGCCTTTTTATCGCCACCACTACCTACAGCCCATAAATAGTCCTTTGGACTGTATAGCGACTCAGGATTAGTTACCCATTCCGGCGCTACATTTGAAGTTGAACCACAACCAATAAAAATTGATAGCAGGGCTAACCCGCAAAATAATTTTATCTTAGACATATTGACTCCACCAAATTCAAACCATCTGCCCGAACCACTACACTTTCTTGTTCCTGTGCAATGGTTTTACCAGAATGATTCTTGTATTCTATGCTTAGGATATATTCTC
This sequence comes from Spirochaetaceae bacterium, assembly GCA_017936345.1. Taxonomy (GTDB): domain Bacteria; phylum Spirochaetota; class Spirochaetia; order Treponematales; family Treponemataceae; genus Treponema_F. The sequence goes on from JAGBFT010000034.1 coordinate 9,341, forward strand.
CCGGCTCCACAGTTATCCCTGCAACCCATGCCAAGTCCGGGAAATAGCGAGAACAGCGGACATCCGCTCGCTCTGTGGCTTCTGTTGTGATAATGGATGCCAGCTGCAGGATGGAAAACATTGCGCTGTACCCATCATCAGAAACTCCATCTGCAAGTCCACCCCACACTGCTGTTGTAGAAACCTTTGTAATGGAGCGAATCATAGCCCGCAGATAAATCAAAGACTGTCTTTGGGAAAAGGTGTCCATAGCGATTGAGCTGATACTTTCTATAGGCTCCATAGAAAAAGCCTTCACTTGATTTTCGCTCCCAGACAAGGAGGCTGGAATTAAAGTTGCCTGAATAGATGCAATCTCAGAGTTCCGGCCAACCATTATGGGATAGGCTATCTTATAGTAAAAGTCTCCCAATACAGAATAGAGGCGGATCTCTTCTTCTATTTTAATAGGAGCCTTTCCCGTAAAGGAGAGAATGTTCAATCGTGCCTTACCAGCGGGAACAGCCAACTCCTCCTCCAGAGACCTTGGTTTAGGGAAACCATATATTTTTGGTTGACTTGCAAAGGCAGAGTCCAAATACTTCATATCAATGGCAGCTGAATCCAACTGTCCACGGCTACGGTACAAAAGCATACTAAGGTAGCGAGCCAGAGCGGAATTATGGAATTCCATTTGGGGAACAGCAACGGATTCCCCACCACTGGCGGCACTTTCCTCGTTTGCCTGGGCAATTAAATCGCTATATCTTGCAGAGGCCACCCGTAACTTATTATCAAAACGACGAATTTCAACAAAGGCATCCTCAATATTTCCCATATTGATGTAATTCAAGGCCATAAAGATATTGGTATACACATCTTCAAACACTTCCCCCTCATAATCCATTACATTGTCATTTATGAGATAGGAAGAAATGGTTTGGGTAACACTTTTTGTATAATACTCTTCTATTTTTCTTTCCGCCTGAGTCAATTCCGTATTGGAACGCTCATATTCTCCCGCATAATGTGACAAAACACCCTTGTCCAGGTTTACAAGGACATCTGCGTGAGATTTATAAATCTTCTCATTGTCGGCCTCAACCGATGCGTAGGCATCTGCATAGAGTCCAGCATCAAGAGACTGATTTATGTAGGTGTAATCATAATCGCCCATGGTGGAGCAGGAAACAAAGAGGAATCCTGCCACCACAGGCAACAGCAAGAGTTTTTTTCTCATTTACATCCGTACTTTGGAACGGGTGATAACCTTCTTGATTTCCGAGTTCTCTCCCAACCACAGTTTTCTGTTGGTTTCGATGTCAATCAACTCGGCATAAACCCAGTAGGTTCTGGTGGAAGTCGCATCCAGCTGGTCCACCATAGTCTTTACAGAACCGATGAGCATAAAATCTGCACCAGTTTCATTGGCCAGACGCTTGGCAGTCTCCTCACTGGCCCAAGTCTGCTGTTCCTCACGCTCCTGTCGAATTTCACCACGCTCGGAGGAGCTGGCCACAAAGTCCACCTTGCCACTGTTGATGAGGGCTGCTTCAAATTTCTTGGTAAGAATGGATGTGTCAATATGCTCATCGCTGTCATTGCGGAAATTTCCAACGATTACCACAGGCAGTTTGTTGTTACTGCGAATATAGTTGGTAATGGCGGGGGCATTTACACAGTCGGCGATGAGAGACTCAGCTACAATGCGCACATCGGTATCATTCCAGTAACCGCTCAAGTCAGTTACGGTATCCACAGAAACACGTTCCACCTTGGTGGACTTACAACCAGTTACCGCCACCATTACCAAGGTTAAAACCAACAATAGGTTGAAAATTTTCCTTTCTTTCATCATAACCTCCACTTCCTACATCATAACGTAGGTTCCTTAAAAGAATAACTAAAAATATTTAATTTTGCATCATCAAGTAGGCCATTACCTGGGAATCGTGGACAAGATTTTCGATGACGGTGTACTCGTTGGGCTGGTGGGCTGTCTCGTCCATGCGGCTCCACACCACCGCCTGGTAGCCGGCCTGCCGCAGGTAGGCACCCACAGTTCCGCCGCCAATACCGATGGGCCGTGCCTCCACCCCGCTCACCGCCTTGACAGCCTCCGCAAGACGGCGGGCCACCGGTGCGTCGGCAGGTGTGGCGGGGGACTCCACCGCCTGGGGCTCCGTGTAGCTGACGGTGACACC
>JAGBFT010000035.1 GCA_017936345.1 Spirochaetaceae bacterium
CCTACATACTGATAAATTCCGTGGAAAATGTCAGGAAATTCTTTGAGGACAGAGGACTGGATTACAAGCAGATGACCCCAAGCGACATCTCTCAGATTCCTGGAATCCAAGAATTATTTTCTTCAACCTGGGTGGACTACAATAAGGCTGCAGAACAATTCATGGAGGAAAAGGCAGACGGATACATTGAGCGTGCATTGGGCAACAACAGCGGCTGATTATGTTTGAACAAGACACTAATACTAGACACACTCCCCCTTTATCTGTTATTATGGCAAATATGCTTTACATAAGTGTCATTTTATCCAATATGGAAAAAAACGGCTAAGGAGGATCGTTGGCGGATAATAAGGGTTTACGGATTAATGAACAAATCCGTGTTCGAGAGGTCAGACTGATAGACGATAAGGGGGATCAAAAAGGTATTGTCCCTACCATTGAAGCCCTCAAAATGGCTAAGGAGCAAGAGCTCGACCTTGTTGAAGTTGCGCCACAGGCGAATCCACCAGTATGTAAAATACTTGATTATGGCAAGTATCGGTTCGAACAGGAGAAGAAGCTCCGTGACTCCAAGAAGAACCAGAAGCAGCTTAAGCTCAAGGAAATCAGAATGCAGCCTAAGATTGGCTCTGGAGACCTTGACTTCAAGTCAAAGCATGTACAGGAATTCTTAAACGAGGGAAACAAGGTAAAGGTTACTATCCGGTTTCGGGGCCGGGAATTGGCCCACACCGAGCTCGGTTATGATGTCCTGAAGGAAGTACTCAAACGGCTTGACGACGACTATGTGATTGAGAAGCAGCCTGCAATGGAAGGGCGCTTTATGTCAATGACATTGAGTCCCAAGACAAAAAAATAACGAGGTAATGTGAAATGCCCAAGATGAAGACAAAGCGTGCCGCAGCAAAGCGGTTTTCGCTCACAGGTAGTGGAAAGGTTAAGTACAAGAAGATGAATCTTCGCCACATTTTGACAAAGAAAGCAGCCAAGCGTAAGCGCCAGCTTCGTAGCTCTGGTATTTTGAGCGAAGCAGATTCTGCAAAAGTTCGCAGACAGATGTTGCCTTACGGCTAAAACAACACGAGGAGATAGAGAATGTCAAGAGCAATAGACGGATCCAAGAGAAAGAACCGCCGAGCAAAAATCCTCAAGATGACAAAGGGATTTACAGGAAGGAGAAGCACTAACTACAAGGCAGCCAAGGATGCAATGGTTAAGGCTCTGACCCACGCATATGTCGACCGCAGAGACAAGAAGGGAGACATGCGGACTCTGTGGATTACCCGTATCAATGCCGCTGTCCGTGAGGAAGGACTCACCTACTCCCGCTTTATCGAGGGTGTGACAAAGGCTGGTATCGTCATCAATCGCAAGGCCTTGTCAAATATGGCTATTGAAGACCCTGCAGCATTTAAGGCTGTAGTAACAGAAGCAAAGAAGGCTTTGGGAGCATAAATATGATTTCCCTTGTTCAGATTCAATTACTGGAAGAAAAGGTAGAAAGTGCAGTTGCAAAGATTTTGCAGTTGACAGAGGAAAATGAAGCCTTGGCTCGGCGTTGTGCTCAGCTTGAGGATGAAAAAGCCAAGCTTCAGGATAATCTTTTGAACTTTCACCAAGATCAGGAAAGAATTGAGCAGGGAATCATCAAAGCCTTGGATAGACTTAATGTTGTGGAGAATTCTGTACTTCAAGCTGTAGAGCAGCGTCAAACTGACGGTAGCCAAGAAGCGGTTGAAGAGGTACAGTCTCCTACAACAGAAGTTGTGGAACAAGATATCCAAAGGCAACAAAATCACGGGATAGAGCAGACAAATAATCAGCCAACATATCAAGAAGAAGTGCCTATCGTTCATGCACCTAATGAAAACCTTGGATTTGCACCAATGTTTTCAGAGGAGGTTGTTGAAGGTGCTGTTGATTACGAGGAAGGAGAAAAACCACTGCAAGCAGATGAACTTGATTTAGGTTTTCAAAAACCTCAGGACAACAATTTATTTGCACAGAATCAAGATGATCAACAATCCGGTCAGCTCGATATATTCTAATGGGACAAAGCCGTGGGTAGCCTAACAATAAATCTTTTAGGCACTTCATTTAAAATTAACGCATATCAAGATGAACAGTATTTGCAACAGATTATGTCGTATTATACAGAAGTCGTTGAAAGCCTAAAAAAAAATTTTCCGGGACAACCTCCCTTGCAAACTGCAATCCTTGCCGGTATAATGATTAGCGATGAACTGTATTCCCAAAAGTATTCAGCGGAAAGCGGACTTGTAGAATCCCACGATCAGACTGAGTTGATGTCTCAAGTGGAGAATATAACAACAAAAATGATTGAATCCATAAACAAGGTTTTGTAGTGTTATGGAATTCACTCTATGGGTAGATGCAGATTCTTGCCCGGTTCAAGTTCGTGAGCTAGTAGTAAAATTTATTTTAAGGCTAAAAATTCCCTGTTTTTTTGTTGCAAACAGAAATATTCCGATTCCCAATTTTGCTAAAAAGACAAATCTCATTCAAATGATTATAACAGAAGCCACGGAAGGAGCTGCCGATGATTATATTGTGGACCATGTTCAGTCTGCTGATATGGTTATAACAAGAGATATCCCCTTGGCGGCACGACTGGTGGAAAAAAATGTCACCACCATCAATGATCGAGGTAAAACTTTTTCATCCGAATCCATACGAGAGGAAGTTTCAATACGTAATTTTAACTATGAACTAGCACAAATGGGAATTCAGCCGGACAGGACAGGAAACTTCAACAAAAAAGATCTGAACAATTTTGCAAACTGCCTGGATCGGGAACTCCAGAGAAAAATCAGAAGCTGAAGCCCCGCTGATAAAAGCAATTAAATCTTCCTTAAAAAGAAAAATGCCGGAAATAAAACTTTCCGGCATTGAAACATTCAACTAAGATGCCTTAGCGAGTCTTGCTGTAAAGAGGACCATAGGCTTCACAAGCTCTATAATCCTGCCCCTCCTTATCCATTCCAAAGGCATTCCAAGCGGCAGGACGGAAGATTTTGTCCTCATCCACATTATGCATACAGACAGGAATACGAAGAATTGAACAAAGGGTAATAATATCTGCACCAATGTGTCCATAGCTGATTGCACCGTGGTTGGCTCCCCAGTTGTTCATTACATCGTAAGCTGACTTAAATGCACCCTTTCCTGTAAGACGTGGTGCAAACCAAGTGCAGGGCCATGTATAGTCGGTGCGCTTCCACAGCTTGTCAGAAACCTCATCGGGAAGGTCTACAGTATAGCCTTCTGCAATCTGCATAACAGGTCCCAAGCCTTTAACGATGTTAAGACGCATCATTGTTACAGGCATCTCGCACTTAGTAAGGAAGCGAGAGGAGAATCCACCGCCACGGAAATAACCCATGTCAGCAGGGTTCCAGGTTGTTGCATCAAGGCAGGCCTTTTGATCCTTTTCTGTCATTTCCCAGAAAGGTTTAATCACTCCATTACCCTTTTCATCTTTTGCAGCACCACAAGCATCAAGACAAGCGGCACCAGAGTTGATAAGGTGGATAAATCCCTGGGATTCCTTTGCCTTTCCTTCCAAATCGTAACCAGCAGCCTTCTTAACAGCATCTGGACTCCAGTAGGTACGGACATCGGCAAAAATCTGGGCACGTCCTGTCAGCAGCTTACCGAACAGCATACAGGTACCATTAAGGGTATCATTTTCTGTTGCAAGAATGTATGGTTCACGAGCACCTTCCCAGTCAAATGAAGAGTTGAGAAGAGCTTCTGGAAAGTCACAGTTTGGATAGAAGTCTGTCCACTGTCTCTGTCCTTGGAAACCACCAGCAATGGCATTATGGCCCAAAGCCTCTTCTTCACAGCCAGCAGGTAGATTCTTGTTGCCATTGAACAGGTCTTTGATGATACACATCATCTTGACAACAAATTCCCAAGCCTCTTCCTTTTCTTTGGGAGTTTTTTGCATATTGTCAGGATTCTTGTCAAATCCTTCCTTACAATGTTCTTTTGTCCACGCAAGAGCTTTCTGAAACTCTTTTTCGTCGTAGATGTTATTTGTCATTCTGCGGATGATTTCAACCTCGTCCACAGATTCGACTCGCATTCCTAGGTACTCCTCAAAAAAGTCGCTATCAATGATGGAGCCTGCGATACCCATACAGATTGAACCAATCTGCAGGTAAGATTTTCCCCGCATTGTTGCAGCTGCTACAGCAGCACGTCCAAAACGGAGCAGCTTTTCCCGTACATCCTCAGGAATGTCAGTTGCATCTGCATTCTGAACATCATGTCCATAAATACCAAAGGCAGGAAGCCCCTTCTGAGCATGTCCAGCCAACACTGCTGCAAGGTATACAGCACCAGGACGTTCCGTTCCATTAAATCCCCATACACCCTTAATTGTATGGGCATCCATATCCATTGTTTCTGAACCATAGCACCAACAGGGTGTTACGGTCAAAGTAATATCTACACCTTCACGACGGAATTTTTCTGCACAGGCAGCAGCCTCTGGAACACGTCCAATAGTAGAATCTGCAATAACAACCTTCACAGGCTCCCCATTTGAATAACGAATATTCTCTTGGAATAACTTTGCCGCAGCCTTTGCCATGTTCATGGTCTGCTCTTCCAAAGACTCGCGAACCTTGAGGGGTCCCCGTCGTCCATCGATTGTGGGTCGAATACCAATAACAGGATATTCACCAATCAACCTATTTTTTGCCATACATCATACCTCCTTATGCGTAATCTGTATTAACTCTGTATTAAGCCGGATAGTTTTCGTAGCTTCTACTACTTCCTTCCGATTCAATCTTTGTATTACCAATTGCGCAGCTAACTCTCCAATCTCTTCTACTGGTTGCGATACAAAGTATTTACAACGATGTAGTAATGAAGAAAAGAATGCATCATCAAAGCTGGCACAAACCAAACTGTCCTGAGTTTCCTTGGGCATTTCCATTATATATTGGGTTGCACCAAGGCAAATCATCAAGTTTACGAAAAAAACGGCTTCTGGTGGATTAGGTTTACCAAGCATCTCCTTCATACTATAGTAACCATCATGCATTGCCATACCAGAAAAGGACACTAGCTCTTCATCAACAGATATTCCAGCCTCCTCCAATGCCCGACAATAACCCAAATAACGCTCATAGCAGGTCATTTGTTCCAAATCTCCACCAACAAAACCTATGCGCCGGTAACCATCGTCAATTAATGCCTTTACAGCCTTGTACCCACCCTCCTCATTGTCTACCATTACACTGTCAGCAGGAAGATCTGTAAAAGTTCGGTCCACACAGACAACCGGCGTTCCTTGTTCGATTACGGTGGATAAATGAAGCCCGTCTGTTCCAATTGGAACCACCACGAGACCATCCACTTGTTTTTCCATTAAGTACCCCAGTTGCTCTATTTCTCCTTCAATAGAATTTCTGGAGGAACAAAGAACAACAGTGTACCCGTTCTTTCTTAAGGTCTCTTCCATGTATTCGAAAAGATTCATAAAAAAGAAGTTAGACATATCTGGAATAATTACACCGATTGTCTTTGACTGCCCTAAACGAAGAGTTCTGGCAACGGGATGTATTCTATAATCAAGTTTCTCTATGGAAGAGAATACCCTACTCCGCATTGCTTCAGACACCCGGTAATCCTTGTTCAATACACGAGATACTGTTGCGGTTGAGACTCCTGCATCCAAAGCTACATCTTTAATCGTTGCCACAAAACACCCTATGATTTACGTGCATGCTTACGCATATCGAAGAATACAGCCACGATGATGATGGCACCCTTCATAAGCAACTGGTAGTATGAGTCAATTCCTAGGTAAGTCATACCGTAGTTGATAATACCCAAGGTAAATACACCAACCAACATACCACCCATTGTTCCTACACCACCGGCCTGTGAAATACCACCGATGGTTACAGCTGCAATGGCATCCATCTCCATACCGGCACCGGTAAGAGAGTTACCCAATCCCAAGCGTGATGCCTGAAGCGCTCCAGCCATACCATAACACAGGCCAGCAAAGGTATACACGAATACAAGGCAGCGTTCTACATTAATACCGGCAACACGAGCAGCCTGGGGGTTGCCTCCAATGGCATAGAGGTTTGTACCAAGGCGTGTGTGACGAAGTATTAGCCATACAACAAGAGCAGCGATTGCAACGTAAATAATCAAGTAGGGAATTGGTCCCAAAGATCCCTGAGCTATTTCCTTGTAGGCATTTTTTAAGCTGCCAACAACCTTTGCCTGGGTATAAATCAACTGAGTACCACGAGCCAGTGACATGGTTCCCAACGTTGCAATAAAGGGAGGAAGCTTTGCATAAGCAACCAGAATTCCGTTAAAGGCTCCGAAAAGAGCGCCCACCGCCAAGGCTGCAACAATGGGAAGGAAAACAGGAAAATCTACCCCAGGATACATTGCAGCAGAATAGTCCGGGTTCTGGGAAAAGGAGGCGGCAATACTTGTGGTAAGACAGACCATATAACCAATTGACAGGTCAATACCACGGGTAATAATAATCATTCCAACACCGAGGGCTGCAAAGGCACGAACAGATTCCGCAATCAACAGATTCTTGATGGAAGCCCATTCTAAAGAACCACCCTTAGTTAAAATACCCAAAACCACAAACAAAATAACAAAGGTTAAATAGTTTGTATACTTACTAGCCAACTCCTTTGGTGAGAGCCTAGGTTTAATCTTCATTTCAACTTGTTCAGCCATATATCTCCTCCTAAATTTATGAAAACTGAGTTGCCAATCGCATAACAGCCTCTTGGGTCGCATCTTTTTTATCCAAGAAACCTGTTAACCTACCATTACAAAGCACCATGATACGGTGTGACATACCAATAAGTTCTGGCATTTCGGAAGAAACCATGATGATGGATTTTCCCTGCTTTACTAGGTCTGCCATAATGGTATAAATCTCATACTTTGCACCAACATCAATACCTCGGGTAGGTTCATCCATAATCAAAATATCCGGCAGGGTCATAAGCCAGCGGCTTACAATAACCTTTTGTTGGTTTCCCCCAGAAAGATTCTGGATTTGTGCATCCATGGTAGGTGTTTTTGTCCGCAGCATCTGGTTCAATTCTACAGTTCGGTTCTTGATATTTTTATGGTCGATGAGTCGAGCCTTATTCAAGAACTTATCTATAGCTGCAATTGAAGTATTGTTGGTAATTGACATCAAGGGGAAGATACCAGTTCCACGTCGGTCTTCAGTAATCAAACCAATCTTATTTTTGATGGCATCCTTAGGAGAACGAATCTTTACCTGATGACCGTTAACATTAATAGAACCAACTACAACCGGACGCAAACCGAAAATTGCTTCTACCAACTCGGAACGTTGGGCTCCAACAAGGCCACCTACACCGAGAATTTCCGATTTATGCAGTTCAAAGGATATATCTTGGAAGGATGCGGGATTAGTGGAAGACAAGTGGTCTACCCTCATGCATACTTCTCCTGGTACTGTCTCAACAGTAGGGAATCGCTGTGTTGTTACCCGTCCAATCATCAAGTTGATTAATTTATCTTCATCAAGTTCAGCGGCTGGATAGGTTCCAACCATGGTTCCATCACGCATAACAGAGATTTCATCAGCAATTTGGAAAATCTCATTCATACGGTGGGAAATATAAATGATTGCAACACCTTGATCTCGCAAATCATTTATAATTTTAAATAGGTGTTCCACCTCTCTATCAGACAGAGAAGAAGTTGGCTCATCCATTACAACAATGGATGCACCATAAGATACGGCTTTGGCAATTTCACAACCTTGCTGCTCAGAAATGGAAAGACTTGCCATCTTGTCTGTGGGGTTAATTTCCATATCCAACCGCTTCATCAAAGATTCCGTATCCTCATCCATTTTTTTATGGTCAATTAGACGCAAAAGAGGCACTTTTCGCAAAGGTTCTCTCCCAAGCCAAATATTTTGACTTACCGTTCTAAAGGGTACGTTCGACAACTCTTGGTGAATCATTGAAATACCTGCTTCCAAGGCATCCTTTGCATCACGAAATTTCACTTCTTTTCCCTTGAAAACCACCCTTCCCTCATCAGGATGATAGATTCCAAAGAGACACTTCATCAGGGTTGACTTCCCCGCACCGTTTTCACCCATCAGCGCATGAACTGTTCCTGGCCGAACATTCAGAGACACAGAATCCAGTGCCAATACACCCGGGAAGCGCTTTGTAATACCTTGCATTTGGAGAACATATTCGTTACTCATATCAATCACTTCCTGTTTTTGGAGTTTTATTCTCCGATTGAATCCCTTTTATAGAATCGAGACTCAACCCGGTTCTGCCTAGCAAGACCTACCGGAAAGCCAGACTAGAAATCCATTTTGCATTTCAATCTTTTATTTTTAAAATAAAGGGGCGGTTATCACCCCGCCCCTCTATAGACTACAGGTCAGCCTTTGTAACCTTCTTGAAGGGAACAAGGAAGCACTGTGGAAGAACTGCAGGATCTGTTACAGGATCTTCACCAGTTACAGCAGTGGCAGCCTTAAGACCGTTAGCTGTTGCACCAATAGCAGTACCCTTCTGGGCAACTGTCAATACCAATTCAAAAGCTGTTGTTGACTGTCCAACAGAGTCCTGAAGAACGGTTGCCAACATCTTGTTCTCTGACATTGAGCGCTTGCCAGTTTCTGTTGCGTCAACACCAATTACAGGAACCAAAAGAACAGTTCCGTCACCATCTACGTCCTTGGTAGGATCATTAGGATCATCCACATAGCTATTGGTCAGCATTGACTCAACAGCACCAAGACCCATGTCGTCATTCTGGGCCAGAACCAGGTTGAACTGTCCGCGATAAGCGGCAATCCATGCATCCATCTTGGCTTGAGCTTCTGCAGCACCCCAGTTAGCGGTGTCTTCAGCAACGATATTTACGGTATAACCACGATTCTTCAGACCTTCCAAAGCACCCTTTGCACGGTTAACCTGTGCAGGATGTCCCAGCTGTCCATGGAGCATCAGCAAATTGATAGTCTTGTTGGGTCCCAGTTTTTCAGGATGAGCCTTGAAGTAGTCGTCTGCAATCTCAGCCTGGATGTCGCCGGCAACACTTTCAGGAGAAGAAGCCAAGAAGAAGTTCTTTCCAACCTTCAATGCCTCAACAGAGGGCTGAATGTTTGAGAAAGCAGCAGCTCCGCCCTTCTCGTTAATCAGCTGACACATCTGCTCGGTAGCAGCTGTGTCCTGGGGGATAATGACGAAATACTTGACACCCTGTGTCAGCAATGTGTTCAGCTGGTCCAACTGAGTGGCCACGTCCCCGTTACCATCCATAACACGGAGCTCCACGTTGTTGGCGTTGGCCAATTTCTGCAGGTTGTCTGCATAGTCACGAACGAAAGTCTCATTCAGGTTGCGAATCAAAGCACCCATTACAACTTTTCCGTCACCCTTTGAACTATCACCCTTTCCACCAGCGAACACAACGCCAACAGCCAAGAGCAATACCATTAGTACGAGCACAAACTTCTTCATACTTAACTCCTTTTGTTCGGCCTGTTAAACAACAGCCTTAATTTCTATCTGAATGCTTTCACTCTTGAAAACAAATCAGTTACAGATTGAACTCTGATGAAACAGGAACAACACCCTTTTTAAGGATAATATTTCCGTATTTTACTCTTTCACCAGTAACAACAACAGCAAAGGCAGACTTTGCCCTCTCATAGAAGGCAAAACGCTCTATTCTCTCTGTGGCGGGGGTTCCAGGCCATAAGCCATCGATTACCTTTCGATACGATTCCTCTACAGACATATCAAGCTCATCGCCGGGAACGGGGGCCATCATAACCACAGGAGCCGGAACGTAGGCATCAAGATTTATAAGACGGAGAACACCATCCAGCAACTGGGGAATGCGAATTCCATCCGCGCGAATTACCCGGCTATTGCAAGTGTCACCAGGAAAGAAGGCATCTGCCAAAACAATCTCATCTCCATGTCCCATCCGATGAAGAACACTGATAAGTTCAGGACCAATAACTGGGGATACACCAATCAGCATTTATTTCTCCCTTTCAAAATCTCCATGTAAACGATTACATTTCATGTTAAGTCTAGTATCTCACTGATTTTTTTATCTGTCAAGAAAAAATTTTACTTTTAATACATTTTTTTTGAATTCAATTTTTTTTCCTTGCGTTTATATAACATAAGGTGTATAATCGTAACTACAATGAAGATGATACGAAAGGGAAACATAAATGACAACAGACCTTTCCGATAGAGAAAAACTAATACTCAACCTTCTCATTGAACAGGGAACTGTTACAGTTGTGGAGCTCAGCAAACAGCTGTCAGTTTCTGAGGTAACCATCCGTTCCGATTTAAGGAATCTTGAGGACAGGGGGCTTTTGAACAGAATCCATGGTGGAGCTGTTCCTTCCATCCACCCCAACATCGTTGAAAGACAAAATCTTCTGGTGGAGACAAAGCAGCGGATTGCCAAGGCCGCAGCCGATTTGGTGCAGGACGGTGACACCATCATGATAGAGGCCGGCACCACCACCGCCATGATTCCCCGCTACCTTTTCGGCAAGCGGGATATCCACATCATCACCAATTCAATTCTTGCTTTTACGGCGGCAAAAAGCAATCCTTCCATAAAACTTACCGTAACAGGGGGAGAATTCCGAAACAGTACAGAATCCTTTGTGGGTTCAGTGGCAGAGGATACATTGAAGTTTTTTAACGTGCGATTTGCCTTTGTGGGGACAGATGGATTTAGCTTGCAAAAGGGCATTACCACTCACTTGATGGAAGCTGGAGACATTATCAAGGTGATGAAGAAAAAGGCTGAGCAAACAGTTTTAGTTGCGGATTCCACCAAGTGGGATAGAACAGGTACTGTTAGTATTCTTCCCTTACAAAGTGCGGATACAATCATTACTGACAAGAATTTGCCTAGAAATGCAATGGAAGAATTGAAGGAGACAAATATAAAGCTGCTTCTTGTGTAGAAGTTTGCGTCATTATATGGAAAACAAATGGAAATTTAACTATCAGTAGTTCTATTTCTAGAGGAGTTTGTATGGCACATGTGCTGATTATGCCCAAACAGGGCAACACCGTGGAATCATGCATCATTGTGGAGTGGAAAGCAAAGGAAGGGGATACCGTTTCCGTAGACACTCCGGTATGCGAGGTTGAGACAGACAAG
>JAGBFT010000036.1 GCA_017936345.1 Spirochaetaceae bacterium
CAAGTAAACTCGAAGGTGTAGCGGGGAAGTCCCAGTAGGAAGGGATCGAAGGTAGGGAGCGGCCAGCCGAAAGGCTGGAAAAATCGCGATATATTGAGCGATTTTAGCGAGTCTCACTGCGTGGCCTCACGCCTTGCCCCCGAAAAGGGGCAGAACAGTCGAAAATAAGGCAGTGAGGCCCTTACCTAGCCCTCTCCCCCAACCTCGGCCCAGGCCATTGCCGCCGCCGCCTGCTCAGCCGCCTTCTTGTTTTTGCCGGTGGCAGGACCGTAGGTAACCGCTCCCAGCTTCACCGTCACCCAGAAGGTCCGGTCGTGGTCGGGGCCTGTTCGTTTCACCAGCTGGTACTCAGGGCAGCTCTTGTGTGTCTTTTGATAATGCTCCTGCAGCAGGGTCTTGTAGTCACGATGGTGCTTGTTCTGCAGCACCTTCTCTATCTCCGGCACGATGAGACGCAGCACCAATGCCTCCGCAGCCTGGTAGCCGGAGTCAAGGTAGTACGCCCCGATGATGGCCTCCATGGCGTCTGCAAGGATGGCCTTCTTTTCCCGGCCACCAGACAAATCCTCGCCCTTTCCCAGCACCAGGCACTTGGGCACACCAATGGCCTTGGCAATGGGAGCCAGGGTACTCTCAGACACCACCACGGATTTTATCCGCGCCAAGTCCCCCTCCGGCTTCTCCAGCATGGACTCATACAAATAGGTTGCCGTCGCCATGCCCAGCACCGCATCCCCCAGAAATTCCAACCGCTCGTTGTTGTACCGCTGTTTTTCCAATCCATTTTCATTGGAAAAGGAACGGTGGTGAAAGGCCAGGTCCAGCAACAGCAGGTCATTGAACAGGATGGAATTCCTCTTGGAAAAATCCATCAGGATATTCCTTCGTTGTGGAGGCAGTTTTCCGCTATTTAAAATTAAGCTGGATATTTTTTTTAGCATTGTTTTTTGCATCGTTTAAAAAAAAAAGGGTGTCATCCAGAAACTGGACAAACACCCCCTTTCAGCTGTTGAACCTTATGCCTGCTGAGACTTGATGTACTCGTAGGCATCCCGAACTGTTTCAAAGCCATTGGCCACATCATCAGGAATCTTGACTCCGAGTGCCTCTTCAATAGCATACACCAACTCGTAGGTGTCCAAGCTATCGGCATGCAAATCCTGACGGAAAGAAGCATCAAGTGTAACCTTGTCTTCATCAACGCCCAGATTCTCCACGATAAGTCCCTTAATTTTCTCAAACAACTCGTCCATGATTCACTCCTCCTTAGTTGCTTTCAGGTGTAATTACCTGTCGCCCCTTGTAAAATCCACATTTTGGACATACATGGTGCTGCATTGTCAGGTTTCCGCAATTGCCACACTCAACAAGATTCGGAGCTGTCAACCTCATGTTGATATGCTGCCGTCTGCGGGTGCGAGCCTTTGACGTTTTCGCTCTAGGTACTGCCATATATTAACCTCTCAATATAATTTGTAATTTTATACCCAGCTAAGATACAATTTTTTTCCCCAGGCTGTCAATACATTATACTATATAAACATTTTTTGTCAACGGTAAAATGACATTTTTTGTTTAATTGTCATTGTTTCTCTGGTTGCCAAGTCTCTCGTATACAGCTTCAGCCACAAAGGGAGGCACCATTGTGGAGATGTCTCCGCCAAAAAGAGCCAGTTCCTTTATGGAGCTGGAGCTTAGGATAAAATATTTGGGGTCAGTGGGAATGAAAACTGTTTCTATGTCAGAAGCCAGGCCCCTGTTCATCAGCGCAAGGTCAAACTCGTAGGAAAAATCCCCGATGTTTCGTACACCACGCACCAAAATCCTTGCACGTGCATTCTTTGCATAGTCAACAATCAGTCTATCCCAAGTGTTCACCTGCACATTGCTCCATTGAGTTGTAAGATTTTTCAGCATCTCAACCCTTTCATCCGAAGAAAACAAACAGTTCTTTCCCTTGTTAAGGGCCACAATGACATGGAGCTCATCAAAGATATTCCTTGCACGCTCGATAATATTCAAATGACCGTAGGTTGGAGGATCAAATGTACCTGGAAAAATAGCAGTTTTCATATTTCCACAATATTCTATTTGACCAAAAAGGTAAAGAGTGGTAAAGTTACACCATGAAGAAATCAGCAATTTTTATAACAGTTGCCTTATTCCTTGTTGTAGGCTGTACTGCAACAAAATCAGCCTCCGAGGTGGCAGAGACTGTTGAGCTAGTTCCTGCACCGCAGCAGGTAGAAGCATTGGTAGTCGAACCAGAGCCAGTTCCTGAGCAGGAGTCGGTTCCCGAGCTTGAGCCAGAGCCAGTTCCCCCGCCAAAGGAGCTGACACCTGAGGAAGAGGAGTTCCTTAGGTCTACAGTGGCATTGAATGGTTCAGGTACTGTTTCCATGGACACCTTTACAAAGGATAAGAAGGACATCCTGGACATAATAGACGATCTTGCCGTCATAATGAAGAATGGCAATTACAACAGGTGGCTGAGCTATGTGTCGAGTGAGTCCAAAACATACTGGATGAATCCGAGCCATCTGAAAGAAATTGAGGCGCGTCTTCCTGTAAAGGGATTGCGTATTTCCGGGCTGCGGGACTACTTCAAGTATATTTTTATTCCTGCCCGTTCCGGACACCATGTGGATGAAATTCGCTATGTTTCCGATACTGTGGTGAAGGCCGTGCAGGCAAAGGAAAACAGGGACATAGTTTATTACACTTTTGAGAAAATAGACGGCAAATGGCTATTAAAACTCGATACACTGTGATTTTAAGCAAATTTTGATTGATTTTTTAAATCATGTGTATTATAGTTATATAATCTGTTCTTAGGAGGATATTGAATGAAGTCAGCAAAATTGTTCGTGCTTCTGTGTGTGGGATTACTTTTTACCAGTTTTGCCTTTTCACAGCAGGCAGTGGAAGAGACAACTGTTGAGCAAGAGTATTTAAGTAGTGTTGAGGATGTTATCATCCGTGAGCTGGCAGACACTGATGACAGGGAAAACAAGCTTGTTTCTCTCCAGTACATCGAAGCGGCAGTTGATGGTGGTCGTACCAGTCCTGACATTATATATGCGTTGGAGTCATTGGCAGGAGAGGGAATTTCTACCCAGTCCCGCACAAATGGCCGTCTTATGAACAACTTCCCTGATGTTCGTGCCAAGGCATGCGAGCTGTTGGGTGAGGTTAAGACAGAAGAGTCAAAGACAATCCTTGTGAAGACCGCCCTTGCAGACAACGAGCCTTGGGTAGTTACAGAGGCTGTTCGCAGCTTGGGTAACATTGGTATCAATGAGGGTGACGAGGTTGTGTCCACAATCATTTGGGTGCAGAAGAAGTTTGCAACATTGAATCCTTCCAGTAGCTTGGCGCTGGAGATTCTTTTTGCATACGAAAAGTTGGCGGACACAGTGCAAGATCGGTCCCCTATGATTCAGTCCATTTCTGCAGTTGCTTCGAATTACACTTATGCTCCTCCTGTTCGTCAGAAGGCTTATGACTTGTTGCGTCAGTTGACTGGGGTTTCAACCTCCACATCATCTGGCTCAGGTGCAGAAAAATAAGCGAAAAAAAAGGACGCTTTATAAGGCGTCCTTTTTTATAAGCGAGAGATACAGGATTCGAACCTGCCACCTTCGCCTCCGGAGGGCGACGCTCTATCCAAATGAGCTAATCTCTCAGGTGTGTAGAAGGATATAGTTATTTAGGTTAAATGTCAAGGGAGGAATTATCATGGAACCAATTATTTTAGCATCAGGATCACCTCGCCGGCAAGAAACTCTTAAAACCCTTGGAATTCCCTTTCAGGTTATTATTCCTGAAATAGATGAAAGTATTTCGGAAGGAATCGAGCTGGAGAAGATACCCGAATGTTTGGCATCAAAAAAAGTTGAATACGTTTCCAAAATGCTCCCTGCAAAGCAGGAAGTTCCGTGGATACTCGGTGCGGATACAGTTATGATTATGGATGGCAAGGTGTATGGCAAGCCAGCCGATATAGATGAGGCTGTAAGGTTTTTAAATGATTTTTCAGGAAAAACCCACTCTGTCATTACCTCTATGGCACTGTATAATGGCAGGCTGAAGTATCTTGCGACAAGAACTGCCCGAACTGAGGTTACCTTCGCTCCCCTCTCCAAGGATGAAATTGACTGGTATATTTCTACTGGAGAGTGGCACAATGTGGCAGGAGCTTATAGAATCCAGGGCTTTGCTTCTTATTTCATCAAGAAGATTGAAGGAACAAGCAGCACGGTGGTAGGCTTGCCACTCTTTGAATTATATGATATGTTGAAGGAACAGGGCTATTCTTTGCTGGGCTTAGAATAATCTTTGTCTACAAACTGTGGGTGATTGTGTGTCATCCTGTTTGTCGAATCTTCCGGGCCTTGTCCATAGGGTTTTGTCCTTGGAGCCAGGTTACGAGAAATAGAGTTTGGAGGAAACTATAGGTTTCCGGGAAGGAGTTGCTCATGGCAGTTGTAACCATGAAGAGTTTGCTTGAGTCTGGTGTACATTTCGGTCACCAGGTTAAGCGTTGGGATCCCCGTATGAAGAAGTACATCTTCGCAGAACGGAACGGAATTCACATCATCGACTTGCAGAAGACCATCGTGTCCATCAAGGATGCATACGAGGCAGTACGCAAGGTGACAGTAGCTGGAAAATCAGTGCTGTTTGTTGGAACAAAGAAGCAGGCACAGCAGGCCATTGAAAAAGAGGCTGGACGCTGCGGAATGTACTATGTAAACAACCGCTGGCTTGGTGGTATGCTTACAAACTTTTCTACTATCAAAAAATCATTGAACCGTCTCAAGAAGCTCGAAAAGATGGAGGTGGACGGTACCTTTGACAATCTTACAAAGAAAGAGATTGCATCCCTCCAAAAGGAAAAGGCAAAGCTAGAGAAGAACCTGGGTGGTATCAAGGAAATGAAGGAGCTCCCTGGTATTATCTTCATCATCGACACCCACAAGGAGCAGATTGCCGTAACGGAAGCCCGCCGCATGGGTATTCCTATCGTTGCCGTCGTTGATACAAACTGCAACCCTGAGGGAATTGACTATCCCATTCCCGGTAACGATGATGCAATCCGTGCCATCACCTTGTTCACACAGATTATTGCCAATGCAGTAATTGACGCTGACAATGAGGCTGGTCTAAAGATTATCGAAAATCTGCAGGACGATGACGAGGATATTGCTTCCGATATGGCAAAGAAGTCTGACGAAGAAGAGATTATTGACTATAGCAACTATACTCCCACTGAGCCAAAAGAAGAGGATATAATTGCATCTGATGATGATGATTTAGTTGATGAAGACAAGCTATACAAATAATACTGGAGACAAATAGATATGGAAATTAAAGCCGCTGACGTAAAAGCACTTCGTGATAAGACTGGTGCTGGAATGATGGAGTGTAAAAAGGCTCTTGCTGAAACAAACGGCGACCCCGCTGCCGCTGAAAAGCTGTTGAAGGAAAAGGGACTTGCAGCTGTTGGCAAGCGTGCGGACCGTGAGACTGGTGAGGGACGTATTTTCATCAAGATTGAAGGCAATAAGGCTGCTATTTGCGAGCTTACTTGTGAAACAGACTTCGTTGCAAAGAATGAAGACTTCATCAAAATTGGCAACGATATGGTTGCTACCATCATTGCCAAGGGATACACAGAGATTAATCAGGAATTGTCCGATATGCTGCTGGATTTGGCAACAAAGATTCGGGAAAACATGACTGTACGTCGCTTGGAGCTGGTGGAGGTTGCTGCCAACGCAGCTGTTTCTGGTTATGTTCACAGTGACGGAAAGACAGGTGTTCTTACAGTTGTATCCGCAGACCCTGCTGATGCCGCAAAGAATGCAGATGTAGTAGAATTTGCTCATGACTGCTGTCTCCATATTGCTGCTTTCTCCCCTGCCTACATCAAGCGTGAGGATGTTGATGCTGCCTATATCCAGGAACAGCGTGATATCTTCCTGAAGCAGGTGGAAGGCTTGGACAAGCCTGACAATGTCAAGAAAGGCATTGTTGAGGGAAAGGTTAACAAGCATTTAGCTGAAATTTGTTTTATGGACCAGCCCTTCGTAAAGGATGACAAGGTTTCTGTAACCAAGAAAATGGAAGAAATTGGTAAGAGTGTGGGTGCAAAACTTGCAATCGAAAAGGTTGTTTCTTACCAGCTTGGAGCATAATTTTTAACATGGGGCCTTGATGGAGGCATTGGCTTTCTATCAAGGCCTTTTATGAGGAGCATTCTATGTCAGTAAGTGAAGCGACTATCAGTCGTATGGACAAAACTATTGCGGCATTGAGGGATGAATTCAAGGCCTTGCGCACAGGACGTGCCTCGGCCTCAATTTTTGATAGGGTTAGAGTTGACTATTACGGAACCCCTACTCCCCTGAATCAGGTTTCAACTATTTCTGTTCCAGAGGCTCGTTCAATTGTTATTCAACCCTTTGATAAGGGGCTTATTGGTGAAATCGAAAAGGCTATCCAAAAGTCTGAGCTGGGATTGAATCCCTCAAATGACGGAAAGGTTATTCGTATCTCCATTCCACCATTAACAGCTGAACGACGAAAGGAGCTTGTAAAGCAAGCAAAGGCTACCGCAGAGAATAGTCGTGTTGCAATTAGAAATATTCGTCGTGATGGAAACGATGAGTTGAAAAAGCAGCAGAAGGACGGCTCCATCACTGAGGATGATTTGAAGGCGGGAGAAGCTGACCTTCAGAAATCCACGGATAAGTATATTCAGGATATAAACAGGATTCTTGAAGAAAAAGAAAAAGAGATAATGGAAGGCTAATGGCTACCTTTGTACCGGATAAGATGACTGTTCCCGTTCATGTTGGCATTATCATGGACGGAAATGGTCGTTGGGCTCAAAGAAGAAATCTTCCTCGGACAGCCGGACACAGTGAAGGGCTCAAGGCAGTGAAGAAGGTTGTGGCCTGTGCTGCAGAAATTGGCGTTAAATATCTCACCCTATACACTTTTTCTACGGAAAACTGGAAGAGAACGGAGGAAGAGGTTGGTTTTCTCATGGGGCTTGTTACCCGTCATCTTCGTGCTGAGTATAAATTTTACAAGGAGCATGGAATTAGAATCCGTCACATAGGTGAGATTAGCAGACTTCCCCAGGAAGTTCAAAACGAGATGATGATTGCTGAGGAAGAGACTTCTGGCTACAATAGCATGACGGTTGTTCTGGCTATTAATTACGGTGGTAGGGATGAATTGATTCGTGCCATCAAAAGGTTGTCTTCAAAAGTAGCCTCCGGTGATATATGTGAGGAGGATATTTCCAAAGCATTTGATGTACCTGAGTTACCGGATGCAGATATAATCATTCGTACTGGTGGTGAACAACGATTGAGCAATTTTTTGTTATGGCAGTCAGCTTATTCCGAATTATTTTTTACTGATACCTTATGGCCTGATTTTACCACAGATGATTTCTTGTCCATTGTTGATTCCTTCAAAAAAAGAGACAGAAGATTTGGGGCCGTAAAAAATGGGAGGAGCAATGAATAAGATTACACGTAGGTTACTAACTTTTTTTATTGGTGTTCCTCTAGTTCTTTTTATAGTTTGCTTTACCCCCCTCAATCATATTTTGTTGCATTTGTGCATTGTAGTTTTTGCCGGTATTTCTTCCTCTGAAATTTATAATTTAATGAAAAAGAATATGCCAATGCAAAGCAAGGGGCTTGTAGTGGGTTTTGCTACATTGATTCCTGTTTCTGCATATGGATGCATTTTTTTCAACTTGGATTTTGATATATCAACCCTTGTGTTTATTGCAGGCTTTTTGACTCTTCTTGTGGTGGAAATTTTTAAGCCAAGGTCAGAGAATCCTGAGGAACCCTTTAAGGATTCAAACAATAAGCTTGCAGGCTCACTTTTTGTCCTCTTGTATGGAGGGTATCTTTTGTCGTACTTGTCAAGAATGACCGTTTTACCCCATTCCACGGAATTTATCATTCTGTTTCTTCTCATGGTTTTTCTCTGTGATTCTGCCGCCTGGTTTTTTGGGGTATTGTTTGGAAAGGGAAATCGTGGCTTAGTCAAGGCAAGTCCCAACAAAAGCATTGTTGGTTTTTTCGGAGGGATAGTTGGTTCTATTGTCAGTGGTATTCTATGTACCTTTGTTTGGCCTGAGATTTTTTCTGAACCCCTGTGGAAAATGGTTGTTTTAGGTTTTGTTATGGCTCTGGCTGCGATTTTGGGTGACCTTGCGGAGTCTGTTTTCAAGCGTTCTGCAAAGGAAAAGGATTCTGGCAACATTATTCCTGGACGTGGAGGCGCTCTAGACTCTGTAGATTCAGTTTTAATGTCCGCTCCCCTCTTTTATTTTATTGTCACTATGTTGTTTGTAGAAATATGAAAAATATACTTATCCTTGGTTGTACGGGTTCTATCGGAACTAGTGCACTCAATATTGCTCGTGAATTTCCTGACAGATTTAATGTTGTGGGACTTACGGCTCATAAATCAAAGGAAAGGCTTCAGGAACTGTCAAAGGAGTTTGGCAATGTGCCAACTTGTTTGACAGGAGTTGACTCCGAAGATGCCTTGGAGAGGCTAATTAACACCTGCGGTGCGGACATTGTTGTAAATGGTATAGCTGGTTCTCCCGGTTTAATGCCTTCTGTATTTGTTTTGCGTGCCGGTATTGATTTAGCCCTGGCAAATAAAGAAACTATTGTTATGGCGGGTCCCCTTATTGCACGGTTAGCAAGGGAGCATAATTGTAGGATTTTACCCGTTGATTCGGAGCATTCCGCAGTTTTTACCTTGGTGGAAAAATTTGGCAGTGACTCCATAGGTCAAATTGTTTTGACTGCATCAGGTGGCCCCTTCCGTGAAAAAAAGTCTGAGGACTTGCCTTTTATGAGACCAGCCGATGCCTTGAAACACCCTACTTGGAATATGGGTACAAAAATTACCATCGATTCTGCAAGTCTGGCTAACAAGGGTCTGGAAGTTATAGAGGCTTGCCGTCTTTTCAATATTTCTCCAGACAGGGTTAAGGTGACCGTACATCCACAAAGTCTTGTTCATTCTTTGATTAGGACAAGGGATGGTGTGCTTTATGCCCAGATTTCCCCTCCAGATATGCGTCATCCCATTTTAACAGCCCTAACCTGGCCAGACTTTGTACCTAGTAGTTTGGAAGAGTGGGATATTACAGCTGGTGGAACATTGAATTTTTACCCACCCCGTATGAATGATTTTCCAATGCTTCCGCTAGCATATAAGTCTTTGTCCATGGCTTCAGGACCAATCGCATATAATGCGGCTAATGAAATTGCTGTTGAAGCTTTTTTGAATGGCAAAATCGCCTTTACTCAAATTGCCTATGTTACAGACAGAATACTTGCCATGGATTGGAACAAAGAGCCTGTTACCATAGATGATGTTTTTTTGTTTGATAACAAGGCGCGTCAACAAGCCAAGAAAATTGTAGAGGACATACTTTGTGGAATAATTCCCCAATCTAAGACTTGTTTGGCTAACCGCTCTTGGGAGGTTTTAGGGTGACAATAGTTTTGGGAATACTCTGTCTCGGACTGATTGTATTTGTTCATGAATTGGGCCATTTTATTGCTGCCCGACTTTGTGGTGTAAAGGTTGAAAGTTTTTCCATAGGAATGGGACCGGTAATTCTTCATAAAACATGGGGTGAAACTGATTATCGTTTATCTCTTTTGCCTTTTGGTGGTTACTGTGGCATGAAGGGAGAACAGGCTTTTCGTGATGCCCTGGAACAGAACCTTCCGGAAATACCCAAGGAAGAGGGGGGATTTTATGGAGTTCACCCTCTTAAAAGGGCTATCATTGCCTTTTCTGGCCCCGCCATGAATCTGTTTTTTGCTGTAATAAGTCTCTCTATCATTGCAATGACAGGATATACCTTTTATTCTGCTGATAACAAGGTAATTCTTGCTGATGATGTATATCCTGAAATGAACTCTGCCGCAAAGGCTGCCGGTATTCAAACTGGAGATAGAATAATTTCCATTGATGGAACGGAGGTTGAATATTTTTCCCAGATTTCACAGTTGGCTGGAGTTAGACCCGGTGAAAAGCTGCAGGTTGTAATTGAACGTGATGGTATTCAGCAGGAAATTACTTTGACGCCCATCATGGACACTTCAACGGGACAAGGAAAGGTGGGGGTTATGAGTTGGATAACACCCACAGTTCATACGGTAACTGTAGGGGCAGCTGCATACAGAGCGGGCTTTCAGGAAGGGGACCTGGTTGTCTCTGTAAATGGACAACCAGTAGAAAATACTGTAGATATTCAGCGACTTGTTCCAGAAGGTGCCTCTGAGGTTGAGTTTCAGGTTGCACGTGAGGGCTTGGCAGAACCAGTGAATCTTCTGGTATCTGTTCCTGCAAACGGAGATTTAGGATTATTATTCAGCGTTCCAGCCCAAGAGTCATCAAGATACTCCTTTTTTCCAGCCCTTGGACAGGGAATAAAAGAAACAGGTGAGCTTGTGGCTCTGACCTTTAAAAGCATCGGGCTTTTATTTAAAGGAATTGATGTAACCCAAGCCGTATCTGGTCCCGTTAGAATTACGGTTATGTTGGGAGACACGGTTCAAACTGGTTTTGAGGCAGGGTTTCGCTCAGGGCTCGCAAGCACTCTAAATTTCTTGGCACTCATTAGCATCTCCTTGTTTATTATGAATTTAATTCCAATTCCAGTTCTTGACGGTGGACTTATACTCTTTGCTTTAATCGAAATAATCATTCGTAGACCTGTTCATCCCAAGGTGATGTATTATACCCAGTTCATTGGAATTGCCTTTATAATTGTTTTGTTTGGTATTGCCTTATTTAGCGACGCTCGCTACTTGTTTTCTGGCTTTTTTGGAGGGTGAAATAAGTGATAAATTCAAATACTAAAAAAAATTCTTTTGTACTGTTTTTATTTTTACTTTCTCTTAGTGTATGGGGACAAGCTCACCTTTCTACCCAGGCACATCAGGATGCAGTCAATAAGGTGGTTGTAGCCAAAGATGGTTCCGTTTTTTCTGTTGGAAAGGATGGTTTTTTAATTCGGTGGACTGAAGATGGAATTGGTGAGCATTATCAAATTACCGAGCTAAATATCCCACTAATTGCTATACATCCCAATGGAAATGATATTGCAGTATATGAAACTGATGGTTATTCTGTGCATCGTGTTACAGTGTGGAATTGGCCTAGTCTGGTGAGAAAATTTGTAAGAACCTTTACAAACAATGTCACATCCCTTAATTTTACAGGCAAGGGCTCACTTTTGGCTGTGGGAACAGCAACAGTAAACGGAATGGTGTTTTTAAATCCCAGTACTGGACGAACTGTTTCAAAAATTAAGGAGTCAACTGGTATAGTCAATATGTTTTATGGTACTCCTTCTGAAAAAAGTGCGGTACTCTACTCTCCTACAGGTTTTTTAACTTATTATAACATGAGCAATGGAATGAGGAAGGAACGTTTTATTACAGAGGGACAGCTTGAGCAGGTTACCTTGTTTACTAATAATATGTTTTGTGCTGGAGTAAAGAATAATCAGATATATATTATTGATGCCCTATCTGGAGATGTTTCTGCTAGAGTTTCAGCCCGTTCTCCCGTACTTTTAAGTGATGGTGTAAGTCCCACTTTATACTATGTTGAGACAGATGGAAAAAATTACACACTAAAATCGATAGAAACTAAGATTACGGAAGATGGTTCTTCTATTGCAAATCCAACCACCATTCAATCCCTACCAGGAATAAATTCAGCTAATATGATTACTTCTGGCTTGTATACCGATGGACAGATAGTTTTGGGCTCCAGGGCTGGAAATCTGTTTGCCTTGGAACTTGGGACTTCGGAAAACCCTGGAGAACTTGTTGTTGTTACAGAAAATACCTATGATAGAATTTATGACATAGCATCAGCAAGTGGAAGCGATTTTTATTTTTTGACAAAGGATACTATTTTCCAGTCCTCCTACGACACTGGACAGATTGATACTGTAGGTCAGCATAGTGGATTTACGAATATCATTCCCTACGGGAAAGATGTAATTTTATGGTCTTTAGGAACCAGAAAGCCTGTTACCCTGCTGAATTTGGAGACAAAGGAAACAAGAAATTTGTTTACCCCCAGAAATTACGTTGAAAATTTACGTGTTTTTGATGACAAGATAGTATACATTGAAGGAAGCTCTACCGTTAAGTTGTATGACATTACAACCGGGACAAATTCTGAGTTATATACAGGTACTGGACTTCAGGATGCTGTATTGTATAATGATACAGATTTGTATGTTGCTAAGTCTGCCTCAAGTAATCCCCGCTCTCCTCTTATTTATGTAAACACTCAAACACAGGAAACTGTAATGATGCCTGTCAGTGGAAACGTTGTTTTTTCTCTTAGTTTGGATCAAAAAAATGGCACAAATGTAATCTACGGAATTCAAGCCTCAGCGAGTGGGGACGATGCCCAAACTAGTATTTTTGCATTTTATCCTGAACGTAAAACCTCGTCAGTAGTTATGGAAATTGCAGAAGAGGACGTAAACGCATTTTTGACCATGTATGGAACAACCTTGTACACGAACATCGGTAAAAATCAAATCCGTTTCTTTGACATAAAAACTAGAAAGCAAGTGCAGATGAGCCGTTCTGCTTCCCTTCCACTAAAACTTGCCCGTAGTGGAAACAGGATTGCCGTACTCAATAGAGACGGCAGCATCTCTTGGTATAATGCCGGAAACGGAAAGGTTATTGCTGACTGGTATATGACTACAGAAAAACAGTGGTACGAATTCTAAAATCAACCCTCTGCCTTATTTTCAAATTTTGCGATTTTAGGTAGAAAGATTAGGTCTACATTACCAATTGGACCGTTGCGTTGTTTTGCCAAAAGGATTTTTGCATCAATGGCGGCATTTTCATTGTTATCATCGGTGGATTTTCGCTCACGATGAATAAACATAACAACGTCAGCGTCCTGTTCAATTGAGCCGGAATCTCGCAGGTTTGCCAAGGTAGGCTCCTTTCCTTCACTATCACGGCTCACCTGGCATAGTGCAACAATAGGAATAGACAGCTCTCTGGCCAGACTTTTTAGAGAACGAGAAATTTCCGAAACCTGTTCATGACGGGGAACATTGGAATTATAGTTTTCGCTAGTAATCAAGCCAATATAATCAATGAATATAATTTGAACTTGATACTGCTGCCTCATTTTTCTTGCCATTGCCCGTAAATCAAGCATCTTCATATTTGGTGTGTCTGCAACAAAAAGAGGAGCCTCGTAACATCGACCAGCAGCAGTTTGTAATCGTTGAAAATCCCCATTAGTCAATAGTCCAGAACGTATTTTAGAGCCTGAAATACGGGATTCTTGAGTCAGGAGTCTTTGACCAATTTGAGTGGCAGACATTTCTAGGGAAAAGAAGCCAGTTGGAATTTGGTTATTGATTGCAATATGCTGAATCATAGAAAGAGCCAGGGCTGTTTTTCCCATAGAAGGTCTGGCTCCAATGATAATCATTTCTGAATTTTGGAAACCACTGGTCATGGAATCTAGGGATGTAAAGCCAGAAGGAACTCCCGTGTAAGCATTTTTATTATTGAAATGCTTTTCGATAATAGTAACAGTGTCAGAAATGAGTTCTGCCATAGAAATTACATTTTGGCTTTGGTCTGACTCTGTCAGCGTAAACAGCTTGTTCTGCGTCTCCTCCAGTGTGGAACGACTCGGTTTTGTATCTTCATGTGCATCTGCAATGGCAAGCGATGATATCTTAATCAATTCTCGCCGGTTGTAATCATCTTTTACCAGCTGAGCATAATATTCTATGTTGGAGCTTGTTGGAACATGGTCAGGCAACGACGCAATATAAGCTACTCCCCCCGCTGCGTCCAACTGTCCTGTTTGTCGCAGGTCTTCTGCCAAGGTGAGAACATCCCCCCGCTGACCTTTGTTATATAGGGATAAAATTGACTTGAAAATCTTTTGATGTTGCAGTGAATAAAAACTTTCTGCTCTTAGGTGTATAATTGCAGTACCAACCGCATCCCAATCCAACAAAATAGCGCCCAAGGTTGCCTGCTCCGCCTCCAAATTGTGAGGAGGAATCTTGTCTTTAAGGGATGCGGCCGACATAGTTAAGCCTCAGCAGCTTTTTCAGCTTCCTTTGCAGCGGCTGCTTCTGCTTCCCTAGCCTTTTCTTCCTGAGAAATTACATGAATTGGAATCTCAGCTGTAGTAGCCTCATAAAGGCGAACAGTGGCGTGGTACTTACCAACACTCTTGATTGCGATACCAGGAATCTCGATTCGTTTGCGCTCAATGTCAAAGTCATTCTTGTGCAACTCGTCAGCAACAGTCTGGTTTGTAACAGCACCGTACAGCTTTCCGTTGGGACCAGCTGGCATTACCAATGTTACAGTAAATGCCTCCAGCTTTTCCTTGAGACTTGCTGCATCCTTGCGCTTTTCGGCCTTGCGAGCCTCAATCTCAGCCTTTCGTCCCTCGAAATAAGCTACAGTCACTTCATTGTATGGCAAAGCCAAATTGCGAGGCAACAAGTAGTTACGGGCATACCCGTTAGCCACAACCTTTACATCACCCTCTTCACCGAGGTGCTTTACATCCTGATTCAGTATAACCTTCATTTACAAGCTCCATTATAGTGTGCGTCAACCGCACTGTTCGTTTTCATGGAAACACAGCTTCCGGGAGTCGGACTGTGCTCCATCCTGTCCGTAGACTTGCTAACTACGAACCAGTCAAAGTATTGCTCACCCTTTGTTTGCACTACAAAGGGAAGATTCCCTGTCCTCTTCTTTAGTTTGCTACGAAAG
The DNA here is from genome assembly GCA_017936345.1 of Spirochaetaceae bacterium. Lineage (GTDB taxonomy): Bacteria > Spirochaetota > Spirochaetia > Treponematales > Treponemataceae > Treponema_F. Next base: position 14,877 of record JAGBFT010000036.1, read on the forward strand.
GCAGAAGACAGATGGCACGGGCACGCTTAATCTCCAGAGCCAGACGACGCTGGTGCTTTGCGCAGGTTCCAGTGATGCGGCGGGGAAGAATCTTACCCCGTTCTGTGGTAAAGCGGCGCAGACCGTCGGCATCCTTGTAGTCAATCTTTGCCTTCTGGGCACAGAAACGGCAA
>JAGBFT010000037.1 GCA_017936345.1 Spirochaetaceae bacterium
AACCACCTGGACCTGGAGGCCATCACCAGCTTGAACGAAGCCTTGGTAAACTTCCCCGGCGTGGTGCTGTTCAACAGCCACGACCATGAGTTCATCTCCTCCATCGCCAACCGCATGATTGAGATTACTCCCAAGGGCGTCATCGACCGCATGATGGCCTTTGACGACTACCTGGCCGACGAGCAGGTGAAGTCGTTGCGAGAGGAAATGTATGGCGACATGGGCAAGAAGGTTCGATTCTAGGGTAGCACTTGCCCGCAAGAAGGTTCGATTCTAGGGTACGACTTGCCCGCAGGAAAATATGATTCTGGTAAACAATATTTGATATTTTCCCAAACTGCATCTTGAAATAACCCAAAAAAAGGGTATAATTGTATTGATATGGATGTGAAGAAAAAGAAATTTGGAATGCTTTCCGATGGCTCAAAGGTTTTGCTCTACAAGGTATCCAATAGTGATATGTCCTTTGTAGTGACAAACTATGGCTGCGTAATCACAAGCATCCTCCTTCCATCCCAATCAGGAGTAGTGGAGGATGTGGTTCTTGCTCCACCTACCTTAGATTCTTTAGTTCTTTCCGATGCTTCCTTCGGAGGTGTTGTTGGACGCTTTGCCAACCGTATTGGTGGCGCTGGCTTCACGTTGAATGGAACGACATACAGCTTGGACAAGAATGATGGTGAGAATTGTCTCCATGGTGGTTTTTTTCGTTGGGATAAACAATTGTGGGATTCAGAAATAATTGAGACCGTAAATGGTTCGGGAGTAACCTTTTCAAGAACCTCAGTGGCTGGAGAGCAGGGAATGCCCGGTACTGTGGAAGTTAAGGTAACCTATCTTCTTGATAATGAAAATAATCTTGTTATCCGTTATTCAGCTCTCAGCGACCAAGATACCATCATCAATCTCACCAATCACTCCTATTTTAATTTAGCTGGTCATAATAAGGGAAAGATTGACACCCACCTTTTGACTTTAAATTGTACTCAATACTTGGAGTCAGATAATTGTCTTCCTACGGGGAGAATTCTTTCTGTTGAAAATACCGTATTTGATTTTACTACAGAAAAAGCCCTTGGACAGAATCTCCATACTGAGGATTTAAAGAGTACTCGTGGTTATGACCATTGTTTTTGTATTGACCAAGACGGGGGAAGGTTGGTACCCTTTGCCCAGGTTAGAGAGCCAAAATCGGGACGAGTTATGACGGTGGCCACCGATATGCCTGGTGTTCAGCTTTATACAGCCAATTGGCTCAAGGGAGATGTAGGGAAGGATGGAGCTAGATACAATCCCCATGATGGATTTTGTCTGGAAACCCAACAATACCCAGATGCTCCAAATAAATATTCCTTTCCTTCTGCGGTGCTGAAGGCAGGGAAAGAATTCACCTCCACTACGGTGTATGGATTCAGATGGTAGGAATGAGGCCCCTGGCGGCTGTTAAACAGTATATTATTATTGAGAGGTCATAATGGACGTTCAATTACAGGAACTGATCGACAAGATCAAGAAGGATGGAGTGGCTTCAGCCGAAAGCTCCGCCGCTGCAATCATTGCGGAGGCTGAGAAGAAGGCAGCCGCAATAATCAGTGAGGCAGAGTCCAAGGCTGCAAGTATTGTAAGTGCTGGAAAGAGCGAGACCGAGCGCATGGAGAAGGCCAGTGTCGATGCCATTCGCCAGGCTGGTCGCAATCTCCTTTTGAGCTTCCGGGACGGAATCAACGCCCAGCTGGCAGCCATTGTATCTGCCCAGACAACAGGAGCTCTTTCTGCAGATGCACTGAAGACCCTGGTGCCGGAAACCGTCAAGGCTTGGGCTGGCAACACTGCCACAGATGATGTTTCTGTTTTGTTGCCGGCTAAGGATTTGGCTACAGTAGAGGCTTCCATTCAAGCTGCATTGAAGGCTGAATTGGCCAAGGGTCTGGAGCTGAAGGCCGACAAGAGCCTTTCTGCTGGTTTCCGGATTGGTACAAAGGACGGGGCAGCCTACTACGATTTCTCTGCCGAAGCAGTTGCGGATCTCTTTTCGGCATATTTGAACCCACGGACTGCGGCCATTATGAAGGAGGCCGCCGCCACTATAGGGGAAGGAAGCAACTAAGTGGCAAGCTGGTATTATCTGATGTCGCAGCTGCCCACCATCAACGCTACTGGTGAAAGGACGCCGCTGCCAATTACAGAGGAATACTTTTTGGATCTCTGCTCCCGGTTTCTGGACGCAAAAAGCATGCGGATTCTAGAAGCCCTATCATTAGAGCCGCCCCGTGAAGGCAAGAAGACGGGGTCAGCCTTTGTGGATGCCTGGTACGACAGCGAGCGTACCCTGAGGTATTCGTTGGCAAAGATCCGGGCTCTCAAGATGAAGAAGGATGTGGAGATTCCATTCCTGTCTGCCCCACCAGACATCGTTCAGGCTGCCCGTACAGCTTGTGGAATGGACAGTCCCTTGGAGGCTGAACAGTACTTGAACGAGGTGAGGGTGGCCATGATGGACAGGGTAGCTCCCGTGGACCATTTTTCAACGGATTCTGTATTCATGTACGGTCTAAAGTTGAAACTGGCCAAAAGAATGAAGTCGTTTACAGAAGAAGCGGGATCTGCTTCCTATCGTGCGATATATGACCAGATACTTGGAGAATCAAAATGACGGATACAAAGGGAAAGGTAGTAGCCGTAAACGGAAATATGCTCAGCGTTGCCTTTGACGGGGTTGTTTCCTTGAATGAGGTAGGCTACGTAAACGTTGCAGGAAAGAAACTGAAGAGTGAGGTAATCCGTATTCGTAACGGACAGGCTCAGCTTCAGGTGTATGAAATGACAAAGGGCATCAGTACCGGTGACGAGGTTGAGTTCACTGGTGAGCTCTTGTCTGTGGAGTTGGGACCCGGTCTTTTGGGACAGGTTTTCGACGGTCTCCAGAACCCCTTGCCCCAGCTGGCTGAGCAGGCAGGATACTTTTTGGAGCGGGGAATCTACCTTGATGCCATCCCCGACGAGCGGGTGTGGAGCTTTACTCCCGTGGCCAAGGTGGGCGACACCGTGCGCCGTGGCGATGTGCTGGGATCCGTGCCGGAAGGCCCCTTCAGCCACAAGATTATGGTGCCCTTCGGCATGTATGGAAACTATACCGTAAAGTCCATCAAGGATGCCGGCGACTACAAGCTCAAGGATGCTATTGCGATTCTTGTTGACGAGAAGGGAGAGGAAACACCAGTTTCCATGAGCTTCCAGTGGCCGGTCAAGCGGGCAGTGGACTGCTATGCCGAGCGCCTCAAGCCGGAGGAGACCATGGTCACCAAGGTTCGCCTCATCGACACCTTTTTCCCGGTGGCAAAGGGCGGTACCTACTGTATTCCCGGCCCCTTCGGTGCAGGAAAGACAGTGCTTCAGCACACCACCAGCCGCAATGCTGACGTGGACGTGGTAATCGTCGCCGCCTGTGGTGAGCGTGCGGGAGAGGTTGTTGAGATTTTGAAGGAGTTCCCTGAGCTCACCGATCCCCGGACTGGACGCTCCTTGATGGAACGAACCATCATCATTTGTAACACATCATCCATGCCGGTTGCCGCACGTGAGGCTTCCGTCTACACTGGTGTTACCTTGGCAGAGTACTACCGCCAGATGGGACTCCACGTTCTGCTTTTGGCGGACTCCACCAGCCGCTGGGCACAGGCACTCCGTGAGATGTCCGGCCGTCTGGAGGAGATTCCCGGCGAGGAAGCCTTCCCCGCCTACCTGGAGTCATACATCGCTGCCTTCTACGAGCGGGCCGGTATCGTCCGTCTCAGCGACGGCTCCATTGGCTCTGTAACCATCGGTGGTACCGTATCTCCTGCTGGCGGTAACTTTGAGGAGCCGGTAACTCAGGCTACCTTGAAGGTCGTCGGTTCCTTCCACGGACTTTCCCGTGAGCGCTCCGATGCCCGCAAGTACCCCGCCATCAACCCCTACGACTCCTGGTCAAAGTACAAGAGCGTCATCCGCAAGGATTGGGTTGACTATGCTCGGGGCTGTCTCTTCCACGGTGCCGAGGTTGGCCAGATGATGAAGGTTGTCGGTGAGGAGGGAACGAGCCTTGATGACTTTATCCTCTACCTGAAGAGCGAGTTCCTTGATTCCGTGTACCTACAGCAGAACTCCTTTGACGAGGTTGACGCCGCCGCAGATGTTGAGCGGCAGACCTACGTGTTCAAGCTGCTGCTGAAGGTGCTGGGATCCGACTTTGTGCTGGAGTCCAAGGATGATGC
>JAGBFT010000038.1 GCA_017936345.1 Spirochaetaceae bacterium
AGACTGGCTGTCCCTTGTACAGCTCCTCTCCCACAAACTCGTATTCCACCGGCACTTCCAGCACGGTAAACTGCTTGTCGTTTCTTGGGTCAACAACCCTTTCGGCCATTCCCTGCCAGCGGCTGCCTTTTTTTACCTTGTCCTGGGGAAAAACGGGAAAATTCCGTAGCTGGGGATAAAAGCACAGCTCAGTAAACTGAATGCTGCCATCTCCCAGCATCACAAAGGAGGAGGGGAGGATGTCGTCAATGCCCTGGGCAGCCGTCCTATTGTCACGCTTTGTCTGCTGGAAGACGAAAAAATCACCGGTGTACTGTGTTCCCTGCTGTCCCCGCCAGCTACCGCTTCCCACAGGATTCAGGTAACCCCTGGCCTCACGACTGGTGAGACCAACATAGCGGCCATTTACATACTGGCTCCAGTTAGAACGCTCTACCAAGGTGTAGGTACCGTCAAAGGTGTTGGTCAGCTGAATGGTTCCGCCGGTGGAAGGACTTGTCACCACAGAAGCAGCTCTTGTAGAACCAGTATTCTGGGCAAAAAAAAGCGGGGCCCCAAGAGAAGAAATCAAAATGACGAACGCAACACGGACAAGAACAAAATCTCCGAATCTTCTCATGGAACCCCTCCCAAAGAAAATAATTATTTAATCTTTACAAGCTCAATGTCGAATACAATGTAGGCCCCGCCGGGAATCACTCCACCAGCACCAGCATCACCATAGGCCATGGAAGGTGGAAGAACCACAGTCCGCTTCTCTCCAACCTTCATCTGCTGAACCATCACGTCGAATCCGGGAATCATCTGGTGGGCACCAGTGGTGAAGTCCAAGGTTCCCCGACCTTCGGAGGAGTCGAACACCGTTCCGTCCAGGAAATATCCTGTGTAGTGGACGGCAACGTTTTTTCTTGAACCACAGGTTACTCCGCTGCCTTCTTTGGTCACCTTGTAGTAGATGCCTTCTGGAGTCTTAGTTGCATCTGGGAAAGATTCCTCAATGGCGGCAATAGTAGCAGCCTGCTCCGCCGCCTTTTTCTCTGCATTTGCCTTTGCCACCACTTCCCTCAAACCGTCAAAGTCAGCCTGGGTAGCGGTAAAGGCCTTTGCCTCATCGCCCTGGCGCACAATGGTCACCTTCTCGATGGTATCACCCTGAGCAATATTATTCACAACGTCCTGGCCTTCTACAACTCGACCAAAAACCGTGTGCTTGCCGTCCAGCCAAGGTGTCTCCACGTGGGTGATGAAGAACTGACTGCCATTGGTACCAGCACCTGCATTGGCCATAGAAAGTACACCTGGACCATCGTGCTTCAGTGTCTCTACAAATTCGTCCTCAAACCGATAGCCAGGACCACCAGTTCCATTTCCCTTGGGATCGCCACCTTGAATCATAAAATCACTGATTACACGATGAAACTTGAGTCCATCGTAGAAGGGTTTTCCCTTGGCTGCATCCAAGGTCCCTTCTGCCAAACCAACAAAGTTTGTTACAGTCAGAGGAGTCTCCTTGTAGTGCAGCTCCAGAACAATGTCACCCTTTGAGGTTTCCATAATGGCAAAAACCCCATCCTTACCTTCAATTGCCTTCATACTCTTGTCCATGGACGAACATCCTCCTATTAAAAAAATACAAGCACCTATCAGCGCCACAAAATTCTTTGTCATTTTTCCCCCAAATTTATTTTGATTCAGCCTCTTTTGCCGAAATATAATTGCTTTCAAACCAATCATGTAAGGCCGCTATTCGGGCACCAAATGACTTATTCAACTTATTTTCCAAAAATGATATGGCTGGAAATCTAACCTTTGCACCAATATACATAACAAGATACTGTCCCTTATCTAGAACATCGATATTAAATACAAGATTATTAGCCTTTACCGCAGTAATAATCCCATATTTTAATGAATCTTGAAGTCTAATAACCATGGAAACTTCATTTTCGCTTTGCCGGTAATCTATCTGATAATAATTTTCTCCAAAGGAACCATCCTCTTGAAAAGCACATATCGAAAGATTATCTGCAGAGCCCCCTGTCTTATCTGGAATCCTATTTCCATCCTCAATGCTATCGATGGTATATGACTGATAATACAAGGTTTTCATTTTCTTGTCAGAATTAGAATAGTATTCAATTCCCTCCATGGAAGAAATAGACCTCATGATTCTAGAAATAAGCTCCGTATCCAACTCATCAGAATCACCAGGTTTATCAATCAAAAAAAGAGACTCAGAAACAAAAACAGGCTCCTTTTCTTCAGTCCATGTTTTGTCAAGGGCAGTTCCCAAGTCTGTTTTTGGGAAAAGGGTAAAATCAGTTACATCCTCTTTAAAATATTGTGTTCTAACCTCACCCTTTTCCAATAGCTGCTGAAAAATAGCCTCATCAATTTCTGGACATGGATTCCATTCACTCGAAACTTTGACAGAAGCATTTTCCTGCCCAAAAACATTTCCCATTACGAAAAAGCAAAAGCATCCCAGTAAAGCTGATGCAAGTCTTTTCCTAGACTCAATCATTATCGTACACCTTTGTAGATAATCCGTACCTGCTTGTACAGTCCATCTCCTTCACTCTTTGTTTCCACATCACTGATGTCGTTTAAAGTGGTGTGGATAAGTCTTCGCTCGAAGGGGTTCATTGGCTCAAGCAGCATGGATCTATGGTTCATGCGAACCTTATCTGCTACCGTATATGCAAGACGTACTAAAGATTCTTCACGGCGAATTCTATAGTTTTCAGTATCAAGAATTATCCGAATATCCTCTCGTCCAAGACGACCAGCATATACATTCACCAGCAGCTGCAAGGCATCGAGATTTTTACCCTTCCGTCCAATCAAGATGGAAGACTTGGAGGAATTAAGTCGCATTCCCAATTTATGATCCTCCCGGAACATAATCTCAACAGTGACATCATATCCCATCTTCCGAATCATGGAGGCGGTAAAATTAATCAACTGCCTTTCAAAGTCGTCCTGGGGAAGGGGATCTGCAAAAAGTTTCTGTGATACCTTCGGCATTCCAGCTTCAAGCTCGGGTCTAACATTCTCTGGTGTATCAACAGTATGCACACGAATCCTTACAAATCCCTTCTTAAAAAAACCAGTCTTCTGAGATTCAATTATTTCTACATCAAACTGGTCTCTTTCCAGTCCCAACTCAGCTGCTGCCATTTCAATGGCTTCTTTTTCAGTTTTTCCTTCGTACTCGTATACCATGGTATTTCTCCTTTTGTAAGCTAAATTAAATTACTTCTTTTTTCTGGGAACAAAGACCTTTTTTTCAGCAACCTTGTTCAGTTCCATTTCTGCACGCTTAGCCTTCATCATCTTGTTAATCATCATCTGCTGAAAAAGCTGAAGAACGTTACTTACAGTCCAGTATAAAAGAAGTCCCGCTGGCGCATTGTAAAAGATAAAGAAGAACATAATGGGCATACCATACATCATAATCTTCATCTGAGTACTATTGCTGCCAGTAGCGCTTGCCTGGGTAATCTTTCCAAAGAGCAACTGTGAAGCCAAATAAATAACAGGCAACAGATGCAATTGGTTACCAACAATGGGTAGGGTAACAGGCAAGGGAACAATATCACCAACGGAAAGGTCAGGAATCCAGCCGGGAATGAACATTGCCCCGCGGAACTCAAAGTAATTGTTGAACAGATTGTACATGGCAAAAATCAGAGGGAACTGAATCAATAGAGGCAAACAACCAGACAAGGGATTGTAGCCAGTCTCCTTGTAGAGTTTTGACATCTCCATGTTCAGCTTTTCAGGCTGGTCCCGATATTTTTCCTGCAGCTCCTGCATTCTTGGCTGAATCTCCTGCATCTTCAAGGTTCCCATGGAACTCTTCTTGGTGAGGGGGAACAGAAGAATCTTAATCAAAATGGTAAGGATGATGATGGAGACACCCCAGTTGGGAATTACCTTATAAATCAACTCCATGCACCATTTCAGTATAGTCTCAAGCCAGGAAAGAATACCCGTGGATTCAAGGCTCTCGTTCAACTTGAGGCCAGAAAGACCCCAAGGATTGTCCTCAGCACTATTGTAAATCTTCAAGTCCTTTTCGGTACGGGGTCCAACATAGAAGTAATAGGAATCTTGAGTTGAGGCCCCCATAATGGCCTTTCTAGTCATCAACACCTGGGCATTGGCGTAATCATTAACCTCCACCTCGGTGGAATATTCCACATCCATCATGCTTCCTGGTTGCACCGGAATTCCAAGAATCTCAAAGTACTTTCCGCCGACACCTGTCCAAGTGTATTCCTTATCGTAGACCTCTATCTTACCAGCACCCAAAATCTGCTTTTTCTTTTTGTTGCCATCAAATGACATGAAAGTACGGTTTTCGTATTTATTTGTCTTTGCGTTAAAATAGGGACCAATTTGTGGAGAAGTCCTGATGGTGTAGGCTGCATCCCCAAAAGACAAGCCATTCATTCCGCCAGCACCTTCAACAGTTATGTCCAATTTGAACATATAGTCATCTGGCTTGAAGGTGTATTGCTTTGCAAAAATGTATGTTCCACCACTTTTTAAATCTTGATATGTCTTGTAAAAACCAACTGTGTAGTCGTCAATTTTTTTTACGTGAAACAAGTCCTGAATAATTCCATTTTCAGGTCCACCAAAGGAAACTGAAAAAGCCCTATTTCTTTCAGAAACATTGTCCGCCATTTCTACACCAGATTCACCATCAAGGTGTTCTAGCAATTCATAGCCAATAACATCTCCACCACGGTTGGTGAGAGTAATGCGGGCCTTTCCCGTGTTGATGACAATTTCCTGCTCTTGGATTGCTTCCTCACTGTCAGGATAGGCCATGGCAAGACTGCCGGAAGCAACTCCCGTAGACTCC
>JAGBFT010000001.1 GCA_017936345.1 Spirochaetaceae bacterium
CTCCCAGCGGGCCCCCAGGAACAGGAAATCTACGAGGCGGCTCCCATCGCCGCCCTCCTCCACATCCCCCGAAGCCAGGCGGAGGACATCCTGGCCGCCTGCAAGGACTATGTTGCCCAGCTGCAAGAGGCTACTATCAAGCTGAGGGCTGGACTACAAGAGGGGGGAATGAGTGATACTGGACAAAACACGGCAGCAGAAACACAAGGCTCCAGCCAGAAAGGAGTTTCTCAAGAAGAGGTTTCTGCCACGGCACAGCTTGCAGACCAGCTCTTTGATGACGAGTACAGCTTTGAGGAGGGGGAGGAATCCTTGGCGGCGGAGGAAGAGCCTCCCTACGGAGAGTAAGTCCACCGTCACCATGCGAAATGGAGCGGCAGCCAGCCTACAGCAGGCTCTCCCCGGTGAGGGTGCGCCACATTTCTCTTAAAATAATCATGTGGGCAGCCTCGTTGGGATGGATTCTGTCCGGCGAAAAGTTGCAGGTATACCGTTGGGACAGGGCCTGGTCGAAGGCGGCCTGTAGGTCCACAAAGGGCAGCTGGAATTCAGCGGCCACATCACGGGCGGCGGCGGCGTACTGGCGCACCATGGAGCCAAGAGGATCGGCGGTGTTCAGCTCCAGCATAAAGGGGGACAGCACCATCATGGCCGAGCCGCATTCCAAGCCAGAACGAATCATTTTACGACAATTTCCCTTAAAACCTTCCACATCAATCAAGTCATTAATTGCGGCATGGCCGTCAAAATGCCGCCAGGCATCATTTACACCAATGAGGATGGAGATAAGGTCGGGCCGCAAATCCAGAACATCTTCTTGCCACCGCTCCAAAAGCTGGGCGGAGGTGTCGCCTCCAACTCCACGATTGATTACTTGTACATTTAACTCTGGATAAAAACCTGTCAATGCAGCCTGTAAAAAATAAGCGTATCCGTTTCCAAGGGACTCAGGCTTCCACGTAGGGGCTAAAAAATCCCTGTCACAATCAGTAACAGAATCACCTGCCACAACAAAAACTGAATTTTTTTTCAAAAGCATATAAACCTCAAAAAATTGGGGCGACCTTATTTGTCGCCCCATTATCATTAAAATGCAACCTCACTCTTTACTGGCAGTAGCTTCCTCTTCTATCCTAGCCTCTTTTTTGTCTTTTAAGTCAGCAATACCAATAAATACTGAAATAAGACCTACAAATGCAGCCAACACAGGAGTACATCCCTTTAAAAAAGCTATAATTTCAGCTCCCCAAGCCAAACCGCCGGGGAGGGCTGCAAACACAGTAAATGCGATTAAAATAAGTCCCACAATAATTGCCACCATAGGAAAACCTCCGCTTTCATTATCACATATTTCACCTCTTATTGCAATATTTAGAAATTTATCCAGCAGCCTACAGGAAGGTGGTCAGAATATCCTGTATCATTCCACATGGTATAACGAAAGGGAATTACATTTCCTGCCTCATCCAAGTGAACCCAAGCCCCCTTGGCAAGGGCTTCAAAGTTCCCTATGTCCAAACTACCAGCTGTAAACACATGGTCAATTTTTTCCCACTGCTCCTGATACCAATAGCTTCCGCCGCTAGTAACTTTGGGATAAAGCCAGCCACTTTTTACTTCCACTGAATCCAACAACACCGTTCCTTTTTGCTCATCCACACCATCAAACTCATGCAAGTCCCGGTTAAAATCCCCACAGACAAGAATTTTTCCCCTATCAGAGCTGTTTTTGAGAACACGCTGCAACTGATAGCCTAACAAGGCTTCCTGCTTTTCCTGCCAAAAAGCAGCCTCTTCCTCTCCCCCAGACTTTGACTTCCAATGACACACAAAAAGATTTAAAACAGAAGAGTTTGCCCCCTTAGCACTCCCCTCGGTTTTATCCCCATCTTCCACCAGAACTTCAACCTCCAGCAGGGGGCGTAGCTGGGGCTGTTCCCCCAGAGTTCTGCAGTCCACCTGATGCACCCGCTTTTGTCCCAAGGGCAATCGAGAAAAGACTCCACAGCCAATAGCACTTTCCTCTTCCCCTTCAAAACACATCCATCCATAAGCATCCTTGCCCCGCAATTTCCCAGCCAGCCGGTTAGAAATATCGTACATCACTCCAATATTTTCTATCTCTTGCAACACCAAAATATCTGCATCCAGCTGTTCTATGGCATCCACCAATCTATCTAGACGCGCCTCGTACAACCGCTGACTCCATCTACTCTTGCTTCCCCTAAAATCGGAATATTCCAACCCAGATGTTTCAGCGTCAAAAAAGGTCTGTACATTCCAACTTACCACATACAGTTGACGCCCTCCATGCCCCTCGTCAATTTCTTGCTGATGAGAACAAGCACAAAACAGAAACAAACCCACAAACAACAAAGCCCTTGTGAAGCTAACCATATTACCTCCAAGTTTAATTTAATTCGTCCCACCTTAGTCCCTATAGTAATTGTAGGTTTAAACTGCAATTTTTTGTCGAATTCCGAAAAAAAACTTTATTTTACCCCAACCATCACTTGATAATTAATTTAATACCAATTAAATTAATTATCATTAAGTTAATAACTATTAATTTATTTTTAGGAGGGAAAAATGGGAATTTTTTATAACAGGGTAAAAGAACTAGATGCCCTAGAACAAATTGACCATCAGTCCCAATTCTCTGCCTGTTTCACTGTAGTTATGGGCCGCAGGAGAATCGGAAAAACAGAACTTCTCCGTCACTTTATTAAAAACAAAATCAGCACCTATCTATTTACCAGCAGAGAAACTGAAACAACTCTCTGTAATCTATGGCAAAAAAAACTAGAAAAGGACATTGGTCTCAAAATATATGGTTCAGTCACCACCCTGCCCGAACTCTTTGAACAAGTACTGATTTTTTCAGAAACCAAGCACTTTATTTTGGTTATAGATGAATTCCAAGACCTGCAATCAATTTGTCCCAGTTTTTTTAGCCACCTGCAAAATCTCTGGGATACCTACAAGTCTAACTCCAAGATAAATCTCATAGTCTGTGGTTCACTCTACTCCATGATGACAAAAATCTTTCAGGATGCAAGGGAACCCCTCTTTGGCCGTAGCACTCATCAACTCACACTAAAGGCCTTTACACCATCCTCAATAAAAAAGATTCTTCTGTCCCACAATCCCCACATGACTCCAGAAGACCTTCTCTGTCTGTATATGCTTTCCGGGGGAGTGGCAAAATATATTTTTTTACTTATGAAAGCAGGAGCCACTACAAAATCCCAAATGATTGACTATGTCTGTCAGGAAACTTCCCCCTTTCTCACCGATGGCAAGAATCTTCTCATCAGTGAAATGGGAAGGGATTACGGTACATATTTTTCCATACTGAAGCTCATTTCTGCAGGACTTACCACCCAAAGTGAAATAGACTCCATCATCCAAAAGAACACAGGAGCCTACCTTAAAAACCTGGAGCAGGTATTTGAAGTTATTCGGCCCATAAAACCCATTCTTTCCCGTCCAGAAAGTCGCAACACCCGCTGGGAAATTATAGACAGCTACCTTAAATTTTACTTTCATTTCATTTATCCCAACCAATACATGATTGAACTGGGGGAGACAGAGCAACTTAAAGAAGTAATTTTAGCAGGCTACGAGCAATATTCTGGAAAGACTCTGGAGCAGTATTTTACCCACAAAATCATAGAAGAAAATGAGATAAGTCAAATTGGAGGCTGGTGGGATAGAAAATCCCAAAACGAAATTGACATCATTACCCTCCACCCCAACGAAAAGACGGGCAGCATCTATGAGGTAAAACGTCAGGGAAAGAAACTGAACCTAGATGCACTAAGAGAAAAGGCCTCGGTGTTTACCAAGGCCCATCCCCAATATCAGTTCATGCTTCAAGGCTTGTCCATGGAGGATATGTAAACAAGCCTACACGTTGAATTTGAAGAAAATTACGTCCCCGTCCTGAACCACATACTCCTTGCCCTCCATGCGGTACTTGCCGGCGGCCTTGATTTCGGCCTCGCTGCCGTACTGCACCAGGTCGTCGTAGCAGTAGACCTCCGCCTTGATAAAGCCCCGCTCAAAGTCCGTATGGATGACCCCGGCCGCCTTGGGTGCGGTGTCCCCCACCCGGATGGTCCAGGCACGGCACTCATCGGGACCAGCGGTAAAGAAGGTGCGCAGCCCCATCAGATGGTAGGCAGCCCGTGCTAGAGTTGCAAGGCCGGACTCCTGCAAGCCAATCTCAGCCAGAAACTCGGCCCGCTCCTCGGCACTGTCCATCTCCGCCAGGTCCGCCTCAAACTTGCCGCAGATGACCACCACGTCGCTGCCCTGCTCCTCGGCAATCTTTCGCACCGAGTCCACATGGGGGCTGCCGTTCTGGATACCCTCCTCGTCCACATTGCACACGTACATCATTGGCTTCATGGTAATCAGATGGCAGTCATAGAGGGCTGCCTTCTCGTCGTCGCTCAGGTCGGCGGTGCGGGCGGCCTGTCCGTTTTCCAGCAGGGGCTTCACCTTGTTCAGGGCGGACAGCACGGCGGCGGCCTTCTTTTGGTCCTCCTTGCCCA
>JAGBFT010000039.1 GCA_017936345.1 Spirochaetaceae bacterium
AAAATTAATCAGTTATAATAGCAGTATCAAAGTTTCGAGTTTGGACGTAGTTGCAGGTTGACCAGAAAAATTAATCAGTTATAATGGTACCTCCAAGATAGGTAGGCATATGCTCGTTGCAGGTTGACCAGAAAAATTAATCAGTTATAATGAAGGCATATCACCTTTCATCGGCCAAGGGTTGCAGGTTGACCAGAAAAATTAATCAGTTATAATAAATCTCCTTTACATCATAATAGCAGACGGGTTGCAGGTTGACCAGAAAAATTAATCAGTTATAATCAAATTTTTGTCAAGAGTATATTTGATACCGTTGCAGGTTGACCAGAAAAATTAATCAGTTATAATAGGTCTCGTGCATTTCTTTCTATTGTAAATAGAAACGGTGCATGGGACCTATTATTTTTAGAAAATATTAGAACAAAAGCAACTGTTCCGGTTGAATTTTTTTGCTTTTTTTCCGCCCTTCGTAGCTTATGATGTTGCTGTACTGTCGATCCGTAATGGTAAGGATATCAACCTTTCCTGCTGCAGGAATATTTCTTTTAATCAGCCCATAATATTTCTCGCAAGCATCCTTGCCAGAAAACAGCTTGATATAAATCGAAAACTGGACCATAGAAAAACCATGGTCCAGCAAAAAATTCCTAAAGTCCGTTGCGGCCTTTCTGTCCTGCTTTTCCACCACAGGAAGATCAAATAACACCATCATCCACATAAGCTCATACCTGCTAAGAGTAAAACTCTTCATGCTCTGTCACCACCCAAAGGGGAATCTCTATCAAAGGTTCTCCAGAATCCAATGCCTTAACATAGGAATTCGCCATATAGTGCATACTTTGAAAAACAGGTGAGTATCCATTTGAGGTGGAAACCTTGATCCAAAGTATTTCTGCCAACTCTTTTTTTACTGTCGGGGTCACCTCCAGCTGGCTGCCCTGTGTCAACAAGTACACCTTATAGTCAACCATAGGTCGATAACACTCAAACATATCATCTACAAGACAGAACTGGTTCAAGTTGTTTCTATGGTGAATGCCCAATGCAGGAAGCAGACCACTGGAGCAAATTGCCCGTGCCATGGCTGCCCGAACAATGGCATATCCGTAGTTCAGCAGGGAGTTGATGCCACCAGCCTTCCTGTCACGCACAAAGTCAGCCCCGAACAGCTCCTTCCAGTAGAGCTTGGCGGCATACCCTTCCTTGTTGTCTGTATCACCAGACTTGACAGTGCCAGCAAGTTTATACAAGTACTGGGCCTGCCCTGTTTTTCCGCATAAATCAAGAACCAGAGCTTGATTTCTAATCTTTTGGGAGATGATTTGTTTCCAGATTTTTTTGTTGAAAGGGACGCTTGCGTTTATCTGCGTCTTTACAACCTTCGCAAACAGATAATGATTCGCCACAGGATACACAATGCTTTGGGGCAAATAGTTCTTGCCGCACAGAATGGTTATGGAGCCCTGGTCTGAAAGGGCATTCAGGACATGCTTGGAGACCGTTGCACCCTGGGCAGAAAGCAAGAGTACCCCTATGTCATCCAAGGGGACAGAACCAAGGAGCTCATTTCCGCAGTGAACATCGATGAAGCCCCGGTTTAGAGAAAGATAACGATTTTCATCATAAATCTCTAGAACTCTGCTGAGCATACTTTATTATCGGTATGCCCAGCAGCCAGCACTATTTCTTTCTAAAAACTTTACCTATGGGATTCACCGTAATGAGCCTGGCCTGTTTTTCTCCAAAGAGGACATTGACGGAAACATAGTTTTTTCCCTCTTGATATTTGATTTCATTTGTTTTTTTATCTTTTTTCACCCAACAAGATTCTGTCATTTCATTTTGTGTTGCAATCATCCAATCTTTACAGTCGGTAACACTAAAGATTGGCCTACAATCAACCCTACCGTCACCCTTCAAACCCACAATTCTACCTTTAAAGTATATTCCGTTGTCTATGAACTCAATGCAGTCGTTCTTATGCAGCACCCCTATCTTTCTTGCAGCGGGGTGTGGTTTCTTTTCATCCTTTATATTACTTTTACTGTCAACTTCATCACGACGAATATAAGAAGCCGCAAAAGAAACTTTTCCACCTTCCTTCTTTGGAGGGATTTCCCAAATTATCGCCAAAAGATAATCCTCCGTACATAAATAACGCTTCGTGTTATCAGAATTTGTTATTGTGATTACCTTTTGTTCTTGATTCTTGCAACGCACCTTCTTTATTCCCGTTTGTGTACTGAACTGTTGCATTACCTCCTCAATTTTCTCTCCTGAATGCTCAGCAATAAATGCTTTTAGCCGTTCTTGAATCTTCCTATCTACTACAGAGTCAATGTCTTTTCCCTTCAACAATGCCACAAACTCTCTGGATACAAACAACTCCTCATATAGCCACAGTGTCGGATACACCTCTTTCAGTGCCTGTACCGTCTTCTTGACATCTCCGGTTTCCTTGAGTTTTGCCTCAAAGTCAGAACGCACCCTGTCATTCCGAATGAGGGAAATATCCTGTTCTGTTTTTATCTCTGAAATGTCAACTTGCCGTGGCCATTTTATTTTTCCCAGTAATGTCTTCTTGGAAAGTTTGCCCTCCGGTCCATGGTCAGGCTTGTGGCTCACCACAATATGCTTTACCCGGTCAACAAGCTCATGGCGAAGTACCGGCATCTGGGGAACCTCTATCCTGTTGCGTTGCCTCCGAGCATTTTTAGTAGAGATTTCCTTTACCAGTCCACGGTCAATCAAAGCTATCACACATGCATCAAGGGCATGATGCCGATGGTCATAGCGGTTTTTTTTGTAGATACCGATTTGGTCACCTTTTAGGCCAAAATGGGCAATCTCCGCATCTCCAATCTTCCGTTTCAAAATCGAATCGATTTCCCATTCATCCCGCAAAAGCTTTGTCATACCCCCAGTAACACACCAGACATCTGAATCCTTGTCCACAACCGCCCGCAAGTACCGCAATGCCATCTTTGAAAGATACGCATTGTCTGTCAGTTGCCGTGCAATGAAGCAATTGTCCTTCTCAAAGGTATCCATGGCATTTTCGGAAAAGAGCTTCCGTTTTTGTGGATCTGCCAAACGGGAAGCCCGTTCCAGAATTCCATTCCAATCATAGCCGGGAGGATTGCTTCCAAATGCTTCAAAGGGAGACCGCTCCCCCTTCGCAGCATTGCACTTTGTATGTGCAACCGTCTTGTTGTGCTCGGAATCCCACAGGGTTCGGCTGAAAGGAAGGATGTGCTCAATCTGCACTAGGTTGTCATCAAAAATATCCGCTCCAGAAATTTGCTTGCCACAATAGATACAATGCCGTCTCAAACTGTCCCCAGGGTTCAAATCTTCCCACAATTTGAATTTCAACCGGTCTGTCCTGTTTGGAAACAAAATACGGGGATTTGCTACCTTAATGCTTTCATTCAAGCGAGCATTCCGCTTTTGATTCTCCGTTATTTGCTTTTGAATGCGATCCTTCGCCTCCCGACTAGCCTTCAAATCCCGGCTCACCTCAATGACAACCTGGGTAGGCCTACCATATTCCTTAATCAAGGCATTCACCACCACCCTTGTCTGATTCAAGGCTATATGAACGGTTGGATTCGCAATCTTTCCGAATTCATCCTCAACATTCTTTGGATTTGCCTTTATTCCCATGGTGGAACCCACCAGAACCTTTCCGTAGTACGGCAACTCATCAAACTTTTCCACAGTTTGGGCTGCATAGTCATAACCTAAATTTGCTATTGCCTGATGAATCTGACACTGCTTTTGCTCAATCTCTTCTATCACCTGCTCTGTGAATTCCCGGCAAAGACTAGTGGTGCCAGAAGCAAAAACCAGCTTTACTATAGCGTTCTTTTGCTCTGCGGAAAGCGTGTACGCACCCAACAATTTCATAACGGTGTCATCATCTTCAGCAGTAATCAGTGTCTCTACAATATCATCCTGCTCTTTTAGTGAAAGGGTATCCCATAGCTCACCAAATCGATTCTTACTGCGGAGCTTTACCGCAGTGGCATTTCCATGCAAAAACTCCCGGGCCTCAGATTCTAGATTAAATGTGATGTCAGCATCCAATCCAAGTTTCTTTCTCATATCACTAAATTTTACCTTTTCCTTAGAATCCAAGAGCTGAATCAGTTCATCCCTCCACTCAGGCAGGAGATTATGCTGCTTTCCCTTTGCAATGAAGGAGAGGTTGTATACATCCTGCAAAATTCGAATCCTATGGGCGCAGGGCATGGCCTTGAAAGTCCTCTCATTTTCCGGCATATACTGACAGCGACCTCTTTCTTGAGGACGCAAGGGTCTCTGGAAAAAGAGCTGCTCACAGATGGCATCCCAATCAACCTGTGGATAGAATTCCTCCTGTTTCTGTCGAATCAAATTGAACTCATCGATATAAAGCTGACGTGTTGGATAATATTCCATCCTGCCGGGGACAAATCTAATTCCGTGGTTCAGTTCCCTATTATTCCACAGAAACTCGCCCAAGGTTCTGCACCCAAACTCCTTTATTGTATTCTCAAGGTTCTTGCATTTGTCTCCTTGCGTCATCTTTTCTGACTTTGAATTCTCTTTTTTCTCCTCCTGGGATCCATCCTTCCGGTTGCTCTTGAAGCCCCGTCTGACAGATAGACTGAAAAGAACTCGTCCCAACTCAAAGGGTTCAAGACGTTCATCCAATCCTTTGATTCTCAACTCATAGGGATTCAACAATTTTAATTTCTGCGCCTCTTCTTTTGCCAAAGGGAATAGTCCCTCTTTCTGCAAGAGACGGAAGGTTGCCCTCCTCCGTTGTTTTCTTCTATGGATAAGGCGTCTTTGTCCTCTCGCCGTTCTCCTTTCTACCGCCAATGGCTCTTTTGATTTGGGGTCACGTCCATCAGAAAAAATACGAACTCCCAAATTCTCCAGGTTGACAGGCCTGTTGTCATCATCCAGTGAATATACACACCATCCAATTGAATTTGTTCCCAAGTCCAATCCCAATCGGTACTTCATCTTTTCCTCCACTCAGTTAGTATACCATAAAAAAATATTGTTGACAAAAAATATCCTAACTAGTACAATTAAATCACTGGTTAATTTTTCTGATCAACCTGCTAACAAGGAGCCTTCGGGCTCCGCAAAATGCTTTTACATTTCTCTGGAATGTAAATAGACAAAATGAAGAAAGGAAGCTACGGCTTCCTTTTTGTTTTCCAGAAAGAAAGATGTACCAAGCAGCACCTTTCGGTAAACTCCACAACCCCCCCCCAATTCCCACCATACCCATTCCCCCTCCCTCACCAGTCCTCCGGGTCATGGCCCTCGTCCAGGGCGGCATTGTGCCAAGCAGACTCCTCGGAGCCGGGGGTCATCAGGCGGTCAAAGTAGTTGGGGGCGGCAGGCTCCGGTCCCCGTGGCAGCTCCTCCCAACGGCGGCCTTCCTCCAGCTCCGCCAGCTCCTCCTCGTCAATGTACCGCAGGGGCTCAGAGAACCTATTTTCCTGGTCGCCGCCACGCTCCGAACAGTATTCTATGGGAACCAGCCGCACTCACTTCTCCATCCGTTCCGCCGGTCTTCCGGCCTTGCAATGTCTCATTCATGCCACCATTGTACCATGAAATCCACCAGGACACAAAAAAACCGGACTGCTTTCCACAATCCGGCTTCCTTCCAACAGGAAATCCTGTCTCCCATGGGCAGATCGAGGCTCAGCGGGACGGAGTATCCATGAGCCTCCCAATCTTTTCTATCAGCTCCTTCAGCGGCACGCCGGAGCGCTGGCTCATGTCGCCCAGCGTCACCTTGCCCATCATGATTTTGCCCATGGGACTGTTCAGCATCTGGAACCGGGGACTGATAGTCTCCAGTCCCTTCCGCACCTGGGGCGCCACCTGAAGCACATCCTTCAGCATGGTGGCGGCAGTCAGCTCAATCCTTTCCATAGCGGCACCTCCTCACACTACCTTCACGTCGGGGTTCTTCTCCCCGAAATGCTCCATCAGGTAGCGAGAGACCTCCTCCCGGCTCCTGCCGCTTTTCTCCTGCTGCTTTGCGGCCTTGTAGGCGGCGAACAGGGTGGAAGGGCCAATCTCGGAGGCGAAGAAGCCGATTCCCTGGTTCCAAGCCAGCTGCTGGAACAGGTCATCCAATGCCCGCAGGTCGCCGCCCGCCACATAGAATTTCACCAGCTCCCGTGTGGCCTGCCGCATCCTACCCGCACCCACTGCATTGGCCAGTGACAGCAGGAGCCGCATGTCGTAGGGAAGAAATCGCTTCTCGTCGTTCCAAGTGAGGTCCCAGAAGCTCACCGCCACATTCCCCAACTCCTGGTCGATCAAGGGAAAGTTGGTGAGGGCGGCGGGCCGGAATGCTATCGTTCCAGAGTCATCCTGCCGCTGGCGGCGGTAGAAGTAGGCGTGGAATTCGGTGGGTGAAACCTCCTCCCTGTGGGACTCATAGCCCAGTTCCTCCATCACTGCGTAAAGTGGGATGGGATCGAAGGTCTGGATGATTCTCAGTCCCTTCCCTTCCTCCAGCTCCTCCGCCTGCTTCTTCAATCCCGGAAAGAAATTCCCCTGGATGTTCCGAACATCTATCACCTTGAAGCCGTCCTTCTGATCCTGCCAATCTGAATATGCCATTATCTACTCCTTGAAAATGTGATGGTTTCAGTATAAGTTAGATTAGGCTAACATTCTGTTGGAAAAACAACACATTGACTTTTTTACAAAAAAAAAGACTGCCAATCCGACAGCCCTTCCATAATGAAAAAAAGACAGGGAAAAGTCATCGGCGGCCACGGCTGACTCCCCCCCCCCGCCAAACTCCTAGCACACCACCTGGTTGCGTCCGTTCTCCTTGGCCTGATACAGCTTCTTGTCCGCCGCATCCACATTCTTCTCGACGGTCAGCTGGGAATCAATCACTGTCACCCCAAAGGACATGGTTACCTTCAGTCGCTGGCTCTGGGAAACACAGGATGACTCCTCCACAAGCAGCCGCAGGCCCTCGGCAACCTGGACGGCCTTAGCCAGGTCATGATCCTTCAGCACAATGAGGAACTCTTCTCCACCCCAGCGGGCCACCTCGCCAAGCTCCCCCACCTGCTCCTTAAGAATTCCACCCACAGAGACAAGAACCTCATCTCCAACGGCATGGCCGTAGGTATCGTTCACCAGCTTGAAGAAGTCCACATCACACATGATCAGCGAGGCAGGCTGTCGCTCCAAGGCT
>JAGBFT010000040.1 GCA_017936345.1 Spirochaetaceae bacterium
AACAATTGGCCAACAAGAAATTGCCGCCCTGCCAGACAAGGGTCAACGAATTTACATTTATTGCCGCAGTGGCAACAGAAGTAAACAGGCCGCCAGAAAGCTCATCAAGTTAGGCTACACCAATATTGTGGAAGCTGGCGGAATTCGTCAGTGGAAGGGTGAAGTTATTACTGGCGGCACCCCAAGCCTATAGCTATACTCTAAGGAGCTCCTGTGATACAATGACTGCCATGGAAAAAACATCGGTTATTGTAGAAGGCGGCGGAATGCGTGGCATGTATGCTGCGGGAATTTTAGACTGTTTTATTCAGCAAAACTTATACTGGAACAATACCTATGGTGTAAGTGCTGGAGCCTGCCATGCATTGTCCTATATTTCCCGCCAGTTTGACAGAGCCCGCCGGGTTAACGTGAACCACGTAAAAAAAGCTACCTACTCAGGTCTCCTGTGCCTTCTTCGCCACGGTACATACTTTGGCTTTGACTATATCTTTCGCACCATTCCTGCCAACGACAGAGTAGACTGGCATACCTTTTTCCAAAATCAAAATGAAAACCGAAAATTCTACGTAGTTGCCACCCAGGCTGCTACAGGACAAGCCCACTACATAAATCCCACCACCCCAGAGGATGCCCTTTTGTGGCTAGAAGCCTCATCTTCCCTGCCAGTTATTGGCAAGGCAGTGAGCATCGGGGGCCAGGACTGGTTCGACGGAGGCATTTCTGATTCAATCCCTGTTCTTCAAGCAGAAAAAGATGGCCACAGCCGCCACATTGTTATCTTGACACAGCCAACAGGCTACAAAAAAAAGCCCATCTCCAAGACCACAGAGAGGGCCCTTAAAATGATGTACCGCAACTACCCCGCCCTAGTTGAAACAAATCTTCAGCGGTGGCAAAAATATAATGAAACCTTGGACTATATCCAAAAACTGGAGGGGGAAGGAAAGGCACTTGTGTTCCGCCCCGCACCAGAGGTAATCATCGGTCGACTCTCCAAAAACCAAACCACCCTACAAGCCCTCTATGAAGCTGGTTACAGAGATGCCTGCCACCGCCTTCAAGAAGTGATGGACTTTGCACCCAGAGACTAATTCATTTTGCCAGCAATTCTTGCACCTATTCCTAGAAATACCAGCCACACACAGGGAAGATAGAGAGGCTTCAGAACAAAGGGATTGACATTGGACGTGGGACCTACGAAAAGTCTTTGTAGGCAGCAAAGGCTCTTTTATCCATGGGACTATTAATAAAACAGGTGACACATTGTCCCTTTTCCAAAAATGCAGTATATTTTTAAAGGCTTATGATAACAGACAATATTGTTTCCAACATACTAGACTCCTACGAAAAACTCGGGGGCATAAACCTCAGCAATGCACAGAATTTTCCCAATCAACAAAATGTTGTAGATGTATTGCTGGACATCCTTACCCTAATCTTTCCTGGCTTTAGAACTGTGGAACAGCTAGATGCAGATAATCTTCGCTATGTTACCGGAGCTCGGGTCAATAAAATTATCAACGGCCTTACCGGAGAAATAAAAAAGGCAACCCTTTACCTGTGCAAGCAACGAGGCCTGGAGCAATCAGCCTGCACACGCCTTGCAGAAAAAACAGCTGTCGCCCTTATGGAAGAAATTCCAGAAATTCGAAGAAAGGTTACCTTGGATATGAACGCCGCCCTACGGGGAGACCCCGCTGCAGGCTCAACAGAAGAAATCATCCTTTCATACCCCGGCATAGAAGCTATCACCGTATACCGTGTTGCTCACGAGCTCCATATAAATGGCGTTCCCATTATTCCTCGAATTATGAGTGAATATATTCACGGTAAAACTGGCATCGATATTCATCCTGGTGCCACCATCGGAGAGTCCTTTTTCATAGACCATGGAACTGGCGTTGTAATTGGAGAGACCACCATCATTGGTAACAATGTAAAGCTCTATCAGGGAG
Source organism: Spirochaetaceae bacterium (assembly GCA_017936345.1). GTDB lineage: Bacteria > Spirochaetota > Spirochaetia > Treponematales > Treponemataceae > Treponema_F. The sequence goes on from JAGBFT010000040.1 coordinate 1,959, forward strand.
TAACCTTGGGAGCCCTCAGTGTCCGAAAAGAACAGAGGTGTTACAAAAGACATCCTACCATAGAGGATGATGTTACCATTTATTCTGGAGCAACCATACTTGGTGGAGACACAATCATTGGACGTGGTAGCATTATTGGGGGAAATACTTGGGTTACAGAGTCTGTAAAGCCCCGTAGCATTATAACTATAAGCTGATTACCTTGACTATTGTCCCCTCTTCCCGTACACTTTTTGTATGAAAATACCGTCTCCTGCAAAAGTTCTCTTATTTTTTGGATTTGAAATTCTCAGACTCTGTTTTATCTTCACCTTCCGACCTGAATACGATATAGATGTATTACCAGCGTCTTGGTATATGGCTGCTCCTCTTTTAATTTTGCCCCTGCTTTTGGCTCTTTTTGTGTACAAGGTTCCTACAGAAGAAAAGACAGTCTACAGGAAAATCTATGCTTACAGCAAATTTCTTTCCATAGCGGGATTCTTTCCCTATATAAAAGCGGCAGTAATTCCAGCGCTGGAAAATGCTCAACTTACAGATTATTATTCACTAAAACACATGGGAATTCTACTGATATTTTTAGTGATTGATGTTATACTTAGTCTAGTCTTCCTTTTAGATAGGGATGAAGAAACAAAGCAAGATGAGGGAGAAGAAATACATGCAGATAATCCCAGTAGCCAGTGGTAAGGGTGGGGTAGGAAAAAGTCTCATTTCAGCAAACCTAGCCATAGCCTTAGGCCAGGCTGACAAAAAAGTTATTTTGGCTGACCTAGACCTAGGGGCATCCAACCTACATCTTGTTATTGGTCACCAAGCTCCCAAACAAGGCATAGGAACCTATTTATCTGGACAAGTCCAATTCAACGACATCATACTTGAATCGGAATATAAAAATGTCCGCTTTATACCCGGAGATTCAGAAATCCCTGGTCTTACAGCCCTAAAAATCAGCCAGAAGAATGACCTCATTAAAAAGCTCCAGAAACTTGATGCTGATTATCTGATTCTGGACTTGGGAGCAGGAACCCACCTTACCATCCTTGATTTATTTCTCCTTTCACCACAAGGAATTGTAGTGACAGCACCTACTGTTACCGCCACATTGAACGGATACCTTTTCCTAAAGAATGCTGTTTTCCGAATGATGTACAATACATTTAAGAAAAATTCAAAGGCCTATGCCTATTTGGAGCAATTGAAGTCTGATGCCACATCCTTGCAGCGTCTCTACATTCCCAAATTGGTAGAAAACATTGCGGCCATAGACTCACAAAGCGCAGCCCTTTTCAAACATCGCATGAACCAATTCAGACCGCGGCTGATTCTAAACATGATTGACGAGCCACGGGATGCAGACAAGTCCTTGAAAATTCGCCGCTCCTGTGGTGAGTACCTGGGACTGGAGCTGGAGCACTTGGGAATAATTTATCGTGACAGCCTTCAGGACAAGGCCTTGGAATCACGACTTCCTATAATTATATACAAGCCACAATCCTTGCTGGCCCAGTCAATCTATCGTATTGCCGACAAGATTATTGCTTCTAAAACCCTTACCTTTGACGGTATGGCAGACAGCTTTGAACAGGTTGAGGCTGAGGCTGCTGATGATTTGGAAACCAAGATGTCCTACGTAGAAGACTTACTTGGTAGCGGAGCCCTTACCACCAGCGACTTGGCAGAAGTCATTAAATCCCAGCAATATGATATTACTCAGCTAAGGAAGGAAAACCAGCTTTTGAAGTCAAAGCTTCTGAAGGCTGCTTCCCAAGGATTTAAGCTCTAAAGGATTAGCCAATGCCACTTTATCTCAACTATCCCTCTTGGATTAAGCCAGAAATTTTTCCCGGTGTACCTGTTTTAGGTCTTGTCCGTTGGTATGGATTGATGTATATCCTTGCCTTTGGAACCGCCTTTCTTGTTTTGAAGCGACTGATGAAAAGAGGAGCCTTGGACACTCCAGACTACACTGCTACAGAAGATGATTTATTCAGCTTTATCGCCACAGGCATCGTGTTCCTGCTGATTGGAGCCAGAGTTTTTTCCGCCCTAGTCTACGACACATCTGGACTTTATTGGAGAAAACCCTGGCTTATTTTTTGGCCCTTTAATGAGGCTGGACAATTTACTGGTCTTGCAGGAATGTCCTACCACGGAGGCTTTATCGGCGGGCTCTTTGGCATGATTTTCTGGTGCTTGCGGAAGAAGCGGCCCATCCTCCAGTGGATTGATGCCATGGTTGTAGCCATTGCCTTTGGCTATACCTTTGGACGACTAGGAAACTTCTTGAACGGAGAGCTTTTTGGTCGCATCACCACCATGCCCTGGGGAATGGTGTTCCCCCATGCACAACAATTTTCTGTATCTATCCCTTGGGTACAAGAGTTTGCCACAGAAGCGGGCATGGCGCTGGAGACAGGACAAAAGCTGGTAAATCTTCCCCGGCATCCCAGCCAATTGTACGAAGCCCTATTTGAAGGTGTGGTTTTGGGAATTATCTTGTGGTTTGCCCAAAAACATAAACCCTTTATCGGTTTTACATCTTCTCTATATACCATCGGCTACGGTCTTTTTCGTTTTGTCATTGAATATTTCCGGGAGCCAGACATTGACCTAGGCTACCGAATAGAGGCGGTTTCCGGCACTCCCACCTACCTGAACGTGTCCTGGCTGAACATCTCCACCGGGCAGGTGCTGTGCCTGCTGATGGTGGTGGGCGGCCTCCTGCTGATGCTGTTCTCCTGGCTTAAAAGCCGCAGGACAAAGGACAAATAACAACAACTCATTCCAATAGAACAGGGAGAACCTATGTTTGATGCAAGGAAAATCAAGGATGGCTGCGTGGACTGGATTCGCAGCTTTTTCCAGGAGAATGGCCCGGACTGTACCGCAGTGGTGGGAATCTCCGGCGGCAAGGACAGTTCCGTGGTGGCAGCCCTTTGCGTGGAGGCATTGGGAAAGGAGCGGGTTCTGGGAGTGCTGATGCCCTGCGGCGAGCAGCACGACATCGACATGGCCTACAAGCTGGTAAAGCATCTGGGCATCCGCCATTACGAGGTGAACATCAAGGAGGCGGCGGAAGCCCTGAAAGCCAGCATCCCCTTTGAGCTTTCCCGACAAAGCCTTGTAAATCTTCTCCCCCGTATCCGTATGACCACCCTTTATGCCGTTTCACAAAGCTTTAACGGCCGGGTGGCCAACACCTGCAACCTATCAGAAGACTGGGTGGGCTATTCTACTCGCTACGGGGATGCTGCAGGAGATTTTAGTCCCCTATGCAACCTCACCGTCCAGGAGGTGAAGGAAATCGGCCGTGTGCTTGGTCTTCCCGCCGACCTGGTGGACAAGGTTCCCATCGACGGTATCTGTGGCAAAACTGACGAGGACAACCTAGGCTTTACCTATGCAGAGCTTGACCACTACATCCGCACTGGTGAAATTGAAAACCAGGCAACCAAGGCCCGCATCGACCAGCTTCACCAGCAGAACCTGTTCAAGCTCCAACTGATGCCCAGCTTCCTGCCCGTATTGTAGTTCGGCATCATGGAGGCAGTGGTGATTGCTGCCACCGATGTCATGCTGATAATGTCGCCTTGACAAAATCGGCGCTGGCCAAGGATGAAGATATGCTTGAATGGGTATTGAAGCATCAAACGTAATTATTTAAATTGAATCTGACAGAGGTAATGGAGATGCGACTTGATGGTTTTGGTCTGTTTGTGGATGATATGCCCGCAATTATACGTTTCTACAGGGATGTCATTGGCTTTGAAATCACGGAGTATGAGAATACATCC
>JAGBFT010000041.1 GCA_017936345.1 Spirochaetaceae bacterium
CGCCGAACTTCATCCAGGCGATGTCGTCGCCGATGGTCTCAACCTTCCAGCCGGGGATGGTGGGGATGAGCATGGCCAGGTTTGTCTTTCCACAGGCTGAGGGGAAGGCTCCGGTCACGTACTTCACCTTGCCCTCAGGGTTGGTGAGCTTCAGAATCAGCATGTGCTCTGCCAGCCAGCCTTCGTCACGGGCCAGGACGGATGCAATGCGCAGGGCAAAGCACTTCTTGCCCAGCAGTGCGTTTCCACCGTAACCTGAGCCATAGGACCAGATGATGCGCTCCTCGGGGAAGTGGGAGATGTACTTGTGCTCCATGTCTGCACAGGGCCACTCGCCGTTGTCGCTCTCGCCGGCGGCCAGTGGCTTGCCAACAGAGTGGAGACAGGGAACAAATTCACCGTCGGTGCCCAGCACGTCGAGAACCTTTGTTCCAACACGGGTCATAATATCCATGTTGCATACAACGTATGCAGAATCTGTAATTTCAATACCGTTCTTGGCAATGTTTGAGCCAACAGGTCCCATGGAGAAAGGAATTACATACATTGTACGTCCCTTCATGCAACCTGTGTAAAGACCAGTCATGGTTGCCTTTAATTCTTTAGGATCAATCCAGTGATTGGTAGGTCCAGCATCATCTTCTTTTACGCTGGCAATGTAAGTGCGTCCTTCAACACGGGCTACGTCTGAAGGCTGTGAACGGAACAGCACGCTATTGGGGCGCTGCTTCAGAGGAGTTGCAAGTCCTGACTTGATCATGTCCTGCATCAAGCGATCATATTCTTCTTTGGAACCGTCACAAACATATACATCATCAGGCTGGCACATCTTTGCGACTTCTTCAACCCAAGCTTTAATTTTGGGGTGTTTGATGTCATTGATTGTCATAAAAACTCCTTGTTTAGGCTGGTATCAATTTAACGGGTAATACCAACCTTTGACTTCTGTTTGGAAAAATATACTCCTTTTTATGGTTTTATTCAACAGAAATGAAGGGTAGATATGGAATATAAAGAGAAAAAAATATCGGATATGGGAGTTTTATACAGTGGCTTAGAATCTGCTATACTGCGACGCTGAAAATTGCCCCTGTTTGTGCAGGTACTGTGGGAACAGCAAAAATTGTGGACTCTGCAGCAGTTACCGCCAGCTGGACCTGATCGGACAGACTCTTGATTAGGGCATCAATTTGCTTTTCATCGGTGGTGCTGTCTATAGCTGACAGGGTAGGATTTTGTTTTGCAGCGGTAAGCCGGTCAATAATGGTGTTGAGAATCTGAATCTTGTTGATATTGATTCCTCTCTGATCTGGTTTTGCAGCCACTCCAGAGATGTGTTCTAGCTGTGAATATACAACAAGACTTGGCTGTACTGGAACCTTGACTTTGCCGCTGCTCATGGCGACTGAAGAATAGGAAAAAATATTTACATTGTTAATATTGGTAATCATATCGCCTCCTACCCTTCCTATCGGTTGAGACAAAGAGGCAGTTTAGTAAAATGTTTAAAATTAGGACAATATCCTAGTGATATTGTTTAGACCAGGTAGCCAACAGCTGGTCAAGGCTGGTTATGGAAGACATATCCTCTGTGGCGGCAGCTTCAGTAAGCCAGGGCATAATCACCCTGTCTTTAAGGCTTTCCCATCGTGGTAATAGGGTGGTAGGCGGGGTAATGTATTGGGCTGCCGGCAAGTTGTCCAATAGTGTCTTGTGGTAAATGGGAAAAACCCGTTCAGTTACGTTTTGTATTGCAGAAAAGCCTCCTGCAATACCAAAGGTAGTTACATTCAAATTCATGGCAGTGGCACGTTCCATAAGCTTGTGCTGTGTCGTTTCGTTCATAAACCAGGAAATAAAGGATTCTGCTCCAGGCGTATTTCGTGACTTTTCATAAATTCCCATAAAGATTATGCTGTCTTCAACGAGAATCTTGTTGTCTTGATGAATCCAACGGAAACTGATTTCCTGCAGCAAATTCTGTGGTGTTGAAAAAAGTTGGTCGCTGGAGGTGTAGGCAAAAAGACAAGAGCCGGATAAAACCTGCCGAACCTCCGGTGTATACAGATATTTGAATGCAAAGTCCTGTTCTTCATGGATGGAATCGTTTACGGTCTTTGTCCAATGATGGAAATAATCCATGGTTAGTTCCAGTTGCTCCTGATTCCACCTTAGAGTTTTATCTGAGCCCCTGAAGTTAGCACCCTTTAATTGGGCTACAATGTAGAGAAACTCAGGACTCCAGCTTGGAGCAAAGCCCATGGCCGTATGGATATTGGAATCATTCTTTTTATTGAAAAGAGTGGCCGTGTCTCGTATCTGGTCTGGAGTAAGCAGGTGATTTTCCTGGACAAGATGGTTATTTTTTGTGTCAAAAATTATTGCGGGAAGGTTAAAGCTTACCGGCAAAAGATACTGCCTGTCTTGAAGGTTGCCGTAGTTCAAGAGTTGTGGGTAAAAAATACTGGGATTGATTTGCAGCTCCGTAAAAAGGTAATCCAGGGGGCGGAATTGCCTGATGGTTTCATCATTTTTTAACCAGGAGCCCACCACCAAGTCCGGGGGCAATTCGTCTTTTGCTGGTGGAAGGGATTCTGCAGGGTCTTCCTTGTAGACAACTACAACCTTGACAGAGTCCTGAGCTACATTAAAGGATTCGGCATAGGACGCAAATTCCTGACGGTTTGTCCAGATAACGACCGGTTCGTCAAGGTTGTTGGAGCATGAGAAAATGCTTGCCAGGAGAAGCCCTATGGCAGCGCCTCTCCCAAGAAATCTTTTATGTGGATTGAGACAATTCTTCAGCTGTGGCATAGATTGCTTCATACACCTGATGGATAAGTGACACATCAACGCTGGAAAAGGCTACACGAAGGGTCTTTTCGTCAATGGCCACAGTTCCAATTCCCTTTTCCTGCAGCAGGTGCTGGCGCAGTTCCTCTGCATTGACTCCAGTACAGTGTAGACTCATAAAATAGCCGGAATTAAAGGGCATTGGCTGAAGAACCGGATGTTCCCGCTTTGTCTCCAGGAATTCCTTTACCTTGTGGTATCGTTCTTCCAGCATATCACGATATGCCTTCTTTTCAGACTCCAGTGTTGGTTCCTTGAAGGCTCGCAAAAGAATGGACTGGGGGATTGTGGAGCAGCAGGATACGGAGGAACGGATATCTCCCATTAACTTTTTGATGAGGGCATCATAGTGGTCGTCTGTCAAGCCCTTGCCGGCAAAGGTAAGAAAACCACAGCGGAATCCCCATACAAAGTCTTCCTTCGTGGGTCCGTCAATTTTTGCGACAAAAACATTTTCATGAATGTCTGCAAGGTAGGCAAAGAGGGATTGCTGCTCAATGTTGTCCTCATAATCAAGGCCAAAGTAGGCATCATCACACCAAACCATGATTTTAAGTCCCTTTTCGGCGACTTCCCTGATAGCCTGGCAGATTTCAGCCGCTTCCTTCTGCGTGGGAGAATAGCCTGAGGGATTTTGGGGAAAGTTTAGGAGAAGACAGATTCTCCCGTCGGAGGCGTTTTCCTCCAAGGCTTCTTTTAGGCCCGGCACACTGAAGCCGTAATCCAATCCCATGCCTGTAAATAAATTGAATTGCTTGTAATGTGCCTGTCGTCTCTGGGCCATAAGGGTGTAGTTATCCCAAGAGGGATCTCCTGCCAGAAGAATCTCGTCCTTGTCTAAAAAAAGGTCGCACAAGTAGGACAAACCTGCTGTAAGTCCGGGAACTACAACTGGTAAGGAAAAGTTCTTGTCTTTAAGGCTAGGGTTCTTTTGAATCAGCTTTTCTTTCCAAATATTGCGCAGGTCTGGATTTCCTGCAGTAGGTGCATAGGCAACCAATTCCTGGGAGCTTAAGCCTGGAGTCTGTTTTTGGATGCAGGGGAGAACCACCGGTTTTCCCTGGCTTACCGTCATGCCAATAGTAGCGTTGGCTACCCTTCCCAGCTGCTTTGCCTCATTGCTTTGGGCAATAATTCCCTTGGGGAAATACATTCTGCGGCCAAATTCTGACATCAGCTGTCCTGGAGTTGTACCTTCCAGAACCTTGTTTAATTCTTGTGCTAAACAGTGTAACATGGTAAAGTGTATTATCCTGAAAGCATGATTCTGTGTCAATGCTCACCTCCGAAAAGTCCGGGGGCTTCTTCAATGAGGGCTGAATGTTATGACGCACTGGTGCTTTTGGAATTTTTTTTGGAATGGCATAAGGAAAATTTTATGGCACAAGAAAATATGAAATCCCCAGAGTTTCAAAAGGTAATGGGATTGCTCAATGCCTGTAAGGAAGAAGTCTCAAAGAGAGTTGTGGGACAAAAGGATGTGGTGGAAAAGATTCTTGTGTCCCTCTTGGTGGGGGGACACGTGTTGCTGGAGGGTGTGCCAGGCTTGGCGAAAACCTTGCTGGTAAAAACCATCTCCGATATTTCTGGATTAAGTTTTAAGCGGATACAGTTTACTCCCGACCTGTTGCCTGCTGACGTAACAGGCACTCTTATTTATCAGCAGGGTACGGGAACCTTTTCTGTGCGCAAGGGTCCTGTGTTTGCAAACATGGTTCTCGCCGATGAAATAAACCGAGCCCCCGCAAAGGTTCAGTCAGCCTTGTTGGAGGCAATGGCAGAGGGACAGGTAACCATTGGGGATGAAACCTACAGGCTGCCTACCCCCTTCTTTGTGCTGGCAACCCAGAACCCCATTGAGCAGGAAGGGACATATAATCTGCCGGAAGCGGAGCTAGACCGTTTCCTGATGAAGCTGCATGTATCCTATCCTTCAGCACAAGAAGAAATTAAAATTATCCAAGGGGGCGGAAACCAGGGGGGTAATCCTGTAAGTGAGCTTTTGGGTGGAGATAGACTCCTGTATTGTCGCCAGCTTTTAGAAAAAGTTGCCTGTGATGAAAAAATCCTTGAGTACATTGTATCCATTGTGGCGGCAACACGCCCTGCGGAAGGTGCTTCTGGTAAGGCTGGTGTAGGCCGTGCTGGTGCCAGGGGTGGCAGGGAGGAAGCCCTGCATAAGTATATTTCCTTTGGTGCATCTCCTAGAGCTGGAATCGCCCTGTATCATTGTGCAAAGGCGGCGGCAATCTTTGGGGGACGTGACTTTGTCTTGCCAGAAGACGTTAAGGCCATGGCAACAGCTGTTCTCCGCCATCGTTTGGTGCTTTCTTACGAAGCCGCCGCAGATGGTGTTACCACGGATGATTTGATTGCTCGTATTTTATCCTTGCTGCCTGTTCCATGAGTTGTAGTGTATGGAAAAAAACAGCATTGATGGCGGAGGATTGCACAATCAATCCCTAGTGAAAAGGGCCGCCAGCCTTCATTTAGCTTCTCGTACTCTCTTTGAAAGCCTTCGTTCCGGTTCCTTTAAGTCCCTGTACAAGGGACGGGGAATTGAGCTGAGTGGTGTCCGTGAGTACCTGCCGGGGGATGATGTTCGCTCCATTGACTGGAACGTTACGGCACGTATGGGCCGCCCCTTTGTAAAGCTTTTTGAGGAGGACCGGGAGCTGGTGCTTTTTTTAGTGGTGGATGCCTCTTTGTCCATGGCTACTGGTGGTGGCAAAAGGGGGCGTAGTCGCTTGTATACGGGGTGTGAGGCGGCAGCCTTGATGGCCTTGGCTGCAAGCTTTGGGGGCGGCTCTGTTGGCGGGGTTATTTTTGACGGGGATATTCTTTATTCCCACAAGCCTAAATCGGGCGGCAGCCATGCCCTGTTGTTTTTGAGGCAGCTTGAAAATGTACTGACAAGTTCTTTGGGGATTGATTTTTCTAGGACAGGTGAAGGAGGTGGCTCTTCCTTGGGTGGGGGAAAAAATCAGTTGGGAAGGGCTACTGTAGGATCTAGTCTCAACAAGGCATTGCGAGGCGCCGCTTCCCTTTTGAAAAAACCATCCCTAGTTTTGGTTATATCTGACTTCCGTACCGCTGGCTATCAGCAGGATTTGGCCATTTTGAGTTCCCGACACGATGTAATTACCCTAAGAATTACCGATCCAGTAGATTCCCAGTTGGAAGGGGTGGGTAGTCTTCCCTTTGTAGACCCGGAAACTGGATATAAGCTGGTGCTTCCCACTTCTAGCCCTGCTTTTCAGCGGGGATGGAAGGATGCCGATAGAAAGCGGATGGAACGATGGCAGGCATCCTGTTATAGAAGGGGGGCTGTACCGCTACAAGTTTCTACCCAGGAGGATGTGGTGGTGGCGCTGCAACGATTCTTCTCTGCGAGGGACTCATGAAAAGTTCCACCCTTGGGAAAAAAAAGCTGTTCCTCTTCCTGTTGGTGGCTTGTGTTTTTCTTCCAGCCATGGGGCAGGATACGATTTCTGGCCAAAAGGCCATTGTCCCGAAAGAATGGGTTATGCTGCCAAAAGAAGCCTATGTGGGAGACCGGGTGGAAGTACGTATGACCATTGCTCCCGGAGTTGAGCTTTTACCTCAGGATTTGGATTATATTTCCAAAGACTTTCTGGCTGAGGAGGTTTGGGGTAGTCGTGACCTTGCTTTCCGTCAAAAGCTCCGTGGAAAACAGGATGGGGCTTCTGTCACTTTGCATCGAGCCGCCATACAACGGGTAGAGGCTGGCTATTCAGTGAGTCTTGTCTTGACGCCCTGGATTCCAGGAGATATTGAGCTTGGATATTTTCATCTTTCTTCCTTTCCAGAGATTATGGCTTATGTGGGGGAAAAGCTTTCACACCCCCTGTTGGTGCAGCTGCCAGAACTAGATATTCCTTTTTTAGTAGATAAAATGGGGGCAAGTCAAATACGCCCCGTAGTCCCGCCTGTCCTTGTACCGGGCTCAATTTATGTGGTGTATGGTCTAGGTATTTTTGCCCTGCTGCTGCTCATTGCCTTGATAGTGGCACTGGCTCGATTCCAGCAGGTGAGGCTTTCATTAAAACAACTGGCTGCCCGTATACGCCTTTTCCGCAATTATAAATCGGCGCTCCGTCAATTACGGAAGCTGGAAGGTGAATCCCTATCTGGAAAGGAGCTGGCCGAAAGGCTGGAGGCTATTGCCAGGGCTTATTTGGAGGGGCGGTTTGCCAGAAACTTCAAGTCGGCTGCCACAGCAGAAATACCGCTTTTGTTTGACAGTATTTTTGTGGGAATGCTCTCTGACCGGCAGCTGGAGGTTGTGGAAGGTATTTGCGTTTTATTGCGCCGTTGTGACTATCTGCGATATGCCCCGGAAACCCGTTTGGAGGAGGGTGAGCAGGAGAGTCTGGTAGAATCCCTAGTGGAATATATTGATTTTATGGAGGGGAAGCAAGGTGTAAGCCAAGATTTCCCCGGGGAGAAATGAGAATGCCAGTGTTTCAACAGCCTTTGGCCTTCCTGCTGATTTTATGCATCCCCCTTCTTGTACTCTTCCGTAAACTGGGGATTTTTTCTGCTCCATCTTTTTTCTTGATTTTGAGGGATTGGCAGGGAGATGCCTTTGAGTGGAAGGCCCCAGTACGTAAAATTGCCCGGTTTCTTTCCATCTTGCTCTTTGCCGTCGGTTTTTTGAGCCTTGTGGTGGGCTTTGCAGACCCTGTTCGCCTGCATCAAGAAAAAATTTACACCTCACGTGGTACTGACATTGTGTTTGTGCTTGACACAAGCCCATCCATGATGGCACGGGACATTGCGGGTATGAGTCGCCTGGATGCAGCCCGTCAAGCTATCGTTACCATGGTGCCTCAAACGCAGGGGACTGGTTATGGACTTGTGGCAATGGCCTCGGAGGCAGCCTTGGTGGTGCCACCCACCTTGGATAGGGAGGTGTTTTTTAGTCGCCTGGCTTCTTTGGAAAGTGGTGGTCTGGGAGATGGTACTGCCCTGGGTGCGGGGCTCAGTACTGCGGTGTACCATTTAAGTGGTGATGCTGCCCCAAAAAAATGTATTGTTCTTATCACCGACGGTGAAAATAACAGTGGCGCAATTCATCCTGATACAGCAGCCCGGCTGGCAAGGGACAACAACATCACCTTGTATGTTTTAGGCTTGGGAACCAGGGGAACAGTTCCTCTGGAATATGTAGACCCTGTTACTGGAAAGGTTTATTCCGGGTACATGGAATCTCAGTTTGATGCCATGGGCTTGGAGCGAATGGCTTCTATTGGTGGGGGACGCTATTTTGGGGTGGAGTCTAGTGGAGCCTTGTCCGAAGCCTTGGCAACGGTTGCCAGCCAGGAGCAGTCGGCTATGAGTTTTTACCTGAAGACAAGGGAGGAGTCCCTGTACCACCTGTTTTTAATCGCCAGCGCCCTGTGTTTTGCCCTGACCTGGCTTATACGCCGCTGTTATTTAGGGGTATTTTTATGATGTTTAGTTTTCAACGTCCCTGGGCTTTCTGGGGAATTCTTTTACTTGTCCCTGCCATTCTCCTGTTTGTTATGTGGTACAAGAGGATTATTCGTTCCAATTTTGGAAGAACCCCCATGATGTCTCGCCTGAAGATGGTGCTTCCGGCACGGATTCTCTGTTGGTCGGTGGCTTGGATTATGCTGATTGTTTCCCTTGGCGGCCCGTCTTGGGGAACCCATTTAGTTCCCCTGCAACAAACGGGAGCCTCTGTCTCCCTGGTCTTTGACATTTCCTGGAGTATGATGGCTCAAGATGTTCCATCTGGAAAAGACAGGCAGATAAGTCGTTTGGAGGCGGCCGCCAGTTACGGAAAAAAACTACTGGACCACCTGATGTCTACCCAGGTTTCAGTTGTTATTGCAAAGGGAGAGGGTGTGGTGGCCATTCCCCTTACGGGAGATTTTAATGCCATTCATGCCCTGTTGCCCTCCTTGTCTCCCCGGCTGATTACCACTACCGGCTCCAATTTGGGAAGCGGCTTGCAGAAGGCATCTGCTTCCTTCCCCCTTTTATCCATGGCAAAAAAAACGATACTGGTGCTTACTGACGGGGAAGATACAGACGGCAGCTTGGAGTCAGAAACCCAGCGTCTTGTTTCGGCTGGCATTGATGTAATATTCCTTGGCTTTGGCTCTGTTGGAGGAACAGAAATTGTAACAGGCGATGGAAAAACTGTAGTTCACTCTTCACTCCAAGAAGAAAAACTAGAAGCCTTGGTGGAATCTGTAAACACAACTGCCCGCCCAGGGGGAAACAGGGGTGGGGGAAAGGCAATGTATATTCCGGCCCAGAGTCTTGGTTCCGCCCACAAGGTATTGGCCACCGTAACAGGAGGTCAGGACTTGCAGAATCTGTCTGAGGAAGACGGACAGGTGATGGGTACTACCTATCACCTGGAAACGAAGGAGAGATGGAGAGTGTTTGCGGGGCTCGCCCTGATGTTTTTCTTTGCCGGCTTTGTTTTTGCTGAGCTGGACCCTGTTTTTTTCAAAAGAAATTTAAGGTTCTCCAAAAATGGTGGTAAAACACTGGCTTTGCTTTTCCTGGTGGGAGGCGGAGTGTTTTTTCAAGGCTGCACAAAACAGTGGCAGGGGGCTGCCTCTGTTTTGGAAGGAACATTTTTTTGGCATCAGGGAAAATACCAAAAGGCTATTGCCGGGTTTATGGAAGCTATGGATACAGCCAGCACCTCAAACCAAGGGGAGGTTTTGCAGTACAGCATCTATGGTCTTGCCACTACCTACATCATGCAGGGAGAAACAGAGGCTGCCCTTGGACGTTTGCAAGAAATTACTCCTGATGCACCAGAAAGCCTTGCCTTTGCCGCCCTGTACAACAGTGGGGTAATTTCTTATAATCAGGGAAATTATCAGGAGGCTGCAACCTTATTCAGAAAGGCCCTGGAAATAGACGGGAGCAGTCTGGATGCAAAGATAAATCTTGAATTGTCTTTGGGGCAGGATGCTCGTCAGGGCGGGGCCGCCTCCCAAGAGTTGATTCCTGTTCAGGAAACCCCTTCCGATGACTTGATTGGCTCAACCCTCTTTTCACTTATTCGGAAGCAAGAAGAAGACCGCTGGAAAAATCAGCAGGGGGATGAGGTTGCTCCCACTGGAGATGATTATTGATGAGCAAGAAGAGTATTTCTGTCAAAAGGCTATCTGTAAGATGCAGTCTCCCTGCAATGCTTGTCTTTTTTTGTCTTTTGCCACCTGTGTGGACTCAAGGAGACCGGGACAGACCCCTAGATGGCCTGTTGTCTGGTGGTCTTAATCAGAATGAGCCTGTTGTTTCTAGTGAAGAGACTTGGTGTCTTACTGATTCTGAATGTAGTTTTTCTGTTGTATTGCCAGATATTTTACCTGCTCAGGTGAGTCTTGGGAATCTTCAGGTTCCAGCAGGAGTTGATTTTTTATCCTCATACAAGGATATGTGGGTAGAAGGAGAGAAAACAGGAACCTGCATACGGCTTGTGTTCAGCTTTTCTCAGGGAGGAACCTTTCAGCTGCCACCTCTGGATGTAATGGTAGATGGACAACTGTATCAAATTCCCTTTGCTCCAGTGGAGGTTTTTCAAAATCCTCGGAGCCTTAAACCACAGCTTGGTCTTTCCTTTCAGGATGACAGGGGGCAGAAACTGTTTTGGGAAGAGACGGGCTTGCTTCAAGTTGTGGCTGGGAAACCTCTTTTTGTTCAGGTTGACCTTCAGTACGGCTCCGTCCTTACCGGTATCCGTTGGGACTTGATTCCCGATGCCCTTTTTCAGCAAGTGGCAGATTATCAAGAGTCTTTTAATCAGGGGGCAGCGGAGCTTTCCCACCAGTTTTTGCCGGTAGCCCGTTTTAGTCTTACCCCTTTGAAAGCTGGACTGATTGAGGTTCCTCCCATAAGTGTTGAAGTTGTTGGTTATGACGGAAATACCTATAATCTTTCTACAGGAACGGTAGCTTTGCTAGTCCAAACAGAAGATGTTGCAGCTGTATCTTCTTCAGAGATTCCTGCTGCAGAACCTCCGGGAGCCTTGGAAGCGGCTTTTGCCCAGCCTCCAGTAATGGAGGATGCAGAAGATTTGCCTGTGTCTATCGAGCTTGCTCAAAGCCTTGCTGCCCTGCGCTGGGCAGAACGAAAAAGCCTTTTCGGTGCTGCCCATTTTCAGCAAAGGGTACAGATGGAGCAGGACCTAGGATTAGGGGCCAGTGAGAGGGAGAGGTCTTTGATTTTGGGCTGGCTAATAATAGGCTGCGGGTTCCTTATCCTTGGAGTGACAGTGGTGTTGCTGTTGAAAAAGAAGGCATTTTTGAGTGTGGTTTTAGGCTTTCTCTGTATACTCATCCTTGTGCTGGGAGTTGTTTACCTTGCGCCGCTGCTCCGTCATACAGGTATTCTTGCCTCCCGAAATCTTAGCATAATTCCAGAACAGGGAGCTGTTCATCTGTTTCCTGTAACACCTTATTCCTTGGTGACAATTCAAGATGAGGTGTTGGGCTGGTACTTTGTTTCTGCAGAAGGCTTGGAGGGCTGGATTCCCAAAGAGATGGTTGTTCTTATTCAGGGGGCAGAAAATACTGGGGCCAAAGAAGGGAGAATGTAGATTAGCTTCTGTAAAAAGGTGGTATTATGGACTTTGGAGATATATTGAATCAGTGGGATGAGTTGTGCAGCAAGGAAGAAAAGGTACAAAAGGATAAGATTAGGGAAACCAATAAGCCTCGGCCACGCCTTCCCAATGCCCCGAGCTTGTCTGGAAATCAAGCTGTTTCTAAAAAAGATGCGTCCTTCCAAGACTTTGAAAAGACAGGGGGACAGGTTGCTCAGGAAGATAGCCTTCCGAGGGTAAACCCCATGGATTTATGGCTCCGTCGTTATGGTGTTATGGACAAGGATGCTCTTGCCAAGGAAGTGGAGGAGAGAGAAAGAAATCAAAACCGCGAGTACTTGAAAAAAATGCCAGCAGGGGCAAGGATAGACTTACATGGTCTCACTCGTGATGAGGCATGGGAACGACTTGATGCCTTTATTGGTGACTGTTCCCGCCGCGGCATCCAAAAGGTGTTGATTGTTCACGGAAAAGGCCATCACTCAAAGGAAAGGGCTGATGTTTCGGTGCTTTCTTCCATGGTGAGAACCTTTATAGAGCTGGACAGACGATTGGGAGCCTCTGGACATCCTGATAAAAGGCTGGGTGGAGATGGAGCTACCTGGGTAATCATAAAAAAGTGATTTAAAACTTGTAACAAAGGGTAAAATTAGTTATTTTATATCAGAGAGGTTGGAGCAATGGATGATTTGTATGCTGTCTTGGGGGTTTCCAAGACAGCTAGTGCTGATGAAATAAAAAAAGCCTATAGAGATGCTGCTTTTCGTTATCACCCTGACAGAAATGCCGGTGATGCCGCTGCAGAAGAAAAGTTCAAGCAGATAAATGCCGCATACGCTGTTTTAAGTGATTCTGCAAAACGGCGGGAATATGACCTTTATGGCTCTACTGGACAGCAATCTCGTCCTAATCAGCAATATGGCCAACAAGAATATGATGCTTTCTGGGAAGCGTTTGGCAATGGCAGGGGCTATAGCCAGCAATCCAACCAAAGGCAGTATACTTATACTTGGTCAAGTCAGCCAAAGCGAGAGCCTACTCGTAGTGAGGCTTTTTCTTCACTGCTGGGTGGAATTATAACCTGTATTTTGGGCCTGACCTTTTTTAGAATCTCCATAATATTTTTCCCAATCGGACCAATACTGTCAATATGGGCCATTGTAAGTGGGGCTTCAAAGGCTTTGGGTTCTATCAAGTATATTCTTAATCCTGGCCCAAAAACGGGAGGTGGGAAAGAGTAAAACATGGAGGGCTGGGCCGCACCATGTTTTATCGTTTACCGTTCGCGGAAAATGATGCGACCCCGGTTTAAGTCGTAGGGGGAAAGAGCAACTTTTACGCTGTCCCCGGGTACAATCCTGATGTAATGCTTGCGCATCTTTCCTGATAAGTGAGCAAGGATGATGTGCTTGTTCTGCAACTCAACCCTGAACATGGTGTTTGGTAATGCTTCACGAACAATACCTTCGACTTCAATAGCTTCCTCTTTGGCCACAGTTCCTCCAGATAAAGTAAAAGAAAAAAGCAAAAAAAGTTGTTTTTTTTGCAGTTCACCCTTATAATTCTATGAGTAATTCATTGACATGTCAACACAAAGGAGTAGTAATGAATCAGGAATTTATTAACGGAATGAAAGAAAAGTTGATTGCCGATCGGAATGGGATTTTGGCTTCTCTTGCCGAGCATAACGCTGATTTTAAGAGGATTTTAGAAGAGTCAACTGGCAAGGATAGTATTGATGAGGCCGCAGATGTTATCGACTTAAAGATGCTGGAATCCATGGAGATGAAGGGCATGCAGGAGCTTGAGCTTATTGACTCGGCTTTAAATAGGATTGAATCTGGAAAATATGGTCTGTGCATGAAGTGCGGCACTCAGATTCCAGAAGGAAGATTGGAGATTATGCCTACCGCCATTCTTTGTGTGGAATGCAAGAGTGCTGTAGAAAGGCAAAGTCGTTAGTCTGTTTTAGTCTAGAGCTTGATGTTCTTGGGTGGCTTCCCTGGTAGGAGGTTCCCGAGAACATCAATTTTTTATTCTTCCAGCGAAGTTGTTTTTCTTGCAAGCCTTCCATCAGCTTTTGTCAGGTAGGTAATTTCTCTATAGCCAGCATTAAAGGCCTCCTTTCTGGCCTCTGCAAAGGCGTAATTAAGATACCCGGAATTGTGGACGTCGGAGTTGATGGTAATGGGTACGTCTTTCCTTGCCAATAAAGATAAAAAATATGGGGAAGGATAGGGTGTGGTGGTATTCCTTCTTGCCATGCCGCCAGTATTTATTTCCACAATAAGGTCTGCCTGTGCAATCACCCTGGCAGTTTCGTGCAGCTCATCCTTGTACCATTGGGATTCTTCGTCAAAAAATTTAAGCTCTCCATTCCGTCGTCGCACTACATCGGCATGTCCCAGTATATCAAAGCCCCCCTGCCTTATCATTTCCCGTTGGGCTGCAAAATACTCCTGGACTGCCTTCTTCCCGTCCCCCTTGAAGTGGGCCTCAATTCCAGCCGCAACGTTTTTTGCTGAGTCATCCACAGTAAAGCAACCTGTAGCCGTAACAAGATAGTGAAGTGACCCGATAAGATAATCTGCTCCCAGAGCCCTGTAGGGAGCCTGTGGTGCGCTGGAAATGGGGGGAAGGTAATCCGCCTCAAATCCACAAAGTATTTCAATCTTGTCCTTGTATGCCTCTTGTAAACGACGAATTTCTGCCACGTATGCAGGAATCCTGTCTATGGGAATATGCCAGTCAGAGGCAAAGGGATAAATGCTATGACCAGAAAAACCTAGGACTGAAAGTCCGCAGGCAATGGCTTCCTTTACCATTGTTTCCGGCTCTTCTTTCCCATCGCAAAAATTAGTGTGGGTGTGGTAGTTGGTAAGAATCATGCAAGGCTCCTTTTGATTCAGATCTTCTTACTGGAAAATCCTGGGATTTTAATGTCAATGACTCCACAGTCCATCCATACCTGCTTGTGGTGTGGATTGCCATTTTGCAAGTATTTCTGCCAAGTGCTGCTTCTTGAAGGGCTTTGACAAGTAATCGTTGATGCCAGCCTGGACATAGTCTTGAATGATGTCTGGGGTGGAATTGGCTGAACAAGCCACAATCACGCCCTTGTATCCATTGTCCCTGATTTTACGGCTGGTTTGAAATCCGTTCATAAAGGGCATTTCTATGTCCATGAAAATCAGCCTTGTGTCAGGGTGTTCCTGTGCCAAAGAAATTGCCTCCTCGCCGCTTTCTGCTCCATAGGCTTCAACTCCAAGGGAAGAAAGAAATGCCATGAGAATCTTCAGGTTTACAGGATGGTCGTCCACTGCAATTATTGGACTGGGAAAGGAGGGAGAGCCTGGAACCGGCTCCGCTGCTTTTTGGGAAATAGTGTTTTGGGGGTCTTTTCCTATTGTTTGGGGGAATTCTATTTTCCTTCCCGTTGCCTGTCCATTGTAGAAATGACCCGCATACTCATCGGTTTGCTCTGCTGTGGGCAATTCCAGTGGGTGGGCAAAGGCATTTTCTAGCAAGGCTGTCAGTTTTTTGCGTTGGAGGGGCTTGTACAAATATCCGTTGAACCAGGATAGAAGCTTCATCTTTGCCTCTCCACCAAGCTGCCCTTCTGGAATCATAAGGTATAGTTTTGCTCCGTTTATGGCGGGATTGCTATTTATTTCTGCTGCTAGCCTCCATCCGTCCATGGAGGGCATTGCCATGTCTATAAGAACAAGTGAGAATTCTTCCTTTTGGCTCGCTGCTTCCTTCATCAGCTGGAGGGCAGCTTCTCCAGAAGATGCTGTCGATACTTCCAAGCCTGACAGCTGTGTTATGATACATGAAAAATTCTCAAGATAGTGGGGACTGTCGTCTACCACCAAGATTCTATTGCCCTTAGGTATATGTACCAACTCCCTTGGTGGATTTCCTTGTGCAGGAGCTTCTTGGGGGATTGAAAAATAAAAGATGGAGCCACCCTCTGGATTGTCATTTACCCCCAGAGTACCTTTCATAAGTTTGATTAATTGGGAGCAAATATTGAGTCCAAGGCCTGAGCCCCCATACTGGCGGGTTGTGCTGTCTGATGCCTGGGTAAAGGGCTGGAATATGGAGGATTTTTTTTCTTCCGGCACACCTACACCAGAGTCGATTATCCTAAACAGCAGTGTTTGCTCACCTTCCCTTTGCAGCTCAACCTTGACATAACCTGCTGCAGTGAATTTTACCGCATTCTTTACCATGTTCAAAAGGATTTGTTGTAGCCGCAGGGGGTCACCTTGTATTGTTTCCGGCACATCGGGATGTATGTAGGAAAGCAGCTCAATTCCCTTGTTATAGGCTTCAATGCTCACAAGATTCAATACCTCTTCTATACAGTCCACAGGATTGAAATCTATGTGTTCCAGGGAGAGCCTTCCTGCGCGCAGCTTTTCAAAGTCCAGAATATCATTTGCAAGGGTATAGATGACATCAGCGCTGAAGGCGATTTGCCGCACATATTCTTGCTGTTCAGAATCCAGGGAGGTCGCTTTCAACAACTCCGCCGTTCCCAGGATGGTTTGTATGGGAGTTCTAATTTCATGCAATGCTGAAGCCAAGGCGGCTGTATTCGGAGTCATGGATTCTTAGTGGAGCTGTCGGCCAATTTCCCGTTTTCTTTCCGCAATGTCTGTGTCAAAGGTAAGTTCCGTATAGCAGGGAAGGGTGTTCCTGTCTATACTCAAGAGCCTTGTTTCTACCAATTCACTGAGAGAACTGGAAACGGTACTTTCTACAAAGGAATTCAACAAGGATATAAGATTGTCTTCAACCTGTATTCCTGAATATTCCGTATGCCCATCGATGAATTCCTTGATAAAGGTATCCTGTGTAAGTACCTTTACTTCTTTTTTCATCACCCGTGGTGCATATATTACGCTGTCAAAGAATTTTTCCAGATTAATTCCATCCACAAAACTCAAATTCATATTGGAAAAAATCAATAGAATCTTGGGGCTGGAAATAGCATGATTTGAAATCAAGTCCGCAAGGTAGTATCTAAGCATGGCAATCTTGTCCAGATTCAATCCCAGGGCTGCCTCTACAATGAGGACATTCTTGTTTTTATGGGCTTCCAAGATTGCGGGTGTTGTATCCAGCTGGATTGGAGACACCAGGAAGGTTCCAATAGTCTTGATGAAGGCATCCATTACAAAGGAACGAGCAAAATACTTTATGACCCCCAATCGTATAAGGCCAATGATTTCCTCTGAACTTATTGCAGGTCCCACAACAATAACAGGCAAGGAGACAGTATTGGGATTGGCGCGCTTTCTTTCTAGAAATTCAATGGTGCTAGAAAAGTCTTGTTCTACGTCTATTAGTATTAAATCAGGCAAAAGAGAGAGCAGTTTAGTAAAGGCATCTCGACGACCTTGAACTACATCCACTGAAACTTTTACTGTTGCCAACTTTTCTCTAACAAAATCTCTAAAAATCGGCGAGGGATCCAGCATTAATACTCGCTTCATAGTTTTTATAATACAAGTAAATTGGCAATTTGACAAGATAGCGACTTGAAATTCTATAAAATAAAGGGCTATTCTATGTGTAGAGAATATAGAATTTTACCTGCTAATTTGGAGGATGGTATGAGGGTATATGTTTTGCTGGCAGAGGGATTTGAGGAGATAGAGGCTCTGACACCCGTTGACTATTTACGTCGGGTTGGGGTAGAGGTTCTTACCCTTTCTTGTGGACAGTCCCTAAGCGTTTGTGGTGCACATAAGATTTCTGTGGTGGCTGATATGATGGTAGATGAGGCCTTGAATTGTGATGCCAGCGTGGATGGAGTTGTGGTGCCGGGAGGAATGCCTGGGGCTGCTAATATCGGGCAGTGTGTGGCTGCCGGAAAGCTGATTTGTTCTATGATGAGGGAAGGCAAGGTTGTAGCCGCCCTCTGTGCCGCTCCTGTTGTTGCCTTGGCAAGGCTTGGGGTGCTGAAGGGGAGGAAATTCACCTGCTATCCTTCTATGGAGCTTCAAATTGAAAAATGGGGTGGAGAAGGATGGCAGGAAGCTGTAGCTGGAAGCCTGTATACTGGCAATCGTGTTGAGGTGGACGGAAATCTCTTTACTGCGGCAGGTCCTGGAACAGCAGAAGAATTTTCTCTGATTTTGGCAAGGGAATTTGCTGGTGAACAGGCTGCTACCCAGTTGGCTGCCAGCGCCTTGTTCCGCTGACGGTTGCAGAAAGCTTTGGACAAAAGATAGCCATTCCAAGTTCCCCACAGGCTGGGCAACTCAAAGTATCGATGTCTTGCAGAGGGGAACTTGTATGATTTTACTGGCTGTTGAGGAGGATTGTTCTAGTGATGCCTGTATCTTTTGCAGCGTAAGATTTCTTTCTGAAAAATGCTTGTGGAGGTGAACAATAAAGGCTCCTGCAAATACATCACCAGCTCCAGTTGCATCCACGGTGAGTTCCTGTGGTAGTGGGGCGGCAGGGGCAGACAACCGTGTTCCATGAAAATAACAGCTGCTGCCCCCACAACCGTGGGTAATTACAAAAATAATGTCCTTTCTGGCACTCCATTCCAAAAAGGAGATTCCCTCCTGCTCCAGGACACGTGCCTCCAAATCGTTGGCCAGCACCAACAGGGAAAAATCACTGGAATCTGCCTGTTGGGAATTTGCACTGGAACTGACATTTGGGGAATGGTGTTTGCAAGTCCATTCCTTTAAAAAGACTGCGGTGTTTTTTGCACCAAAGGGAGTGCCACAGGCAATGATGAGGGGCGAGGATGCTGAGATGAGTCTGTCTCTAAACCAAACTTTATCTAGTTCCATGCCTTCTGCCAAGACATATTGAAGATTTTCTGGAAAAACAACCTGTTCCGGTGCAATTTCTGGAGCAACAGCCGGGCTAGCCATGGCCAGAAAAGCGGAGCCCTGTTGTTTCTGCGACTTGTTGCCAGGCATTGATTCCCCCGACAGAACAAGACAGCGACCCGTAGCTCCATCCAGAGCCTTTAGATTTGAACTGATACCTGTTTCTTCCAGGGATTGTTTGAAAAACAGTCCATCTTCATCTGCCAAAAAAAAGGACGGGTCAGCCTCAGCCTTTGATGATGGTGAGGCTCCTCCCACTGTGTCAGAGAAGATGCAGCTTGCACTTGAGTCCAGCTGTGCTATGGTTTTGAGAATATTGACGCAACTTCCACCTGTTTCTTTGAGCAGAGTAAAACCATTCAAGGAACCAATGGCTTCAAGTACCAAAGAGAAGACCGCCCCCTCAACATGAAGGGGACGGTCTTGTGATGAAGGAAGGTATCCATTTGGGAGCGGGCAAAAAGCCTTTTCCATAAAATCCCTGTCTATCCTTCCTTCCACATAATAATCCACCATGGCTCTGCCAATTCCGTAGATAATCATAGTTTGTACAAAAGGGAAATCACCTGTGTGTGCCGACGATTTCCCTTTGTTTTAGTTGAACTCAAGCCTTTGGCTTGGCAATGATTTTTGCCAGGTCGGGGTTCTTGGCCAAATCCTTTTCCAGTCCAGCCGCACGTGCCTTGTTCACGTAGTCGGGGCTCTGGAAGGAGTAGGTGAAGTTGGTGTGGACATCGTAGGTGCCAGCCATCAGTGCGTAGGCATCCTCGGTCATTACCAACTCCTCATCGGTGGGGATGACAAAAATCTTGATTTTGGAGTCATCGGCGCTGATGCACAGCTCGGTGTTGCGGGTGTGGGCCAGGGCATTCTTGGCGGGGTCAATCTTGATTCCCAAGTGCTCCAGTCCGGCGCAAACCTGTCCACGGATAACATCGGAGAACTCACCCACACCGGCGGTGAACACGATGGCATCGATGGGGCCGATGGCGGCAAGATAGGCGCCAAAGTA
>JAGBFT010000042.1 GCA_017936345.1 Spirochaetaceae bacterium
GGGGAGGTTCCCGAGCGGTCAAAGGGGGCAGACTGTAAATCTGTTGGCTCCGCCTTCGAAGGTTCGAATCCTTCTCTCCCCACTTTGCGGCGTTGGACTTACCGTTCAACGCCTTTTTTTTGGAGTAAAAAGTTGGAGCAGTGGTATTCCTCTCAAGGACTTCGTTTTTCTTGTACGCAATGTTCTCATTGTTGCCGTCATGAACCTGGATTCGTGTATCTATCGCAAAAGGATTTGACAAATCTGTGTCAATGCTTTAACCTAGAGGAGCAACAATTTGTAGAAAAGTACTGTCGTTGGGTTCCATACTACGATGGAACAGAAGTGCTCTGTTTACAAGAAAAGGTAAATAACGATTGTATCTTCTGGGATTCCGGTTGTACTGCCTATGAAGCCCGTCCAGTCCAATGCTCAACCTATCCTTTTTGGACCTTTGTCTTAAAGAGCCCTGAAACTTGGATTCAGGAGGGGAGGGAGTGTCCAGGAATTAATTGTGGCGAATTACGTTCATATTCCGAAATAGAGAATTGCAAGAGACGCTATGAGGAAAATGAGCCAGTTAGAAAACAGGAGAAGTGATTATGGATATCCGTTTTTGGGGAGTAAGGGGTTCTGTTCCAACCCCTCTGACAGGACAACAGATTCAGGCGAAAATTGAGGCTGTAGTTCAACGAATTTCACCTCGTGATATTGTTTCTCTTGATGCCCGCCAACGTTTTTTAGCTTCCTTGCCGCCCTCAATTTTTGGTACTGTTGGAGGTAATACATCCTGTATGGAAATTCGTGACAGCCAGGGAACTGTATGTATCCTTGATGCTGGTACGGGAATCCGTGAATTCGGTAAACGAGGGATTCCAGCCTCGGATAATACTTACCATATCTTGTTGTCTCATTTCCACTGGGATCATATTCAGGGATTGCCCTTTATGGATCAGGCTTACATGAGGAATTGCAGGATTGTCTTTTACTCTGTTTTTCCCTATGCCAAGCAGATTTTGTCCCGCCAGATGGACTTGCCGTATTTCCCTGTCCAGTTTGATACGGGATTCTTTGCAGATATTTCTTTTCAGCAAATAATCCCTGGTGTTCCTTTCCAGATTGGGGCATTCTCAATTGTAGCAAAGAAAATGTCCCATCCGGGCAATTCCTATGCCTATTCCTTTGTGGAGGGAGATAAAAAAGTCATTTATGCCACCGATGTGGAGCTGTCCAGCCTTGATTTTGAGGATTCACCTTCAAATTCTTCATATTTTTCCGATGCGAATGCCATTATCCTTGATACCCAGTATACAGTGGAAGAAGCCCTATATAAGGCAAACTGGGGACATTCAGCCTTTTCCCTAGCTGTGGATTTTGCTACAAAATGGAATATCAAGAAGATGTATCTTTTTCATCACGAACCAACCTATGATGACAAAAAGCTCAATTCAATTCTTCAGTCTGCCCAATGGTACGCACAGTATGTTGCCAACACTGACATGGAGTTATACCTTGCCCAGGAAGGCTTGAGTTTTAGTGTATGAACCAACAAGATGATGATGCTATGGTTTTTACCTATACCTTTACTCCTCAGGAAACGGCTATTCTTGCCCGCTACATCAGATGGCATGGGTTGCCTGATGGTCTGGAGCGATTTAGTGCACTTGTTTTTGACACGGTGTACAACGCTATGACTATTGATGACATAGAGCAATTCTTTAAAAAATAAAGTTGTCATCCCCGTTTTTTTTCGTTATATTGGAGCTGTTGTGATTCGAAAACTCTTGATTGCCTGTCTTGTTGTCTTTTTGGTTATTGTTCTGCTGGGTGTTGGAGCTATTGCCACTTGGTGGTTTGTGTCCAAAACTCCAGTGGCTCGGGACGAAGTGTCTGCTGTTTCTTACAAGCTGGAAGTTCCTGTAGGAATGGGAATAAAAGCTGTGGCTTCAGAATTGGAAGAACAGGGAATCATTCGTTCTAAAACTGTATTTTACCTGCTTGCCCGCAGGGAAAGCCTTCAGTTAAAGGCCGGAGTGTACCCCCTTCTTTCCTCCATGGATACAAGTGAGATTTTCAGTATTTTGGAATCGGGTCGTCAGGAAAATCTTGTAGTCAGTATTCCAGAAGGACTGACCTTATCCAAGATAGCAAGCTTGCTGGAGGAAAATGATGTTATTTCGGCTCAGGAATTCTTAACTGTTACGAGGAATCCTGTGCTTCTCGCTGAATATGAAATTCCTGCCCCTAGCTTTGAGGGCTATCTTTTCCCAGATACATATTACTTTTCACCGGGAATGGACGGGGAGTCCGTCCTTCGTATGCTGGTGGATAATTTCTGCAGGAAAATAAGCCAAATTGGAGACTTAGCTGATTTGTCGGCTGATGAGCTTTTTGATGTTGTTCGTCTTGCTTCCATTGTGGAGCGTGAATATCAGGTGGAGAGTGAGGCCCCCCTAATTGCCAGCGTGTTTAAAAATAGGCTGGAAAAGAATATAGGTCTATATTCCTGTGCAACAATTGTGTATATCATTACAGAAATTGAAGGTCGGCCTCATCCAGAAATTGTAACGAACAAGGACTTGAAGCTGAACAGTCCCTACAACACCTATATGTGGAGCGGCCTGCCGCCAGGACCAATTTCCAATCCAGGATTTGTTGCCCTTGATGCTGTTGCCCATGCCCCTGATACTCCCTATTATTACTTCCGTGTAACAGGTAAAGGAGATGGAAGTCATCATTTTTCTGAAGATTTCCAGGAGCACATTGAGGTTGGGGCAATGCAAACAAAGAGGGCGGCAGGAAATTGATAAAAGGGCCTATATCTTCCGAGACAATCCAACAGGTGATGGAGCGGGTGGATATGCCCGCCCTAGTTGAAGAATACACCCGGCTGGAAAGACGTGGTGACGAGTGGTGGGGATGCTGCCCCTTTCATAACGAAAAAACCCCTTCATTCAGTGTTGTTCCAAGCAAGGGAATGTACTACTGTTTTGGCTGCCATGAGGGTGGCAGTGCCATCGACTTTGTTATGAACATGGAAAAATTGTCTTTTCTGGAAGCTGTTGTTTTTCTTGCAAGACAATCTGGGGTAGAAATAGTTTATTCTGGCCAACAAGTTGCAACAGGGCAGGATAACTCACTAAAAGACCAATATATTGACTTATATACCCGTGTCGCTGGTTCTTACCATTATTGTCTTGCCTCCACAACGGCGGGAAAGGTTGCCTTGGATTATATTTTAAATCGAGGTATTACCATGGACATAATCCAAAAATTCCAGCTGGGATATTCGCCTGCAAATCGATACTGGTTAAAAAAATTCCTTCGTAGTAAAAATTATAGTGATGAATTCTTGGCTGGGTCTGGACTATTTTCAAAGAAATACCCTGATATTTCCTTTTTTTCCAATAGACTTATGTTTCCCATTACGGATAGACAGGGGCGGGTCGTGGCCTTTGGCGGCCGGTTGTTGGGCGGAGAGGGCCCTAAATACATAAACTCTGGAGATTTAATTCAATATAACAAGGGAAAGACCCTGTATGCCTTCAATCGGGCCCGGCAAAGTATACGGAAAGAAAAGGCTGTAATTATTTGTGAAGGGTACATGGATGTGTTGGCCTATCACCAATGTGGCTTAACCTATGCAGTTGCTCCCTTGGGAACAGCGCTCACTATGGACCAAGTAAAGTTGGTGCAACCCTTTGTTGATACAGTGTATTTGTCTTTTGACTCAGATAGGGCGGGGCGAGAGGCAACTTGGAAGGCAATTTTACTGTGTCGTCAAGCGGATATTTCTGTTCGGGTTATAGCTTTGGAGGGTGGAAAGGATCCTGCAGAGATTATGGTGAATTTAGGCGCTGAAGTATTGACAGAATCAGTAAAGAGGGCTAAAATAGATGGCGATTATTTGTTATCTATTTTGGCGACCGAACATCAAGTAGAAACCCCAGAGGGGAAAACAAAAGCTGCATTGGCATTCTTTCCGTACATTGATGCGCTTAAATCTGATATACAAAAGGAATCATGGCTGGTGCGTTTGTGTCAAGCTTTGAATCTCAATATTGAGGCTGTAAAAAAGGATTTTTCCAATAGAGTTGTAGCCGAAAGACGGGGTCAAGGTCACGAAGAAAGGGAGGGGGAAGCCAAACCTCTACAGATTAAATTAAATGCAGAGTTGCGTTCTGTTTTGGCTGTAGTGGCAAATCTTGATGCATACGAATTGATGAGGTCAAGTCTATCGCCGGAGGACTTTGAGGATCCGGTGGCTAGGGAATTATTCATTATTCTGGAAGAATGTTATAGGGAAGAATCAGTCTTACATGGTAGTGTACTGGCAAAATGCAGCAATGAGCAATTAAAAAGTCTGGTTGCCCGAGTTATTGCTTCTGGCGAATATGCTGATAATCAAGAGAAGGTGATTGAGGATAGCATTCGTCGTATTCGAAGAAATAGCCTGGAGCGCAAAAGAGGTCGCCTGCTGAACAAAATTCGCCAGTTGAGTGCTAGGGTCACAAGCCATGAAGAACAAAAGCTTCTTGAGGATTTGATTTCGGAAAAAATGAATATTGACTTTGAACTAGATAGTAAGGATGCACGCTGATGGACGAATTGGATTCGGCTATTGAAAAACTGATTGAGTACAGCAAGATAAAACATTCTATTTCTTGGGATGAATTGAATGGAATGTTGTCTCCAGAAATTTTGAATTCAGACAAGATGGAGACAGTCTTGTCCGAATTGGCAAAAAATAATATTCAAGTGGAAGATGATACTGATGAGCTTGATAAGGTGGAAGATGATGACTTTGACTTGGAGTCTGTGGATGACGATGCATCTTCTTCCGATGAGGATGTTCAAAAGGTTGTAGAAGAGGTTAACTCAAAAAAACGTCTTATTTCTGGGGAAAAAGATTCTGGAGGAGACGATCCGGTCCGCTTGTATTTGCGTGAAATTGGCAAGGAAAACCTTTTGACTGCAGAGCAAGAGGTTGAGCTTTCCAAGAAGATGGAAGACGGTGAAAATATCATAAAAAATGTTATTAAAAAGTCCGGAATCCTTATTCCTGAGTTCTATAACATTGGTGTCAAAGCCTTTTCCCGTATCGATATGCAACCTGGTCGCAATAGAAAGGAAATCAATGAGGAGATGACTGAAAAGCGTCGTCTCAAAACCTGTTATAGTGAATATATCAAGCCTGTTTTTGCTGACATGAAGGCTTATATGCAGTTGAAAAAGCAGCTGTATGAGGCAGATCAGACAAATCAGATTTTCAACGATTCTCAATTAGTTGCCTTGAGAGAAAAAATCATGGTTTCTCTCCAACATGTAGAGATTCAGTCCGAGGAGATTGAGCGTTTTTCATCAAGATTTATAGATGCAACACGCCGTATTGGGGAATATCGTAGCCGCCAGGATAAGAAAGCAAAGGAATTGCGTATCACAGACTTCAGTGATTTAAGAAGCCTGGGTAAACGCATTGCAATGAAATCAGAACGGATTAAGCTGGAGGCAGACTTAGGAATTTCTGCAGATGAAATACGGGAGATATATACTCAAATTCAGAAAATCAGTCGCAAGCTGAGAAAGTTGGAATATGAATTTGAAAATGATGTTTATGAAATTATTTCCATGTCAAAGGAAATTAACCGTGGTCGCCGCATGATGAAAGAGGCCAAGAATCGGCTCATTAATGCCAACTTGCGTCTCGTTGTTTCCATTGCAAAAAAATACACCAACCGAGGACTACAGTTCTTTGATTTGGTGCAAGAAGGTAACATCGGTCTCATCAAGGCGGTGGAAAAGTTTGAGTACCGCAAGGGATACAAGTTTTCCACCTATGCGACATGGTGGATACGGCAGGCAATAACTCGTAGCATTTCTGACCAGGCACGAACAATTCGTGTTCCCGTGCACATGATTGAACAGATTAACAAGGTGGTGCGAGAGTCCAGGCAGCTTATGCAAAAATTTGGACGTGAACCTACAGACGAGGAAATTGCCTTGCAGTTAGGCTGGCCTGTGTCCCGTGTAAAGCAGGTTAAAAATGTTGCCCGTGAGCCTATCTCCTTGGAAACACCTATTGGTGAAGAGGAGGATTCATCATTGGGAGATTTTATCGAGGACAAGGATGTGGAGAATCCAGCATCAAAGACTGCCTACACAATGCTGCAGGATCATCTACATACCATTTTGTCAACCTTGCCTCCTAGGGAGCAGGAAGTTCTAAAGATGCGCTTTGGGCTTGATGATGGCTTTTCCCTTACACTGGAAGAGGTTGGCTTGTATTTTGACGTAACCAGGGAGCGTATTCGTCAGATTGAGGCAAAGGCTCTCCGCCGTTTGCGTCATCCACGTCGCTCTGGTGGTCTGCGGGATTACATGGATTGATTCGGCTGCCTGGCGTATCTGTTTGGGATGTGCTAGACATTCACTCGATAATGAGATATAAACTAAGGTTAGTATTGCTTTATAAGAGGGGTTTTGTTCATGGATATGACCAATGTATTTGATAAACTCAAGGCATTGCAGGATATTCTTGCTGAAAAGTATGAAATTGAGTCAAAGATAGATAATGCTCCTAAGGATTTGGGTCGTTATGAGCAATTGTTGGATCGAATGAAGGAAGAATATATCAATATAAATACAGCCTACGAAGAGTCTAAAACAAGGATTTCTCAGCTTAAGTTTGAATTGGATGAGGCTGTTGCCGCTCGTGAACGGGGAGAAGAGGGGATGGAGAGCATTACCACTCACCGTGAATACGAGGCATTGGGTAAAGAAATCAAAGAAGCTACAGAAAGAGAGAGTCAGCTGAGAAAGGAATTGCAGACAGAAGAACGCCATTTTGAAGAGCTGTCTACACAGATGACTTCCAAAGAGCAGGAATTGGAAGTTGGAAAAAAGACATTGGATGAGAAGAAGGCTTCTTGGGACCATAACGTTGAGTCTTATCGGGCTGAGCTAGCAGTTTTACAAGCTCGTGAAAATGAGATTGTTCCTGATTTGGGTCCTGAAATCGTATTCAAATTTGAGAGAATCATTCGTAGCAAGCAAAACAGGGGTATCGTTGCAGTAAAGGGCAATGTGTGTGACGGCTGTCACATGATTCTTCCTGCTCAGTTTGCCAACGAGGTTCACAAGGGTGAGGAAATTGTATTCTGTCCCTATTGTAGCCGTATCTTGTTCTATCAAGAGCAGGATGAAGGTGATGAGACCTTCTTCAACTTTGAAGATTCTGCTGGAAGCCTTGTCGATTTGGATGACTTCGATGATGACGAGGAGTTGGAAGAGGATGAGGACCAGGACGAGGTAAAGGAACTGGACGAATACGAAGATTGATTTTGTTTAATTTGGCAGAAAATATATGGTCGCTGTTTCCATAATACCCTTG
This sequence comes from Spirochaetaceae bacterium, assembly GCA_017936345.1. GTDB lineage: Bacteria > Spirochaetota > Spirochaetia > Treponematales > Treponemataceae > Treponema_F. The sequence goes on from JAGBFT010000042.1 coordinate 7,370, forward strand.
GGGGTTGTGGAAAGAGAGGAAAGTCCGGGCTCCTTCGGAAATGACGCCGGTTAACCACCGGGGGTAACATTGGTGACGGTGTTGCTACAGCTAGCGCAACAGAAAGTAAACCGCCTTGATTTTCAGGGTAAGGGTGAAATGGTGGGGTAAGAGCCCACCGGGCAGACGGCACCGGATGTCGCAGGGCAAGCCTCGTCAGGAGCAAGACCAAGCAGTAGCCGCAACTCCGATATGAAAGGTTCGCCTTTCACGGTTACGGGTAGGTCGCTGGAGATATAGGGAAATCTGTATTCTAGATAGATGGCCATGTTTAGCTACCGTCCTTTGGGTGGTTAGCTGAATGACAGAACCCGGCTTATTATATTTTCTGTCTTTTTTTTTGGGGAATTTGGGTGGCACGTAAACAGATTTCTACAGCACAGCAAAATATAGTTCGACGCAAAAGCAGATTCTTGCGTCGTTTTGTTGTGTGTATAATAGTTCTCTGTGTCTCTGCCCTTATTTCCGTTCCCTTTCTTCTTTTTAAAAAATCCGATAAGCAAACAAATGTAAATATGACGAGGGTTTCTGCCCTTTGGAAAGAGGGTAATTATCAGGAAGTGTATAATCAAACCAGACTCCTGCTTGCGCAAGACCCCTTTCATGCAATGGGCTTGGCTTTTAATGGATATGCCGGCTTTTTTCTTGCTGTATCACAAACAGATACTACACAGGCTCAATCGTATTTAGATGCTTCCATCAACTCCTTGAGGCTGGCTATGCTTAAAACCCGTGGTAATGCCCGAATCCAGGTTCATTATATGTTGGGAAAGTCATATTTTTATAAGAATACCCTCTCCGACTACCATTATTACAGTGATTTGGCAATTAAGTATCTCAGCCTTGCAAAGAATGAGGGGTATGAGGCTGATGATATTCCTGAATTGCTTGGTTTAAGCTATGCTTCCCTTGGGATGACGGAGCAAAGTATTGCAGCCTTTACAGAAGCCCTATTGGTTCGTGAATCAGATATTCTTTTGTTGTCTATTGCAGAGCAATACTATAAGAATGGACAATTGTCGGCTGCAAAGGCATATTTACACAGGATTTCCACCTCAACAGGTGATGATACGGTAAGATTAAAGTGTAAATCTCTATTAGGTCAAATATATTTAGATGAATCAAATTTTGAGGAAGCAGAAGAGGAATATCGTTCAATTTTAGAAATAAATCCAAACTATGCTGACGCAGTCTATGGAATTGGTGTAATATATGAAAAGCAAGGGGACTTGGTGAAGGCTCGTTCAGAATGGAGAAAGGCTCTTAGACTGGATGTTAATCATCAGGGTGCACGGCTAAAACTTGCTGAATAAATATAAGGTAATCAAGGAGATTAAGATATGGGATTATTTGATAAGTTTTCTACTGACATTGGAATTGACTTGGGAACATGTAATACTTTGATTTATGTACGTGGGAAGGGTATTGTAGTGAATGAGCCATCTGTAGTGGCTGTAGAGCGAGGAACAAATCGTGTGGTAGCCGTTGGTGCAGAAGCAAAACGTATGCTTTGGAAAACTCCAGAAACCATCACGGCAATTCGTCCCTTGAAAGATGGCGTAATTGCGGATATGGCTAGCACAGAAAAAATGATTCGTTACTTTATCTCCAAGATTATCCCTCGTCATCAGGTGTTTAAGTCCACCCGCATGAAGATTGGTATTCCCACCTGTATTACGGAAGTGGAGAAACACGCTGTAGAAGAGGCTGCAGTTAAGGCTGGTGCAAAAGAAGTGGAGTGTATTGCAGAATCTTTGGCATCTGCCATTGGCGCGCAAATTCCCATCGATGAACCAGAGGGACACATGGTTTGTGATATTGGTGGCGGTACTACAGAAGTATCTGTAATTTCATTGGGTGGTATGGTTGTTACCAATGCTATCCGTCTTGGTGGCGATGAGTTTGACGAGTCCATTGTAAAGCACGTACGGAGTGTTCACAACTTGATTATTGGACAGCAGACAGCTGAGCGACTTAAGATTGAAATTGGTAATGCAGCTGCTGACAAGAGTATTGAAAAGATGGAAATCAAGGGAACTGACGCAATTACCGGTCTTCCCCGCCGTCTTGAAATTGACTCTGTGGAAGTTCGTGAAGCTCTCAAAGATCCTGTTACCCAAATTGTTGATGTTATCAAGAGGACTTTAGGTCAAACTCCCCCGGAGCTTTCCTCTGATATTATTGAAAACGGAATTGTTATGACTGGTGGCGGTTCTCTTCTTAAAGGTTTGCCCAAGCTTATTTCCAAGGAAACAGGGGTTCCTGTATTGTTGGTTGACAATCCTCAAGAATGTGTTGCTATAGGTGCGGGAAAGGCCTTTGAATTGTTCCGTGATATTTCTTCTGACAGAAGTATCTACGATAACTTGAACAACTAGGTGTTTTCATGGCCTTGCGAAAACCTCAATTCCTCCTCAATCCGTCTCTCTTTGTCCTGCTGTTGCTGGTGCTGATTTCTGGTGTTATGTTGGCATTGTCTACTGGTGGATTTATCATAAACTTTAAGACAGTGGGATTTTCTGCACTCTCTTCCTTACAAAAGGGAACGAGAGCTGTTTACACCGGTATTACAGGAGTTGTTTCTGCAGTACAAGAAATTGCTGTTTTGAGAGAAGAGTATCAGAAACTCACTGAGCAACTGGAAAACTACGAGTATATGCAGCAATCCAATGCTGAAATCAGGCGGGAAAATGAGAGGTTGAGGGAGCAGCTAAATTTTACCACCGAGTTTGAGTATAAAAGCCATCCTGCCCAGATTATTGGGCGGGATCCAAATAACCAATATTCCTTCCTCACCATAGACAAGGGGAGTGTTCATGGTATTAAAAAAAATATGCCTGTAATTGCAGTCCAAAATGGAACAACAGGCTTGGTGGGAAAGGTATTGCAGGTAGGGCATACTACCAGTATGGTAATGCCAATTTATGATTATGACTGCAATGTATCTGCCCGCATTCAAAACACTCGTGACGTAGGTATTGTAAATGGGCTGGGGTGGGAAGATAGACCTCTGACCATGAAGTATATAAAAAAACGTGTTCTCCCTGATTTGCAGTATGGAGACTTAATTGTTACCTCTGGTGAAAACGAAAATTTTCTAAAGGACATTCCCATTGGCTACATTTCAACCATTACCGTGCAGGACTATGATTCTTCCTTGAATATTGAGTTGACACCTGTGATAGATTTTGGTCGATTGGAAATAGTCATTGTGGTTGACATGAAGGAGTTGAATCCTCAGCTTGTTTCAGGAACAGGGGAGGCTGGCAGATGATACGTAAGGCTCTTGTTATATTTGTTATCCTGTTGGTTGTTGTTCTTTTAGAAACCGCACTTCTATCAAATATCGTGTTTCTTCCCGTCGTTCCAGATTTGTTGCTGCTGGTGGTGTTGTATATTTCCGTGTTCAATGGTTCATTGGTGGGTGAGACTACAGGATTTGTGTCTGGATTGTTGTTGGATTTTATCACTGCAGCTCCCTTGGGGTTGAACTGTCTTTTGAGAACCCTGATGGGATTTTTAGCAGGTTTTTTTCACAACCTATTGAATGTTTCTGGAATTTTAATTCCATGTTTTTTGGCCTTTATTGCCACCATTGTCAAGGGAATTATGATTGAGTTTATTTTCTTTTTCTTTCCCAATGGTGTTATAACCTACGAGCTGATTTCAACAACCTTTGGCATGGAATTATTGTTTAATGTAATTCTTGCACCTATGGTATTTGGCTTTCTTTCATTCTTTTCTTCAATTCTCGTTGACTCGAAGGAGAGGTCCCGGTAATGAGAGTGAATGATTTAAAAACAAAATCAGGTGAATCCTTAAAAAGAGACTTCAAGTTAATAGTTTTGACTCTTATTATCTTTGTATCCTTTGCAGTTTATACTCTAAAGTTATTTTCAATGCAGGTATTGGAAGGTGCTGACTATCGACAACAATCTGAGGATATTTCTAGTCGTGTAAAGACAATTCCTGCTCAGCGCGGGGAAATTTACGATAGAAATGCTACGGTTCCCATGGTTGTAAACACAGATTCCTTTGCTGTTGACGTAATTCCAGGAGAAATTCCCCAGGGAAAGTATGATACAGTAGCCGCAAAATTAGCAGAGATTCTGCAAATTGACAAAAAATTTATTGATGGTAAAATTCCTACCAATCAACGTTCTTCCTTTACCGCCATAGAAGTAAAGTCCAATGTGCCTTTTTCTATGGTTTCTGATATCGCTGAAAACAAAAATGATTTACCGGGTGTATCTTGGCGTTCAAAACCTTTGAGGAGTTACGTTCAGACCGGCTCTATTTCCCATATTCTTGGGTACGTAGGTGACATTACTCGTGAAGAGCTTAAGGTTATGTATAATCAAGGCTATACCAATACCAGTATTGTTGGTAAAACCGGTATAGAAAAACAATACGATTCCATTTTGCAAGGTGTTCCAGGCAGGGAGTCAACTACCGTTGATGTCCGTGGGCGTCTTTTGTCTGATGCATTGACAGTGATAAATCCTGAGATGGGTAAAAATCTTGTATTGACTATTGATACAGAAATTCAAACCTTGGCTGAAAAGGCCCTGGGAGAGCGAGTAGGGGCAGCAGTGGTGTTAAAACCCACCACCGGTGAGGTTCTTGCCATGGTTTCATACCCATATTTCGACTCAAATTTATTTAGTTCTGAAAATGCCTCTCAAGAATATGCCCGAATGGTAAGTGCCCCTAATAATCCCTTGCTAAATCGTGCTATCAACGCAGCTTATCCACCGGCCTCCACCTTCAAGGTCATCATGTCCGCTGCCATGCTGGCCGAGGATGCTATGCCACCGGAGAAGAAGGTGGAATGTGCAGGCTCCATTCGCTATGGTGACAGGACATTCCGTTGTCATATCGGTGTGCCTGGTCATGGCTATATGGACTTAAAAAACGCTCTGGCACAGTCATGTAATGTCTATTATTGGACTCTTGGTCGTGATTTTATCGGCATTGATTTAATTTCTTCGTATGCACAAGAATTTGGTTTAGGTCAATCCCTAGAGATTGACTTGCCTAGCCATTCTGCGGGATTTATTCCAACTGCACAGTGGAAGGAAAGAAGATATCACGAAAAATGGCTGGGGGGAGATACCCTAAGTGCTGCTATTGGACAAGGCTATACAACGGTAACACCCCTGCACATGGCTAATGCAGTTGCCATGGTAGTAAATGAGGGAGTAATCTATAAACCCCATATCCTAAAAGAGGTTCGTGATCCTGTAAATGGAGAGCTTCTTTCAACCTTTGAGCCTACCGTCATGCATGAATCTACCATTGATAAGTCTGTGTGGAAAACAGTTAAAGAAGCAATGCGTTATACTGTGACAGACGGCACAGTCCTGTTCCCTTTGAAAAACAAGGCGGTGCAAATTGCAGGAAAATCTGGAACCGGAGAAGTTGCACAGTACAAAAATCAGTGGCATTCATGGTTTGTTGCCTATGCTCCCTATGATGCTCCTCCAGAAGATGCTATTGTAACAGTAGTTCTTGTAGAAGCCCTAAATGTTTGGGAATGGTGGGCTCCTTATGCTACCAATATTATTATGCAGGGAATCTTTGCAGATCAGGATTATGAGCAGGCTATCGATGCCCTTGGCTTCCGATATTTAACTCGTCCAGTGGGAAGGCAGGAGTAGGTTAGGGAAATGAGGTTACGTATATTCGAGCTGTTTGATATTATTCTTCTGATTAGTATGTTGTTGCTCATAACAATAGGCGTAGTGTTTATTTACTCATCCAGTGTAAACTCATCAGGAATATCAATATCAAATGAATATGTACGTCAAATTATTTTTGGTTCCCTTGGACTTATTCTCATGGCTGCCGCTGCCATTGTTGATTATAGAAAGCTGGTTAAACAAGCTCCCAAGCTTTTTATTGCCATGGTAGTCATTCTCCTTTATACAGCTTTTTTTGGCAGGGTTGTGAATGGGGCTAGAAGCTGGTTGGGAATTGGAAACATGGGTGTTCAGCCCTCCGAGTTTGGAAAGATTGTCTACATATTCTTTTTAGCCTGGTATTTTGAACGTACAGACAAGGTTTCTTCAAGAAAACGGTTTATTACTTCACTTTGTATTATGGGAGTTCCCCTCGTATTGATTCTTTTGCAGCCCGACTTGGGAACTGCAAGCGTATATATTCCTATTTTTTTAGTCATGTGTTTTATGGCTGGAATTCCATTGCGCTACCTTCTTATGGTAATTTTAACGGGAATTCTGACCATTGTGTGTACAGTTTTACCTGTATGGGAAACTGAAATTCTACAAAGAAGTGTTCCCATACTTAAGGTTTTAACCGACCAACGTCTTCGCTTTATTGTGATTGCAGCTATGGGAACCATAACCCTCATAGGGATTATGGGCTATATGTTATTTAAGAACAAGTACTATTATTGGATAGCCTATAGCTTTGGAATTATGACTGTTGCTCTGACTATGGCCATTGTGGCGAGCAGGGTTTTGAAGCCATACCAAATCCAGCGTTTGATTATCTTTATTGACCCAGAAAGTGATCCCTTGGGTGCTGGATGGAATATTATCCAATCAAAAATTGCCATTGGTTCCGGCAATATCTTTGGACAGGGCTTCTTACAGGGAATACAAAGCCACCTGCGATTTTTGCCCCAGCAAAGCACTGACTTCATCTTTAGTATTTTATCTGAAGAGTGGGGCTTTGTGGGGGGATGCATAGTTTTTTTGTTATACTTAATTATACTGTTTAGGATTATTTCTATCATCAGAAGGACAAAAAACTTGTACGGCTACTACGTAGCCTCGGGAATACTTGCAATGTTCTTCTTTCACTTCATTGTGAATGTGGGGATGGTGATGGGAATTATGCCCATTACAGGAATCCCACTGATGTTCCTTTCTTATGGTGGTTCCTCCCTGTGGACAGGAATGCTCTGTGTTGGAGTGTTGATGGGAATCAATTTCCACCAGCAGAGTGAGTTTGTGTATAGTTAGTAAAAGACATATATTTTTATCTGTGTTTTGTGTTTTGGTAAAATAGGGAGAAGTGATGACAGATAAAATTTTTTTTTGTATAGTATTGTCCTACATAATAATGAATTTTATCCTGTTTAAAAGCCACAAATATACGCAAAAATATAAAA
>JAGBFT010000043.1 GCA_017936345.1 Spirochaetaceae bacterium
AAGGACTACACAATCGTCCTCAACGGCTTTTCCAAGGCCTTTGCCATGACCGGCTGGCGAATCGGCTACCTGTGCTGCTCCGCCGAGCTGATGGATCAGGTGTACAAGCTGCACCAGTACAGCACCATCTGCGCCCCCATTATGAGCCAGTACGCCGCCTTGGAGGGCTTGCGGACCGGCTGGGCGGAGGTGGAGCGGATGCGGGTCTCCTACCAGCAGCGGCGGAACCTGATGTACAAGGCCTTTGTGGAGATGGGGCTTGAGGTGGTGGAGCCGGAGGGGGCCTTCTACATCTTCCCCAACATCAGCTCCACCGGTCTTACGGCGGAGGAATTCGCCACCCGCCTGATAGAGGAATACCAGGTGGCCGTTGTTCCCGGCGATGTGTTTGGAGCAGGTGGCACTGGCTACATCCGCTGCTGCTACGCCACGGACATCAACAAGATAAAGATTGCCTTGGAACGAATCGCCGCTTTGGTGGCAGGTCTCAAATCCAAGTAAAGATTCCTTGCAGAAGTAGCTTCTGGCTGTGCTTATACCGCCGCCGCCAGGTTTTCCTTATAGCTTGAATTTTCCCAAAAGTGTGTCCAGCTGGGCGATGCTTTCATGGGTCTTCTGTGCCATGTCGGAAACGTTCAGGGCTGTTTTGTTTATATCTCGGGAACCTTGGTCCATTTCGTCCATATTGTGGGTTACCTGTTGGGCAACAAGCCCCAGTTTTGCCATCTCCTTGCCAGCCAACTCAATTCCATCGTTCATCTGACGGGCTGTATTTTGCACGCCACTAGTGGACTGGTTGATAGAGCGCAGGGCATCCAGCACTTCCTTTGAGGTGAGGTTTTGTTCCGTCATTGCATTGTCAATTTCCTGAACCAATTTTTCAGTTTCCAGTACCTTGGAGGAAATTTGGAGAAACCCCTGCCGTGAGGACTCTGAAGTGGCCACAACATCCTTTATGGTATGTGATATTTTCTTCAATTCCTGTCCAATCACCTTTGATTGTTTGCTGGAGTCCTCCGCCAGCTTTCTAATCTCATCAGCTACCACGGAAAACCCTGCTCCCGCATTGCCAGCATGGGCTGCTTCTATGGCCGCATTCATAGCCAAGAGGTTGGTTTGACTTGCAATTTGGGTGATGACATTGTTTGCTTCCATCAAAAGCTGGGACTGTGTAGCCATCTCCTTGATATTTTCATAAACCTCGTCTTGCCGACTCTTGTTGTCATCGGTAATGGAAGTTAAAACTCGATATTCCTCGCTCATCTTTTCTACAGAGCGAGAAACGGCAGAGATATTTCCCACCATTTCTTCTACCGAGGCAGAGGCTTCCACAATACCAGCTCCCTGGGATTCAATTTGGTAGTCCAATTCCTGAATACCAGAGGTGTTTTGCTTAAGGATTACAGATAATTGGTTGAAAGTATCGGACTGAATGCCCACAGATTGGCGGACATTGCTGATATCGCCGAGAATCTGGGAGATGGCGGCAACTGTTTGCTGGGCATCCTCTTCCAGTCCCCTTCCTATTTCCTCCAAACCTTCTTGGGCATGATGGAGTTGGCTTACAAGCTGATGCTGCTGACGAATAAAGGTGTTGATGGACTGACACATAATACCAATCTCATCGTTTTGACGGACTGGAATTTGATAGGTCAAATCAGCCTCTCCTGCGGAGCCATTTAAATTTTCCATAGCCCTCATGGCATCCTTGAGGGGATTCATAATTACACTGTGAATAAGTAAATACAGTACCCCGCAGACAAAAAAGACAACAACTACAAGCATGGGAATGATGGATGTTGTCAAACGTAGGCTAATTTCTTCCAAGGAACTCACTGGCAATGCAAGCTCAATCATCACAGGTGAATCCTTGTCTGGGGTCGTAACAGAATAAAAATAGGAAAGGTATTTGTTTCCTCCCTTGGAAAGGATGCCCTCAAATTTATCCTTTTCTTGCTGGACAGTTTGCCTGATAGTGGAATTCAACTCCAAATCGTCAGAAAGGTCTTTTGAGTCGGAGCTAACTAAAGAAGATGCGGAAACAGTGTCATTAATGTGAATGGCTATTCCATTTCCGATAATCTTGCTGTATCTCTGGATTGTACTTGCACGGGATAATAACAAACTTCCCACAAGAATCCCCTGTGTTCTATTCAGATTGTTGATGAGAGGAGCCGCCACAATATAGTAAAGCTGGTTGTCTCGTACTGATAGGGTTGACATGGTTACCCCGCTGAGGGCTGAGCGGATTGCAAGCTTCTCTGACTCGGAGTTGAAGCTTGTGATGTTATTATCAGTTGAAACAAGAACTTGTCTTTGAGAATCCAGTAAAGTAACAGCGTGCAGGTCATTTTCTGTACGAATATCATTCAAAAAATAAAAAATTTCAACGTTGTTTCCATGTTGCATTAGTTCTATGGTTTGCTGCAGCACAGTGGATTGGGAAAAGACAGACCTCATGGTCATGCCCTCCTGCAAAATCAGGGTGTCCACAACCTCCTTGTCACCCTTCAGCTGCTCTCCATAAATGCTTTGAATCGTTGTCTTGACAATAAGTCCAACTGCGGCCACCAAAACTGCACAGGTTAAAAGGATGACAATGACTAGCGGAGTGAGAATTCTCGTGTAAAGGGAACTTACCTTTTGATTTTTTATTTTTTTTACAAGCTTCTCCTGCTTTGCCATGGCAACCTCCTTTCCTTGGAATTATGGCATCTACAATTGGAAGTACAGAAAGTAAAAAGAACTGGGAGACGGACTTCCCTCATATAGTAATTTATTTATCGATATTTTTCAACATGAATAGTCATATCATTTCTTTAAAAAACCTGACTTTAAAACTCTGGAATAGTGGTACAAAAAAGTGTATACTCGTCCTATGTCAATTATAGATATTCAGAATTTGTCATTTTCCTATCCAGATCGAAAGCTAGACGCAGTGAAAGACGTTTCCCTTTCTGTGGATAAGGGTGAATATATTGCAATTTTAGGTACCAATGGTTCTGGAAAAAGCACCTTGGCCAGGTTGATTTGTGGCTACCTTTCTCCTACCTCCGGCAGCATAGTTATGGAGGAAAATTTACGTGTTGGTCTGGTATTTCAAAGTCCCGGTGATCAGATTGTAGCCAACATAGTGGAGGCGGATACATCCTTTGGCCCCCGCAATCTGAAGTGTTCCAAGGAAGAGATAAAAAGACGGACCATTGGGAGCCTTGAGGCAGTTGGCCTGCAGAAAAAGATTATGGATAAGACTCGCTCTCTTTCCCAGGGACAAAAACAAAAGCTTGGGGTGGCTGGAATCATTGCCCTGCACCCTGACCTTCTTGTGCTGGATGAGGCCACCTCCATGATTGACCCGGAATCCCGCAGTCAACTTCTATCACTCCTTGACGCTTGGCATGGACAGGGGCAAACTATTCTTCATATAACCCACAGCCTAGACGAAGCCCATCGTGCCCAGCGGGTTGTTGCCATGAATGAGGGGCAGCTGATTTTTGATGGTTCTCGTGAAGAATTCAGGGCCAACAACACCATCGAAGGGCAGCTTTTTGGCCAGCCCCTGTCTCCCAGAACCTTTGTCGCCTGCCCCTCCAAAAGGTGGATTCCCTCAGAAGATTTCACCAACGATATTCCGGCGGGTTTTCAAAACGATGCGGCCCTTATCTTCCATAACATTACCTTCTCTTACGGACAGGATGAATTTTCTGCTGAAGTTGAGCGGGATGCAAGTGGACCTTTTCTCTTTGATAATTTTTCTTTGGCTGTAGAGGCAGGGCGACTTACTGCCTTGATGGGACCTTCGGGATGTGGCAAGTCCACCCTGATGGAAATTGCCGCCGGACTTCTGGAAAAACAAAATGGTGCGGTTTACAGCAATAGCCGCCCCCTGTTGGCCTTGCAGGACAGCGACCACGGCCTGTTCGAGGAATTTGTGGCAGATGACATTGCCTTTGGGCCGAGAAACCAAGGAATTTCTGGAAAGAATCTTGTGGGAAAGGTTCAGTTTGCCATGGAGCAGGTTGGTCTGTCATTTGAGAAGTTTGGGGAGCGGCAAACAATGTCCCTTTCCGGCGGCGAGAAGAGAAAGGTTTCTCTGGCTGGAATTATTGCCATGGAGGGGCAGGTCCTGCTCTTTGATGAGCCTACCGCAGGTCTTGATGCCAAAAGTCGCCGTATGATTATGGAAATGCTCTTGTCCTTGGTAAAGGCTGGAAAAACAGTGCTTTTTACCACACATCGGGAGGATGAGGCATTGTTGGCACATCGTATTGTGCGTCTTTCTCCCACAGTCCCTGTCTCTATAAAAGAAATTGTCATGGACAAGGAGCTTTTATCTAAGTCTGCCCCCCAAGAATCCTTTGAGGAAATCGGAATGCTCCACAAGCAGGAGACACTGGGTGGAGTTGGTCTGCTAAAATTTTTGTCCAATTTTGGGGGCAGTTTTTCTGCAGGAAGTAAGAATCCATCTTTCATTCAAAGGCTGCCAGCGCTGGCAAAGTACCTTGTGTTTTTTGTCCTCTTCATTTTTTCCTTTGTCACCCTTGACCTTGTTCCCGCTGCCATTGGAGTTGCTTGTACAATTGTCTACGCCCTGTTGGCTCGCTATCCTTTGAAGGGTGGCTTTTTGGCCATTCTAAAATTATTGCCATGGTTGTTGTTCTTTTTCTTGATACAAATATTCTTCCTGCCTTCTCCAGCGGATGACCCAGTCTTCTTGTCATTTGGTATTCTTGTAATAACTCAAAGCAAGGTTATGGCTGGGGTTCTTCTGCTGTTGCACCTTGTGGCGGCCTTTGTTTCACTGTCTGTCTTTGTGTATTCCATCTCCGAGCAGGAAATCCTTGATGGACTTGAAAGCCTCCTGTATCCCCTGGGAAAATGCGGAGTGCCAGTTCGCCATGTTACCTTGGTGGCGGGCATTGTATTCCGCTTTGTTCCCCTGTTGGCCCAAGAGGCCGCCCTCATCGTAAAGATTCAGCTGATTAGAGGTGGACTGGGAGAAGCTTCCGGCTTGATTGCCAGAATAAGGATACTTTTACCCTTGTTGATACCCTTGACCATAAGAACCCTGACTCAAGCATCCATTTTAGCTGATGCCCTTACTTCTAGATACTACTCCTAGGAAATTGTTTGTCTGAAACTATTGGTATTTATATGAAAATATTGTACACTGTTGACAAATAATGCAGTTTAGAGGTAGAGATGCGTAGACGTGCCCTTGTCAGTGTATTTGTTAAGGATGGTGTTTTGGAGTTGGCAAAATTTCTCCACAACAATGATTGGGAAATTCTTTCCACTGGCGGAACCGCCAAGTATCTGGTGGAGCAGGGAGTGCCTGTCACCGATGTCAGTGCCGTGACCGAATTCCCGGAATGCCTTGACGGGAGGGTAAAGACACTTCACCCAAAGGTACACGCGGGAATCCTTGCTGTACGTGACAAGACTTCTCACATGGAGTCTTTGAACCAGTTGGGAGTAGCTCCCATTGACCTGGTTTGTGTAAATCTCTATCCCTTTTTTGACAAGGTGCAGGCGGGGCTTTCTTTTGAGGAAACCGTGGAATTCATCGATATTGGCGGTCCTACCATGCTTCGTTCCGCTGCAAAAAATTGGCAGGACGTTCTTGTCCTGACTGACCCTGCGGATTATGCCGATGTTATGGCAGAAATATCTGGTGGTTCCAAAAACCTCGCTTTGCGCCGCCGTCTTGCCGGCAAGGTGTTTAATCTTACCAGCGCCTACGATGCTGCTGTCTGTCGCTTTATGTTTGATGGGCTTGATGCCATCACCACAGATGATGGAGAAGAAGCCTTTTCCCCCCGACTCCCACAGTACTATCCCATGTCTCTGGAAAAATCTCAGTCACTCCGCTACGGCGAAAACGCTCATCAGCAGGCGGCACTCTACCTTTGGGCAGACAGAAAGGGAGCCTTTGGTGGTATGAGGCAGCTACAAGGAAAGGAACTTTCCTACAACAACATTCGTGACCTGGACGTGGCGTGGAAGGCGGTTTCTGCCTTCAATCGCTTTGTTCGTCGGGCTGCCCCTGTTTCTGGTACCGATTACTCCCAGTGGGAAGGTCCCATCTGTGGAAAATTGGCCGACGGCTCCAAGGCAAATCCTTCGGGAAGCCCGTTAAGCGTATCCTTCGGGGAGGCTTCTGGCAGCGTCTTTACTGTTGCCCTCAAGCACAACACTCCTTGTGGAGCTGCCTTGGGAGCTTCGGTTTTAGAATCCTACAAGAAAACATACGATTGTGACCCGGTTTCCATCTTTGGTGGAATTGTAGGCTCCAGTGCCGTTGTGGACAAGGCCGCCGCAGAAGAAATGAGCAAGTGCTTCCTGGAGGTAATTGTAGCTCCTGGTTTTACCGACGAGGCAAGGGCCATCTTTGCAGAAAAGAAAAATCTTAGATTGGTAGAGGCAGCCATTGGTGCAGAGGAGGACTGGGAGTGCATTGCCGTGGACGGAGGGCTGCTGGTTCAAAATCGTGACAATGAATTGTTTGGCCGTTGGGATATTGTTACAAAGGCTCGTCCTAGCCAGGCTCAAATTGATGAGATGGCCTTTGGTATGGCTGTAGCCATGTTTGCAAAATCAAATGCCATCTTGGTGATTAAGGACAGGGCTGCCATTGGAATTGGTTGTGGCCAGACAAACCGTATTTGGGCTGCAGGTCAGGCCTTGGAGCGAGCAAAGGCGGTTACTGATGCAGCTGGAACTGAGGCTGCACAGGTGCTGGTGAGCGATGCCTTCTTCCCCTTTGCCGACTGTGTGGAAAAGGCTGCTGAGTTTGGCATCAAGGCCATTGTGCAGCCCGGCGGTTCCCTCCGTGACCAGGAATCCATCGATGCCTGCAACAAGCATGGAATCGCCATGGTATTTACTGGTACGCGTCACTTCAAGCACTAAGGGGTAGATTGTGCTTTTTTACCTTGCTTCCTGGTTAATGAAATTTTTTGGACCGGCACGACTGTTACAGTCCTACGTAGTGCTGATTGTTCTTGCCTTGTACTTGGGGTTTTTTATCACTTGGGTTCTGCTGCCAAGATTTTATAGCTGGCTTCCCCACGATAGGGGACGTGAGTTCACCTTGACAGCAGAGGCGGCCAAGGGCAAGCCCACCGGTTCCGGTTCCGTTTTCATAAGCCTTTTTGTGTTGATTTCCTTGTTGGTGGCGCCTCTCAAAGGCTTGCAGGTCTGTATACTGGTTCTTACTTGGATTACCATGGTTACTGGTTTTCTTGATGACCGTAGTGCCACTAGCTGGGGAGAATATTTAAAGGGTGCCTTGGATTTAACCATCTGTTTAATTGCCTCCATTTTGCTGTATTTTTTTATTTCTAAAGGTACGGCAGATGGAAGTATCTATATTTGGATTCCCTTTTTATCTGGCTCTGTAAGGATGGCTCCCTGGTTGTATATTGCCATGGGTACTGTTCTGTTGTGGCTTTCAATCAACACTACAAATTGTACCGATGGGGTGGATGGACTTTCCAGTACCCTGGTGCTGATTGCTCTCATTACAATGGGGTGTCTGTTCTACTTTGTTTTGGGACACAAGGAAATTGCCTCCTATCTGCTTGTTCCCCACATTCCCCAAGGAGCCACCTGGGCTGTAATGACCTTTGCCCTCGCCGGTGTTTTGATGGGATATTTATGGCACAATGCCTTTCCCAGCAAGGTGCTGATGGGAGATGCCGGTAGTCGGGCTCTGGGATTTTATATTGGAGTTTGTGTACTTGTCAGCGGAAATCCCTTTTTGATTTTAGCCACCTCCTCCATCATCTTTGTAAATGGCGGAATGGGCTTGCTAAAAATCATCTTGCTGCGTTTCTTTAAGATTCGGGTCTTTACCAAGATTCGATTTCCCCTCCATGACCATATGCGTCACAATCATGGCTGGTCTCCTACCCAAGTATTGATTAAGTTTATGATTATGCAAGTGTTAATTACAATGGCCTTGCTGGGAATCATGCTTAAGGTTCGCTAGACAAGCTTTTATAAAAAACGTGGAGGAGGGTGGGGTCTTTTCTCACCCTTTTCTTTATGGTATCTTTACCTCATGGTTAAGAGTGTTTTCTTTAAAATTACCCTTTGTGGTCTTATTATCTTTACCCTTATTTTTTGTGGTTGCTCTGACCGCATGGGATATAGTGTGTTATTATGGTCATTGCCAGACCAAGGACTTCAAGATGGGGAAATTGTTCCTGTCTACATTAAATCCAATATTTCTCAGACCTATGTCATTGGAAAAATGGATTCTGACCAGAAATTTGAAGTGCCACTGTGGCAGATTACAGAGCCTGCCTCCAAGTCAGCTACAAAAAAAAATGCAAAAAAATATGCTGAGTATCAATATCAGTATGCTCGAGTTGTCTTGGATGGTCTTCCCATGAGGGCTGAACCCGTAAATACTTCAAAGCAAGTATATCGACTGCGAAAGGAAGAAGTGATTAAGGTTTTGTACAAGGGGGAGGGAGCTGCCGTTATGTCTGGTTCCAGTGCCATGGAGGGAGACTGGTTACGGGTTCTTACAGGAGATGGAACTCAGGGCTGGTGTTTTTCCTATAACCTAAGACTTTTTGATAATCGAACTGTAGAGGAACAGGAGCAGGTGGGAATGGCTTCTAGTGAAGAACAGATGGATGAAAGCATCGCAAGTGTTCTCAATAGCTTGTGGTATCCAGACTCATATAAAACCATGGTTGAGTCAAGAAACATAGACTTAGAGCAATTGGAAGCTGGCTATAGGTTTGACACAGGTGCTATTTCTGACACTGTTGAGCTTAAAGTTCCTGATTTGACTGTTTCCTTCCCCTACATGGGAGTGGAAAAGATGAGTAACAATGTGTACAAGTTTACAGATACTCCAATTAGCGTCACTATTCGTAGAGAAGATTATATTGTGATTCAGTATACAGATGAGCAGGGGCGGCCCACATCCTATGATTTTGTTACCTTGAACGAAGATATCTCCGACATCATTTCTTCTGAGTATCAACGGCGTCAGCAGCTTTATGCAGAATTGGAAGCCTTTGGTCCTGTTTTCTCCAGTTCAAATTACGGAGAGCTCACCTTTACTGGTAATAATGAGTTTAGGTGGACTGGCTACAGGCTCCTGCAACCCGCTGTTATTCCTCAGGGTGTCTTGGGACGAGGAACAGTTTCCTTTGAGTATTTCTTGTCCCGTTCCTTAACCGGACGCTATGATGGCATTATAACCCTACAGTTTGAAAACGGCTCCAAGGAAGTGAATTTCTTCTATAAGATTGAGGATGAGGGATTACGATTAGAAAGTGCTGATGGTGCTCATTTTAATGGTAAGACTGTTACTGGCAGAAGCTCCAATCCCATGATTGTGTTCTTCTCTAGAAAGGGTTGATCATGGCCTTTGTTCAATTTTCAAGGGTATCCCTGGCCTTTGGGGAGCGGGACATTCTGAAGGATGTGTCGGTGAATCTGTCAGCCGGTACTAAGGCGGCTTTAAGTGGAGCAAACGGTTCCGGAAAGTCCACCCTGATGAAGATTATGGCCGGGGAGCTGGCTCCCGACAGCGGCCAGCGGATTGCCCAAAAGGATGCCCGCATTGTCTATCTGCCTCAGTCTGGCATTGTCCATGCAGGCTGCACCCTGCGTCAGGAGGCTGACCGAGCCTTTGACTATGGCTATCAGCTGCAGCGGGAGCTGGAGGAAATCGGCGATGCCCTCAAGGATTCCAGTCAAAAAAGCGGCCCCCTGCTGGAG
>JAGBFT010000044.1 GCA_017936345.1 Spirochaetaceae bacterium
AAAGGGCGAGACCTCCGGCAACTTCCTGGAGGTGGTGAAGCTCCGTGCCGACTGCGACAGGGACACCGTTCTTGCCACCGTCATTCCCCACGGCCCCTCCTGCCACACCGGCAGCTGGACCTGCTTTACGGCGGAAGGCGACGAGGCCTCCACTCTGGAGCGACTCTACGGCATCATCGCCGGGCGGTTCGCCAATCCCACCCCCGGTTCCTACACCGCCACCCTGAACGGAGAGCGGGTGCGGGAAAAGCTGATGGAGGAGGCGGAGGAGCTTACCGAGGCGGAGGACCACGACGAGGCGGTGTGGGAATGCGCCGATTTATTGTATTTTATGAGCGTGCTGATGTATCAGGAAAAGGTCACCTGGAAGCAGGTGCTGGACGAGCTAGACCGCCGTCACAAGAAGTGAGAAGACAGAGCCCCCGCCAAGGTCAGGTTTGACCAAGGTGCGGGGGCTTTTATGTTGGCGGGGAGGGGACTAGTCTCCCCTTACTTTTTTACGGACAGCTTGCAGGTTTGGAGGCAAGTCGTTCATTTCCAAAGTTTTAGGACTGGCAGTCTCGCCGTTTTTGACGGATGCTTGATAATACTTTTCTTTAAATTCAAGGACTTCAAGGATTTCGTTTAATTCCTCCATCTGTTTTTTTATCAAGTCCTTGTGTCGTTGTATTATTTCAAGCCGCTGTTTATTGGTAGACTTCCCCTCTTCAAACATTCCAACAAATTCTTTAATTCCTTTAAGGGGCATTCCCGTTCTTTTAAAGGAATCAATGATAATAAGCCATTCTAGGTCAATATCAGTAAATTGCCGAATACCGCTGTCGGAGCGTTCCACAAAGGGAAGAAGCCCTTCTTTTTCGTAATATCTTAAGGCCGAGCGTGCAATTCCGAGACGCTGTGCAATTTCGCCGATAGTGTAAGTCATAATTTCTCCTTAAGTTATTTTCATAATATCATTAAAAATAATAGTTGACAATCCTTTGCTTATGGGAAAGAATAGAGTGGATTTAACCTATATTTTGACTAGAATTCAAAGAAAAGAATAAAGGATGGCTTATGTCCATAATCAAAATAATTCCTGCAAAGGATTTGTCTTCGGATTTTTTTGAACCCAGAGCCTTTGCCGACGACACAGCTGGTATTGTGTCCAATATAATCAACCGTGTTCGCCAGGGAGGAGACGATGCCCTTTATGAGCTTTCTGCACGATTTGACTCAGCAACTCCTGTCCGACTAGAGGTTGATTCTCAAGATCTAGCTCAGGCGGCAGATAATCTACGGAAAAAGCAGTCTGAACTGTACGATGCCCTTTGTTATTCCCGGGATTTGGCTCTTCGCTTTGCCCGCCGCCAAAAACAATGCTTTAGTGATTTTGAAGAAGAACTGGAACCGGGGCTTTTTACCGGTCAACGAACCATTGCAGTAGACAGGGCGGGGCTTTACGTTCCTGCGGGACGCTTCCCCCTTCTTTCCACCGTGATTATGACCTCCGCTCCTGCCTTGGCGGCAGGCTGTGGTGAAGTTGTCTTGTGTACACCGCCTCGCCCCCATCCAGATGGAAGTAAAAATCCCTATGGAGATGAGGGAATTCTTGCTGCCGCCTGTTTATGCGGGGTACACAGGGTCTTTGCCTGCGGTGGAGCCCAGTCCATTGCCGCCATGGCCTATGGCACCGAATCAATTCCTCGCTGCGACGTGATTGTGGGGCCGGGAAATAAGTTTGTGGCAGAGGCAAAGCGCCAGGTCTACGGTACCGTGGGCATTGATATGCTGGCTGGCCCCACGGAGGTCTTTATCATTGCAGATGGGACTGCCCATCCAGATTGGGTGGCGGCGGATATGTTGGCCCAGGCTGAACACGACCCAGATGCACAGGCTGTTTTAGCCACCCCAGATGAAAATTTTGCCCTGGCTGTAGCGGCAGAACTGGAGCAGCAGCTTAAAAACCTAGCTACTAGGGAAACTGCCAGTCAAAGTATTGGAAGAAATGGATGCATTATTATTACCAAGGATTTGGAAGAAGCTGCAGGGCTTGCCAACAAAAAGGCTCCTGAGCACTTGGAATTAGCCTTAAATGAAGGTGCTGAATTGAAGAAGCTGGAAGCCTTGGTTCATAATTATGGCTCTTTATTCATTGGCCATGGTTCTGCAGAGGTTTTGGGAGACTATGCTGCAGGGTTAAATCATACCCTGCCTACATCAACTTCAGCCCGCTTTACCGGTGGTCTTTCTGTGCGGTGTTTTTTGAAGACAGTTACCACCTTGCGGACTGTTCCCGGTTCAACTGGACAGATTAGGTCTGCTTCTGCCGCCGGATTCTTAGGAGATGCGGAAGGGTTGGCTGCTCACGCCGCCGCCGCAAGGATTCGTTTGTAAGTGGGGAACTGTATAGGTTTTAGAGGGAAACTACAGGTATTGGCCTGTAGATAAGAGGAGCTGTTATGTCAGTGTTTGATGTTGTAAAGAAGAATCTGGAAAACCGGGGATTTTCTGTTTCCTGTTTTAAAACCGCTGCTGAAGCAGTGGAACACATGAATTCGCAAATTGATGGAAAAACCGTCGGAATGGGCGGTTCCATGACATTGGATGCCATAGGAATATACGAAAAACTTGCTTCCCATAATGAAGTTTTTTGGCATCAGCGTACTCCAGAAGGTAAAACCCCAAATGAAATTAAGGCGGCGGCCAATGGGGCGGATGTTTATCTTTCTTCCATAAACGGCTTGGCAGAAACTGGGGAAATTGTAAACATCGACGGAAACTGCAACCGAATAGCAGCAATTCTATACGGGCATGAAAAGGTTTATTTGGTGGCAGGACAGAATAAATTGGCAAAGGATTATGAGGCAGCCCTTTGGCGTGCCAGAAACATTGCCGCCCCATTAAATACCAAGCGTTTGGGACGAAAAACTCCCTGTGCGGTAAGGGCGGACAAATGCTACGATTGCCGCAGTCCTGAGCGAATCTGCTCCGCCCTGTCAGTGCTATGGACAAGACCAACTGCCTGTGACTATGAAATTATTCTCATAGAAGAAAATCTAGGATTTTAAGATTAAAAAGGGGAGACCCAGTAAGGAATCTCCCCTTTTCGTAAAGCCTTATTCTCCTGAAGCAGCCCTTAGTCGTTTTTGGTATTCCGCCTCCATAGAGTTATGCTGTTCCTCCAGCAATTCCATGATTTTGTCGGCAGTGGCCTGCTTTGGGTCAATTCCCCTCTCATCAGGTTTTTCTCCCAAGCTTTCAATTACTTGGTTGCGGAAGGGTTTGCATTCAATGACTGGACTTGCTGTCATAATGACAACATCCTTGCAAACCAAGTCAGAAAGCATATCGTTGGGAGTTTCTGGATTGATGCGCAGACAGTTACCATTGATGGAAACGAGAATCATCACGTCAAACATACGCAGGTAGGAGTCAATTTCCCGCAAGCCCCGCTTTGTTTCTGGGTTGCCCGGGCGGTAACGGGTACCGCTGGGGAATACCAGGATTGTCTGGCCCCGTCTCTTGGCAGCATCCATGGCACGCATGGATGCCATGTTGATTTTACGACTCTTTGCCTCTTCTTGGGCTCGTTCTTCTGGGTCGGTATAGGCGGCCAGACTACGGCTTGGATAAATTACAATGCGGGTAAAACCTTCTGCCCAAGCCTTTACCATGGGGTTCTCTTCATTAAGCTTCATTCCTGCCATGGCAACAATACGACTTGATAAATCCCTTCCTTCCTCAGAATCATTGTCCAAAAGATAGCATAGGGAGGGCAAATCCATATTGCTGTAATGTTCCATCAAGATTAGACCACGTTTCCCAGCCTTAATTTGATTTAAAAACTCAACAAAATGCTCCCTGTTCATCAAGGAGGAGTTAGGCAAAAGATTGTCCTTTAACATGGAATCCATGATTTTTCGTGTGCCTGGATTCCACTCCTGATATACGTTGGTCTCGTCAATCTTGTCAGCAGCATGAGCTAGTCGTGCCAGCTCTCCAAAAAAATGCTTGTATCGCTCGCCTAGTGGGATGCCTTCCATAATAAATCTCCTGCTATCCTTTTCTCATCTTTGAATCTACTCCCTATTTCAGAACGTGTCAAGATTTTAGAGATAGTCAAGGGAAGGGTAAAAAAAGGAGACAATGATATTACGATGTCTAAATTTAATTGTTTTTTTCAAACCAAAAAGAAGGGGCTTCATTTACAGTTTTTATTCTTTTCACTATATTTAAAGAAATGGACAATAAGAAAACTCTACAAACCATATTTATTTTTGCCTTGTTTGCATTGATGTTTGCCCTCATCATCAGTATGCTTTTTCCCTTCTTTACGGTGATTTTGTGGACAATGCTGCTCTATGTCTTGTTTAATCCCTTGCATAAAAAATTACTGAATAAGCTGGACAAAAACAGGAGATTATACGAAGCTAAGCGACATGGCTTGGCGGGAGTTTTTGCGGTGGGAATCCTGATAGTAATCATTGGTCCCATTGCTGGTCTTATTTCCATGTTAATTCAACAGTTAATGTCTTTTTTGGGAAGCATAGAAAACTTTATTCAAGCCAATCCAGATTTTTTTACCACTTCTGAGGTATGGAATGGAATTGCAAATTTTGTGGAGGGCTTGGGCTTTAGCTTTACAGATTTAAGCCGGGTTGATTTATGGTCGGAAGTGCTAGGTTTTGTGCAGAAGCATAGTTCCAATCTTCTTTCCATGGGGACAAGCATTATCAGTGGAACCGGGGAATTTGTTGTTTCCATCCTCTTTGTGATTTTTGCCCTGTATTTTTGTTTTTTAGACGGAAAGTACTTGGCCTCCTTGGTAGGCAAGGCTATCCCCATTGATCCTCAGTACATGGCAACATTGATGAATAAGTTTGTGGAAATTACCCGCCACCTTTTTTCTGGATACATTCTTGTTGCCTTGTACCAAGGACTTGCCGCCTTTGTGATTATGCTGATTTTTGGGGTAGAAGGAGCCCTGCTGTTTTCCGTAGTCTTGATGTTTGCCTCCTTTATCCCCCTCTTTGGCACAGCAATTGTGTGGGTTCCCATTGGAATTGTCATCTTTATCACTGATTCTGCCATAAAAGGTGTTTTATTCTTAATTATCTGTGGTGTCTGTGTTAGTTTCTTGGACAACTTTCTCCGTCCAATGTTTCTAAAAGATAGAATCCACGTTCACCCCCTTGTGATTTTCTTTGCCATTCTTGGAGGACTTCAGGTCTTTGGTTTGAACGGACTCTTGCTGGGTCCAATGATTGTAATTCTCTTCTTTACAGTCTTGGATATGCTGGTTCACAACGAGGACAAGGAATTGATGGCGGATGCTGCAGAGGACTAGGCTTTGGCCAACTGTTGAACAATCTCCAGCGGGAGGTTGGTGCAGTCAACCACGAGGGAAATGTTGATTCCATTGCGAAGCATTGACCTTGCCGTCTCCAGCTTGTTCTGGTAGGCTCCCTCCTCACGACCCACGAAAAGCCCGTCCTCGTAGGCCTCCTCCTTCAGTACCGCCATGTCGGTGGCGTAGTCGTACTCTGTCATCAGGATGCTCAAAACCTCACCTCCCTTCCGTTCCAGATAGTCACGCAAGATGTTGCGGCGCACTGCCTCCTGGATGGCCCACCTGAGCGGGGTCTCGTGGCCTGCCGCCTTGGCCTCCT
>JAGBFT010000045.1 GCA_017936345.1 Spirochaetaceae bacterium
AATCAGTCCCGCTAACCCCAGTGCGTAGAACATACGGACGGAGCTCTGCTCCAGGATGGTAAAGATGTTGGGCAATGTCAGCAGGTTTCCGCTGCCGGACAGGGGAGCCAAGATAATACAAACAATGAAGAACACAAGAATTGCAAGATACAATCCATTGTCAAGGAAGAACTTTGACAGCTTGAACTTGTAGATGTAGTCCCTAAAACTCAGGCTCATGTCCTCTGCAAAATTTGTCTTGCCGTTTCTAAGACTCCTGTTTTTCTGTACATGGGTGATAAATGCCTGGTTCTTTGCATCCTTACACTTTTCCACAGCAGAAGTATAACGGCTCTTTGCATCAAAGAGGGCTGAATTCAGCTCGTATTTTTTTACACTGATTTCTTCTTTTAACTCATTCCCTGAGTAACGACCTAAAAGTTGATTGATTTCAGTTTGTGCCTCAGCCTTAATTGAGGCTACTTCCTGATGATAAGCAACCTTCAGTCCTGCCAACTTCTTATTTTCTTCTGCAATGACCCTTTCCTTGTATACCTTGGAAATTGAGTTATTGTAGGCAACAGCTTCCTTAGCTATTTGTTGCTCCTGTGCCTTGTTGGCAGCTGCAATCTTATGAGCGGCCTCCAACTGGATTCTGAAATTTGCAATAAGCTTTTGTTTTTCTTCGGCAGAAATAATCTTGCTCTTTTTTGTAGTTGCTATATCCTGTTCCAAGGTGAGAACCTTGTTTACACCATCCTGACGCAAATCATTCAGCTGCTGGGTATACTGCTGCAACTTAGCATCATCTTCCGGAGAAGAAATAGTTTCCCTTACTTGTTCCATGGTTTTACCTCTTATAAATATTTTGCGGACAGCCGCAACAGGGCTTCCTGGTCTGTTTCCTTAGTGTTTACAATTCCAGCCAGCTTATGATTGGACATAACGGCTATGCGATTTGTAATTCCCAAAATCTCAGGCATTTCAGAAGAAACCACGATAATGGTCTTTCCCTGCTTTGCCATGTTGATGATGAGCTGGTAGATTTCGTACTTTGCTCCAACGTCAATACCACGAGTAGGTTCATCCATCAAAAAAACATCAGGCTGTCTTTCCAGCCACTTTCCGATAATAACCTTTTGCTGATTACCACCACTCAAGGAACTGATGAGTTCATCAGCAGATACACACTTGGTATGCATAACCTTAATCTCACGCTCTGCGGCTTCCTGCATCTTGTGATTGGAAAGAATTCCAAAGGTTTTGTAGCTCTCAAGATTAGTAATGACTGTATTGAACTTGATGGTATCCTTTCCGAACATACCATTGAGTTTTCGCTCCTCAGTGACAAGGGCAAAGCTGTGTTCCATAGCATCCTTACTATTCCTAAACCTGAGTTTTTTGCCACCTACAACAATTTCACCAGAGGCAATGGTCCGAATACCAAAGAGGGATTCCAAAAGCTCACTGCGTCCCGCACCCACCAATCCATAAAGTCCAAAGATTTCCCCCTTCCTCACAGTAAAAGAAATATCTTCTATAACGGGGTCAAATTTTGTAGTCAGCTTACGTACTTCCAGGAAGTCTTCTCCAGGAACATTGTCTACGTCTGGAAAGCGCTTGTCCAAGGAACGTCCAACCATGGCTGCAATAAGCTCGTTCATGTCGGTTTCCTTGGTAGGTTTTGTCAGAATCATTTTGCCGTCCCGCAAAACCGCAATTTCGTCGCAAATTTGGAAGATTTCATCCATCTTGTGGGAGATATAGACAAAGGACACACCCTTTGCCTTCAAGTCGTTTACAATGGAAAAAAGCTTGCTTACCTCCCGTTCTGTGAGGGATGAAGTAGGCTCGTCCAATACAATGATTTTGGCATCGTAAGAAACAGCCTTGGCAATTTCCACCATCTGACGCTGAGACACGGACATAGTCCTCATGATGGTCCTTGGGTTGACATTCATATTCAGTGAGGCAAACAGCTTGTTGCTTTCAGTAAGCATCCTGGCCTCGTCCACCACACCAGCTTTGGTGGGATAACGACCTAAAAAGAGATTGTCCGCAACGGTACGATCAAGACACTGGTTCAACTCCTGATGAACCATGGCCACACCACTCTCCAAGGCTTCCTTGGGATTTTTGAAATTAATGGGTCTATTTTCTAGGGAAATCTGCCCCTCATCCTTGGCATAAATTCCGAACAGGCACTTCATCATCGTGGACTTACCTGCACCATTCTCGCCCATAAGTCCCACAACAGATCCCTTTTTCACTGTCAGATTAATACCATCCAGAACCTTGTTCTTTGCAAACGCCTTTGACAGATGTTTAATCTCCAGAACTATATCATCCATATATGCTCCTACCTTAAAACCTTTTATTGAAAAAAGCGTATTTTTTACACACAAGCACTTAAATCAATATCCGACTAAAAAAAAACCACGTCTGGTGGAACAAAACCCACCTGGACATGGCTAACTGGGTAGAGACAAAACTAGGGGCACCTAAGATTTAGGCACCCCCATTCCAACAAGTGAATTAGTACTTCAGCTTGTCTGTGTAGTCCCTACCAGAGTTTGTCTTAACCATGTTGATGGCATAGGCATCATAGTTGTTCAGGTTAGTAAACTAGTCGAGACAGCTGGACTCGTTCTGTCCGTCACC
>JAGBFT010000003.1 GCA_017936345.1 Spirochaetaceae bacterium
ATCCCCGCAGAGAAGCGGGACATGGTGATAAAATACTGCGTCCTGCACAGAATCTACAATCTCATCGAGGTGAACTGCATCCTCTTTTCCTGCGGGCAGCCCCTTTTTGTATGCAAGGACTAGCGGTTATTCAAGAATCGATTTTCCCAGTAAACCCGCCCCTACACCAAGGCCTTCATCCCGAACTTCACTCGTTGCATTTCTTCTTCCACCTGTTCTGGAGCAAGCATATCCAGTTTTTCGGCGGCTATGCACAGGGTTTCTGGAATACCAAAAAAGTGGCGGCACAGGGCTTCTACATAGCTGTAGCCAAAATCACAAAAGATGGGGCCTCCGGCGGTAGTAACATAGTAAAGCCTTTTCCCCCGACACAATCCCACAGGCTCATCTCCCTCATAATCAAAGGTGATGCCGGAGACACAGATATTTTCCAGATAGATTTTTAACAAGGCGGGAAAGGCCAAATCCCAGTAGGGGGCAGCCATTACAATTAGGTCGGCAGAGGCAAATTGCTTGGCCAGGTTAAAAGCTGGGTGGGTAAAATCCTTGGCGGCCAAAAGTTTATCCCGCTCCACCAAGGACTCCCGGCTATGCCCCTGCAAGTTCATGGTGGCCAGTTCCAACTCTTCCACCTGAAAGCCCGGAGACACCAGCTCCAGCAGGTGGTGTGCCAAATCCAGGGTTCTTGAACCTTCCCTTACACAA
Organism: Spirochaetaceae bacterium; assembly: GCA_017936345.1. Lineage (GTDB taxonomy): Bacteria > Spirochaetota > Spirochaetia > Treponematales > Treponemataceae > Treponema_F. Next base: position 706 of record JAGBFT010000003.1, read on the forward strand.
CCGTTTACAAACAACAATCTCCTGGCTTACCTCTCATTCTCCTTCCAGCCGTTGCTCCGCCCCCTTCATCTTCATGCCCGCAGGCTCCCCTCTGGCTCATCCTCGTGAGGGCAGATTCCTCATCTTCATTACCAGTGGTGGAGCGCACAATGAGGAAAGCACAACCAGTATCCACAGATTGCCGGAAAAAAAATTGTAGGATTGGAGGAGCTCCCCAAATCCACCACCATCCATTGCATACATTCCGTAATCGAACAAATTAGTCAGTGCAAACCAAATAAGACCAAAAAAGTAATAATCACGACGCTTGCAATGCCTAATTCTTGGTATCAAGAGAAAGGCTACAACAAAAATGCAGATGCTTAGAATAATGCCGCTAAGGGGAAGAGAAGCACCGCCCATATAGACCAGCACATACTCACGGAAACCGCCGTTCAGTATAGCGACGGGAATTATCAAAAACCAAACTGCAATTGCCAGCAAATATCGTGTCATACAGAGCCATCCACTACAGGCACATAGTCATGTAAATCGGGATGAGGGTCACATCATCATCTCGACATAAGTCTTTGCCATAAATGATGAACCGCTCATGCTTTTTCAGCTTGTATTTTTTGACAAAATTGTCAAAGGATTTGTGGTTCCGGTAGCTGGAAGACTTTACCTCTATGGGACAGAGGATTCTGTCTCGCACTATCAAAAAGTCAACTTCATATTTCTGGGCCGTTTTCTTGTCTTCCGGGGTATACCGATATTCGTGAAAGAAAAGCTCATATCCTCTGGCCCGCAACATTTGGGCAACCATGTTCTCAAAAATCATTCCAAGATTGGTTCCAATTCGACCAGAAATTATTTTCCTATATAATTCCTCCTCCACCTGCCGTGAGGTTTTGAGAATCTGAGAAACAAGAAGTCCCGTATCACCTAAAAACAACTTGAAATTGTCGGATTCAGCAAATAAATCAAGGGTAATTTCAGGGTTGGTCACATTCCTGCAATAATTTCCAATCATGGACTCATCAATACACCGCACCGAATACAGATAGTTCTTATAGCGTGCATTTTCTGACACCACGGAAAACTTGAACTTTGAATTCCTATTTGCAAGCTGCTCTGGAATGGACTTGAAAACAGCAGAAGCCTTTTCATTATTCTCATCATCATATTTCTTCAGATCCTCCTCATACAGGGCAAGGATATTTCTTTTTATGGCATCAATCTGCTTGAATGTTTTCCCTTCCACAAAGGCACTGACAGCCTGGGGCATTCCCCCTATAGCAAAATAAGTCCTGAATTTTTCCATGATTATCCTGTGCATCTTGTCACCCACAGGAATCCGATTCTCAAAGCACTCCTTTATGAAAGGAGCGATGGTGGTATCTCCCGTTGCCCACAGAAACTCCTCAAAATCCATGGGATACATTTTGCGCCTGTCCTCTTCAGAAGGAATGAGGATTTCCTGACTTTTCTTTTTTATGCTGATTAGGGAGCCTGTTTCAATGTAGTGATACCGACCGTCCTTCACAAGATACTTGATTGCCTCCCTGGCCTTGGGAAATTTTTGCACCTCATCGAAAATGATGACGGAGTTTCCAGGCTTCAATTCCTTTCCGGCAAAGAGAAAGAGATTCCGGAAGAAAACATCAGGATTACCTACATTGTCGAAATTATCCTTTATATCTTTTGATGCAGTAACAAAATCGATGACAAGATAATCCTTATACTCGTTCTTCGCAAAAGCCTCTGCAATGGTGGACTTGCCAATTCGTCGGGCTCCGTCAATCATCAGGGCAGAAGCATGGCTAGACGTCTGCTTCCATTCCAACATCTCATCATAGAACTTCCGCTTAAAAGTACGCATCCTCATACCTTTAGTATATCCCGAAAATGAAGAATTTGAAACCCTTATTTTTCCCGAAAATAAAGAATTTTGAACCAGTATTTTTCCCGAAAATAAAAAATATTTAAGATATTCTACTAAGTGCTTGCCCTTTTCCCCCTCAAATCCCTTCCAGCCGTTGCTCCGCCTCCTTGTGTCCCAGCCGGGCAGCCTTTTCGTAAAGTCTGCGAGCCTTTTTAACGTCTGGCTGACCTCCATAACCTTCAGCATACCAATCAGCCAGATGGACCATGGCATCCAGATGGCCAGCAGTGGCGGCGGCCTTCATTTTTTTGAGAGCCAGCTGACTGTCTGCCTTATTGTAGTGGTAGAGAGCCAGCTCATACCGGGCCTTGGGATTTTTTCCCTTCTCCGCCTTGGCAAAATAGGAATACATCAGTCGCTCCGGGTTGTATTCCCTTTCTGTTGCCAAGGCTGGATGATGCTTTATGTGGCAGCCATGAAGATAATCCTGCAAGGCCTGAATTGTTTTAAGGTCACCAGCAGAAAGGTTTACAATGGCTGCTATACCTATGTCATCTCCACTGCCATTTCTGGAAAGATGGGGCAAATACTGGAGGATTTCCTCTTTTACAAGGTTGGCCTTACAGTAAATGTCGCATCTGTCCTGATTTTTGCACTGCAATTCCTGACACTGGGGAAACTCGGATTCAATAAACAAATTGAACAAGGAACGATAAAAACCTGCAACCTGACTTTCAGTCTTAAAAGAATTTGCCACTCCATCTGAGCTACAGAGCGCCACCTTGGGAATCTGTGTTCCTGCCACATAGCGAAATTCCTTGGCGGCCAAGCTGTCGCAAAGGGATGTGGTTTGATTCAAAAAGCAACCCTCATCCTTTGGCATTGGCAGGCTAAAGTCCTGACCATCGTAGGAAAGGGCAAAGTCTCCGTCTCCAATTTGAATGGCAAACCAAAAATCCTCGGCGGTGAAATAAGCCAGGAGGGTACAACCGTAGATGGAATACAAGTCCCGTCCTTCTCGGTACAGGGCCGCCACCTGCGGTTTTTCCCCCTCCAACAACTCCAATTCTCCTTGGGCAAGGGGATTTTCCTGCAAGTCACGGTCAATGAGGAGCCTCCAGTTTTTTGTAATGGCCAGGGCCAGCTGGGAACGAATCATATCGAAATCCCCTGCAGCCACCAGTTCCTGAATCCTGTCCATGCGGCGGCTGACAATATCCTGCACCACCTGCAGGGCAAATTCAGCCCCCCTGTGGCTCCTAAAATATGGCGCGCCTCCATGACCATCGCTAATTGCCATAAAACTAAAGGTGGTGCCATTTGCCGCCCTGATAGAACCAGAGACGGTCGCCCTGTCCTGGCAGGGGAATCGCCGCCCTGCCAAAAGGTTTTGCCGCTCCAGCTCCCGTTTCCGGTGGCTTTCTCCCTGAATTGCCGCCGCAAATACCATTTCCATGGGAACTACCAGCCCTCATCAACGCTGTCTTCCGCGTCAAGCTCCGCCATCTTTTCCTGAATGGCGGCTGCCACCTCTTCCTGGCGGCTTGTCGCCCCATCAGCACCGGTTCTCTTGCTGCCAATCTTGGAAGAAGTAACAGATACAAAGCGAATGAGCTTTTTCAGCATACTCTTGTCTGCAAGGTAGATGGCAGTTTCTGTGCTGCCAGTAAACTCCTTCAGTACACTTAGGTCGGCACCCTCAACTCCCAGGGCAATCTTTATGGCTGAATTAAACCACTTGTTTTCCCTCAGCTTTTGAATGCCCGCCTTAAAATTATCAGTTGGCTCTCCGTCACTTATGAGAATAATGACCGGAGCATAATTTCCCACCGCATCCTCTAAAAAGGCAGAACGATTTAGCTTGGACTCCAATTCCAAGCAGGCCTCACCTAAATCAGTAACGCCATCCGCCACTAAATTTGTCCACTTGTATTTCTCCAAGTCCTCGGGCATGGGGGTAAGCCACTCGCAACCGCTGGCAAAGCTTAAAACTGCAATCTTAATCTTTGCATCTGCGTTTGTGTCGGAAATCTCTCTTAAATCTGGCAGCACCTCCCGCATGGCATCGTTTACCTGTCCAATATTGGAGCCGCTCATACTTCCCGACGTATCAATCAGAAAAAAAAGCGCCATTGTCTTGCGGGGAATCTCTACCGCCTCATCCAACAATCCCATAACTTCCTCCCTCCTATTTAATTACGCCCACACACAAGGTGCCGAATTTAATGCTATTGTTCCTAATGACCGGTATTACCTCACCCTTCATCCGAACCTCTTCCTTGCCTCCGGGACTTCTCCGATACCAAGGCATATCCGTCAGATTCTTTAGGCCCCAGATACGGGTATCCTTTTGATTTTGTACCACAAGCCCAATTTCTTCTTTAATATTGTCCACCGTAAAGTCATTGTCAGGGTCAATATCGTAACGGTATAGCCTCAATCCCGGCTGCAATGGAATCCTCTGCCCACGTATCTCCAAAAAGGCGGGCTGCTCTATCTGCCTCTTGCAATTTATGCACACTGCATCCTGCCCTTCCCTGGGATAAAAGGTCAAACCTCCACAGTCAGGACAAAAGAACAAGTCGCGCCGTAACCGCACCAAGACTTTCAGCCAGTCCCGTTCTATAATCCTGTCCTCCCTGTTGGCTCCATCCTGCCGCATCAAGGACTTATGGAAGGCCTTCTGAAACAAATCCTGCACATAGGAGGGAAAGACAGCCCAGAACTTGGGGGCATTCACATGAATCCCCGGCTTTGGCCTGTTAGAGCTGTCGTCCGGATCAAAGATGAATACAGGACTCTTGCAATAGAGGTTCAATTCATTTTCGTCAGGGTCGTCCCCGTCCACATCCCGCTGTCCAGCCAGGGGATGGTTGCGGAACAGGAGCAAAAACAAAATCACCGCCAAGGAAAAGCGGTCACTGAAGGTATCTGGCTTGTGCTGGCTCATAACCACCTCCGGAGCCACATACCGGGGCTTTCCCTGTATTCCCAGATTCTCTCCATCGTGGGCTACATTATCGTTGTCTCCAATGAGGACATCACCGGTCTCCGGGTTGATAAAAAAGTTGCCATCGTTAAGGTCTTGGTAACTCAAGCCCTTGTTATGCAGTGTCTTAAAGCTTGCAGTAATTTGCAGGGCAGCATTGACAACAGAGGCAAAGCTAGAAAACCTGACTCGATTCAAGATGAAAAGGGAAAAATCCTTGTAGGCATCGGGCTTTGTTTCCATTACATAACCGAATCCACCCCTCTCATCCCGTTCTGTTACAGCAATGGGCCATAAAAAGGTGGAGGCCGGGGAACCCCTTGCTATGTTTTCCTGGATATTATCGTAAAATCGCTGTGACTCAATTTTTTTGTACCACTTGAGGGCATAGTATTCTTGCCTAAACCGAATCCGGTATATAAAACCTTGTCCTCCTTCTCCCAGAATGTCCACAACCTGAAGGTTTTCCCCCTCCAGGGTTTTTAAAGTGGCACCCCGTTTTAGGCTAGGCATCAGTAACCACCTCCAGAAACCCGCTCCCATTGTCCAAAGACAACCTCACTTTCGCTGCCACACCAAGGACACTTGACCTGAGACTCATCCTTGTAGCAATAAATTTTCTGGCAGTTGCCACACTGGGCCAAATGGTGGGTATTGCAAAAGGGGCATCCGAGGAATTCCTCATCATCAACGAAATTTTCTATTTCAATTTGAGAGGAAAAATTTTCCCGTTGGGCAACTTCTTCCCGCAAAGGAAAACTCCAGGTCTTGACCCAGGTGTTCCCCCGCTTCTCTATGCGAATACCATAAAGACGATCTGCGCTGTAGGGACATCGCGGAGTAATTACGGCAGCAGTTTTTTTCATCTTGACCTCCGATGATGGTGATGCACAATCTACATGTATCTGGATATACTACCACAAAATCGGGAATTGGAGAAGGGTGTGTCACTCGTCCTTGTAGACCCTGGGCACCCGCTGGTCTATCCCGCAGGTAATCTCGTAGCTGATGGTACCAGCCTTGTCCGCAATGTCCTGGGCTGACTGCAGGGCTCCATGCTCCCGGGGACCAAAGACAATCACCTCATCCCAGCGGGAGACTGGACTGTCCACCCCAAGGTAAATCATACACTGGTCCATGCAGATGCGGCCGCAAACAGGATAGAGCCTTCCGTTGATGGTTACCTGGAGGTTTTCTCCATATCGACGCAAAAGACCATCTCCGTATCCAGCAGGAATCACTCCCACATGGCAGTCCTCCTGGGCCACCCACTGGCGGCCGTAGGAAATGCTCTCACCCCTTTTAACCTGTTTTATGGCTACAATACTGCTTCGCACATCCATCAGTGGTTTTAGATGGACAGGCGCTTGAGGATTCTTACCGTTGAGATATTCTTCCGTTATGTCCCCAGGATAATAACCATAAATCACAAGACCCGGGCGCACCATATCAAAGTGGGCCTCCGGATACTGGAACACCGCTGCGGAATTTGCCGCATGGCAAATTCCCGGTTCAATTCCCAAGTCCCTGATGGACTGAATTACCCTCTGAAAGGTTTCGATTTGCCTTTTTGTATAAGCCACATCCTCTGGTAAAAGGGAATCAGAAACCGCAAAGTGAGTAAAGACACCTTCTAAACTCACGCCCTGAGATTGAAAGATAAGTTTTGCCAAGTCAGGAGCCTCTTTTGGGGAGCAACCAATGCGCCCCATACCCGTATCCACCTTCAGATGTATGGGCACTCTCCTGCCCATGGCGGTGGCGGTGACATTCAGCATTTTTATCAACTCGGAATCACACAAAGAAGGAGTTAGATGCCGCTCGATTATCTCTGTAAACTCAGAGGGTTGGGGCAGGCTCAACACCAGGATTGGAAGGGTAATTCCCGCCTTCCTCAGCTCAACCCCCTCAGAAACGGCAGCCACCGCAAGATAGTCGGCACCACAATCCACTGCAGTGTGGGCCACAGGTACTGCCCCGTGGCCGTAGGCATCAGCCTTCACTGGAATACACAGCTTTACCCCGGGGGACAACTTGCCCTGAACCTGCTCTATGTTATTTCGTAAATTTCCCATGTATATGTTGGCAAATGTGGCTCTCATATTGTAACCATCATACTGATTCGGGATTTTCTTAGCAACAACTATTGTATAAAACACAATAGCCCATTAAAATAGCGGCAAATGACATAATTTTTTTGGAGATTAACATGATTAAAATAAGTTTTATTAGTGTGATGATTATTGGCCTGTGCATGTTCTTTTCTTCCTGCCTCACCACAAGCGAGGCATCAGCAGTTCCTGTGGCGGAAGGAGAAAGCACCCCGCAAGAAGTGGTGCAGGAAAGCAGTGAAATTGCAGAGGAATTACCCCCGCCTCCG